>CAZQES010000087.1:0-16185 GCA_964591425.1 uncultured Anaerolinea sp.
GTCGGCGATGGAGTGAATGACGCGCCCGCTCTCACCCGCGCCGATGTGGGTATTGCGATCGGCAGTGGCACCGACGTAGCGGTGGAGTCGGCGGGAATTATTTTGGTGAAGAGCAACCCGTTGGATGTGGTCAAGATCTTCAAGTTGAGCCGCGCCAGTTACAACAAAATGATCCAAAACCTGATCTGGGCTTCGGGCTACAATATTGTTGCCCTGCCGTTAGCCGCTGGCATCCTTGCCGGCGCTGGAATCCTGCTCTCCCCGGCGGTCGGAGCGTTATTGATGTCGGTCAGTACCATTGTCGTGGCGATCAATGCGCAACTTCTGCGACGCGTGAACTTGTCTCTTTAGTGCGAACCTACCATGTCTGAATTCTCACCCGATACGCCACAGCCTGAGACCGTGAAAACGGTCTGCGGCGGAAAGCTAAAGGAACCCAGCAAGTACCCCCAAGCCGTGTATCGCGGCGAGCAGGTGTATTTTTGTACGCGTGCTTGCTTGCGGGCTTTCGAGCAGGAGCCTGAACTTTTCATGTCTGGAGCGATCGAGCATCCGCTGGATGAAGATTAATCCAATTTGGATTTCATTCGCCTGTGATTTCGTGTATGCTAGACTTAAATTACCGATCAATAATAGGAGTGGCTTGCTAATGCGTGTACGACGGAATTGGATAACATGGCAGCGATAAAAAATCTTATATCCCGCATTGATCTTTTAAAAAGAGCCCCCTCCCTGATTCTTGTTCTGGGTGCGATCATGCGGGTTCCTTTGTTGTTCTCCCCGCTCACATTCAACAGCGATGCGTGGAGACAGGCAGATACCGCTTCCATCGCCCACCACTTCTTTGTGAACGGCTTCAAATTACTTTACCCCCAGATCTACTGGGGTGGAAGCGGTCCCGGTTACGTGGAGACCGAATTTCAACTGTATACATTTATTACCTCGATTTTGTATTTATTCTTCGGTGAACAATATTGGTTGGGCAGGCTTGTTTCGCTTGGGTTCAGCGTCCTTGCATGGTTCTTTTTCTACAAACTTGCCTTGCACGTGCTGGGGGAGGCGCGTCAAGCAACCTGGGCGTTATTCTTCCTGGTATTCTCACCGCTCTACCTGCGCTATAGCGTTGCCTACATGCCCGAAGCGACCGTCATGTTTTTCTACATTGCCGCCCTTTATTTCTTTGTGATTTGGCTGAGTTCCTCCAGCCGCCGTCACCTCATCCTTGCCTCAGCCTCGACAGCGCTGGCGATTTTAGTGAAACCCACCTCCATACACATAGGGTTATTGTTCGCATTGCTTGCGCTCGGCGCATATGGAGTGAAAGTATTGAAACAGCGGGAAATCTGGTTGGCGATGGCGATCGCGTTGACGCCGGGTGCAATGTGGTATCTCCATGCCAGAAATCTGTATCTAACATACGGAAACACCTTCGGAATACTTTCCGGAGGCGACAGTAAGTTTGGTTCCGTTGACCAATACCTGGGAATCCATCTGTATACTCATCTTGTCCGCCTCGATTGGAAATGGATTTTAGGCTATGGGTATATCCTGTTGTTCCTCGCGGGCTTAGTGTTGGCATGGAGCAACAAACGGTTGAGGCTCGTGGTGCTGGGCGTTATCGTCGTCGGGATCTATTACCTGCTCGTGCCGCGTTATGCGCACGAAGACTGGGGCATACAGTATCACGTGTACATGATTCCTTTTGCGGCGCTGGCGGTTGGCTTGGGCGTAGCGTGGGTTACCGCTTCCTTCAAGGGAATCGCTCAATCCGGAATTCTTTTGGCTTCGGTGATCGTATCGTTAGGCGTAACTGCGAGTGTGTTCAGGCAAATGCTGTTGACCGGGGAAGGCTCGCTGGCGCAGTGCGGGACTTCCGTCCAGGAAGTGGTGCCTGCGGACGCCCGGATCATTGTCAGCACGACCAGTTACGCGGTGGACAACGGCATTCCCAACAACTATCAAGAACCGCAGATTTTTTTCTATAGCCAGCGTTACGGCTGGAGTCTTCCGGCGGACTGGCACACCGTTGAAAAACTCGTCGAGTATCGCAACGATGGAGCCTCGTTTTTTGTAATTTATAGCGAAGGCTTGTTGAACTCCAACCCGTCATTGACGGACTATCTCGACAACAATTCTATTCAGGTTGGACCGGGTATCGAGCGAGGTTGCGCGATCTTTGCCTTTGTCCAGCCATTGGAGCAAATACAACCATGACTTCCGCGAAACAATTAACACTCCCGATCACCGGCATGACCTGCGCGAATTGCGTTGCAACGGTCGAGCGTAATCTCAAAAAGTTGGACGGCGTGAATTCAGCCGTGGTCAACCTGTCATCCGAGCGCGCCACGGTGGATTTTGACTCCGCAAAACTTGGCATCCCGGAGATGATCGCACGCGTCCAGCGCGCGGGGTATGGCATCGCCACCGGCGAAGCCGAACTCATCATCAAGCGATTATCCGACGATAACGATGCGAGACGTTTGGAGAAAGCGTTGCTCAAACTCGAAGGAGTGATCGAGGCGCAGGTATCCTACACAAGTGAAAAAGCCCGCGCGCGATATATTCCAACGGTTGTGAGTCAGGCTGAGATTCGCGCGGCAGTGCGGCAGGCCGGCTTCGAGGCGGTAGAGTTGGGCGGCGAGGCGGAGGATGCCGAAGCCATCGCGCGCGAGCGTGAGATAAATGAACAATACCGTTTGCTCGTGATCGGTTTGATCTTCACCGTTCCGTTGTTTGCCTTTTCGATGTTACGCGATTTTAATTTGCTGGGCATGTGGTCGCATGGCGAATGGGTGCATTACGCGATGATGCTGGTTGCCGCGCCCGTACAATTCTATGTGGGCTGGCAGTATTACGTCGGCGCGTATAAATCGCTCCGCAACGGGTCTGCCAACATGGATGTGCTCATCGCCATGGGTTCCTCGGTCGCGTACATTTATTCCATGTTCATCACGTTCGGAGTGATCTCCGGTCATGTCTATTTCGAAACAGCCGCGGTCATCATCACGTTGATCCGACTCGGCAAATATCTGGAAGCGCGCGCAAAAGGACGCACCTCCGAAGCGATCAAAAAATTGATGGGATTACGCGCGAAGACCGCGCGCGTCGTTCGCGACGGACTTGAAGTTGAGTTGCCCGTGGACGAGGTGCGCGTGGGGGATGTGGTGCTGGTCAAGCCCGGTGAAACAATTCCGGTGGACGGTGTGGTGGTCGAGGGCCGCTCCGCTGTGGACGAATCCATGCTGACCGGCGAATCGATGCCTGTCGAAAAGAAACAGGGTGACGGTGTGGTCGGGGCAACATTGAACAAACTCGGCGCGCTGAAATTCGAAGCGACAAAGGTCGGCAAAGAGACCGCGCTGGCTCGAATTATCAAACTGGTCGAAGACGCGCAAGGGAGCAAAGCCCCGATTCAAAAACTGGCAGATCAGGTTTCGGCAGTGTTCGTTCCGATCGTGATCGTGATTGCCTTGATCACGTTTGCCGTTTGGTATTATGTCGTTCCGCAATTTACCTCGTACCAATTCTCCGATTCTCCGTTCACCACTGCACTGATCAACATGGTGGCGGTGCTTGTCATTGCCTGCCCGTGCGCGATGGGGCTTGCCACGCCGACGGCTGTGATGGTTGGAACCGGCAAAGGCGCGGAGTTGGGTGTGCTCTTCAAAAATAGCGAAGCGCTCGAACGCGCGGGAAAAGTAAACGTGGTTGTGTTGGATAAAACAGGAACGATCACGAAGGGGCAACCCGCTGTCACCGATGTAGTAGTCAATGGAAAATGGAAAGCGGATGAGTTGTTGCGTTTCGCGGCATCCGTTGAACGCGGTTCCGAGCATCCCCTCGGTGAAGCGATCTGGGCGGAGGGGACGGCGCGCGGCTTGGAGTTGTCTGAAGCGTCGGGGTTCAAGGCAGAGCCGGGTCACGGTGTGCAGGCTGAAGTCGCGGGACGACGCGTTGCCGTCGGCAATGTCCGCATGATGGTAGCTCACGGGTTCGCGTTGAACGGACTTGAATCCGAAGTGTCGCGTCTGCAGTCCGAGGCGAAGACCGCCATGCTGGTAGCGGTCGAAGAAAAAGTGGAAGGTGTGATTGCGGTGGCGGATACGTTGAAATAACATTCCGCCGAGGCGATCAAAGAATTACATCGCATGGGTTTGAAGGTTGCGATGATCACCGGAGACAACCAAAAAACAGCGGAAGCGATCGCAAAACAAGTTGGCGTCGACGAAGTATTGGCGGAGGTGTTGCCTGAAGGGAAATCCTCCGAGGTCATGAAACTCCAATCGTCCAACGTTGATCGTCGGTCGTCGAGTGTCGTGGCTATGGTCGGGGATGGGATCAACGACGCTCCCGCGCTCGCGCAAGCCGACGTGGGGATCGCGATCGGCACAGGCACCGATGTTGCCATCGCCGCCGCGCCTGTCACGTTGATGAGCGGCGACCTGCGCGGCGTGGCGCGGGCGATCTCGCTTTCTCGCAAGACTCTCTCGACGATCAAGCAAAATTTGTTCTGGGCGTTCTTCTACAATGTGATCCTGATTCCCGCCGCGGCGCTGGGGTATTTGAATCCCATGCTTGCGGCTGGCGCAATGGCGTTCAGCAGTGTGTTCGTGGTGACGAACAGCCTGCGATTGAGGAAGATGTCCCTCTAAAAATTCGGATCGCTTTGTCATACTTCCGCGCTGAGTTCAGGGTATTCGACTATTCTGGTCATATTTCACGGGTTCCAGGTGTGGAATGTCACTGATGAACGCCGCTGCAGGAATCTATAATCAGAACTGTCTCGGAATGTTGTAATTGAAACTTGAGGATTCATGAGCCGACAAAATAAGCCTGCCGTAGGTCCCGCCATTCTCTTCTCCGTTGGACTCGGGTTGATCGCGATCTCGGTCGCGATGCTTGTTGCGCAAAATCAGGGAGATGCCAGTTTTGCTTTCAGCGCAGGAAGTGGTTTTGGAGGTCGCCTCTCGGTGGCTTTCATCACCGGGCTCACCACAGGCGGCTTGAGTTGCCTCGCTGTTCAGGGCGGCTTGTTGGCGAGTTCGCTTGCGCATCAGATCGAACAGGACTACGCGGTGAAGGCGGGAGGTCACAAGCGAGGAAAGAAGGAACGGAATCTCCAACCTGAGCGCACGAGTCCGGCCTTGCCGATCCTCTTGTTTCTGGTGGCGAAACTCGTTGCCTACACCTTGCTGGGATTCCTGCTTGGTTGGGCGGGTTCGTTTCTCACGCTCAGCCCACTTACCCGTGCGTTCTTGATGATCGGTATTGGCATTTTCATGGTGGGCAACGCGCTCCGCATGTTCAACATCCATCCGATCTTCCGCTATTTTTCGATCGAGCCGCCTAAATTCATCACGCGGTACATCCGCCGCACAGCCAAAGGGACCGACACTTTCACGCCGCTCTTCCTCGGCGCGTTGACTGTTCTCATCCCCTGCGGCGTGACCCAAGCCATAATGGCGGCGGCTCTCGCGACGGGCAATCCCCTCTCCGGTGGTTTGCTGATGTTCGCCTTTACGCTGGGTACAAGCCCGGTCTTTTTCATCGTTGCCTTCCTCACCACCGAACTCGGCGCGCGCATGGAAAAATTCTTTATGCGCTTTGTTGCCGTCACCGTTTTGATTTTAGGGTTCGTTACGTTGGATGGCGGGCTCAATTTGATGGGTTCCCCGCTATCGATCCAAAACCTGACTCGAAGCGTATCGCCCTCGGACGATCTTGCACAGGCATCCGTCCAGACCACTGCCGATACCTCGGCAACCTTGTTCGTGGAAAATGACGGATACTTTCCGCAGACCCTGCGACTCAATGCAAATTCTGCTGTCACGTTGAACCTCGTCACTCAGGGGACATATTCCTGCGCGCGCGACTTTGTCATCCCTGCGCTGGGGTTCTATCAACTTCTCCCGGATACCGGAACCGTGCAAGTGGACATCCCCGCCCAACCTTCAGGCACACGAATGTTCTTCACCTGTTCGATGGGCATGTACACCGGGATGATCATTTTTGAATAAGCGTTCATACCAAAGGAATAATTTATGATGAAGAAAACCTTTTCGGTCCCCGATATGTCCTGCACCAACTGCGCTATGAAACTCGAGAGTCTGGAAGATGAACTCGCCGGTATCAAAGAGATCAATGCAAGCTATCATAAGCAACGAATGGTTGTTGAATACGATGAGACTCAACTTGGTGAAGACGAGATCGTTGCCGCGGCAAAGAAAAAAGGATACACGGCGGTACCCATCTGAATTTCCGTGAGTAATCAACGGCGGCTGAACCAGCCGCTGATTATTTTAAGAAATAAATCAATATATAATGATATGATGATATTAGAGGTCAAAATGAGAATTACTGCCAACCCAAATCCGATCGAATTACAAGCCAAACTCTTTCGCGGTTTTTCTGACACCTCGCGCCTTTCGATCCTCGAGTCGTTGCGCGATGGCGCGATTACCGTTAGTGAGATTGTTGAATTGACGGGCTTGTCCCAGCCGAATGTGTCAAACCATCTTGGGTGCCTGCGTGAATGTGGTCTCGTCGTTGCGAAACAGCAGGGGCGCTTCGTTTATTATGAATTGAGCGATAAGCGGGTTGACCAGTTACTCTTGCTTGCAGACGCGCTTCTTGCGGATGTTGCCAAAGGTGTTTATGAATGTGTGCGTTATAAAGCGAACCCCTGAAAATTAGTGAGCAAAGGATTACAGAGAGATATGGATAAATCGTCATATGAAATTTCCCAAATGGATTGTGCCGCTGAAGAAAACCTGGTGCGGTTGAAACTTGATGGTTTGAATGCGATTCGCAAACTAGAGTTCGATTTATCAACCCGCAGGCTTGTTGTATATCACAATGGGGAGTCGGATACGATCGAGAAAACCATTGCCGAACTCAATCTCAATTCGCGCCTGCTGAAGACCGAACAGACCAACGAAGTGGTGGACGAAAACAGTTCGGGACAGAAAAATTTGTTGTGGACGGTTTTGCTGATCAACTTCTCCTTTTTTGTTATCGAAGCGTTGTTTGGGTTTATTTCTGGCTCGATGGGGTTGGTAGCAGATAGTTTGGATATGCTCGCTGACGCCATCGTGTATGGATTGAGTCTGATCGCTGTGGGTGCGGCGTTTTCGAGGAAGAAAACAGTGGCTAGAGTTAGCGGATATTTTCAACTCATTTTGGCATTGGTGGGCTTCGTTGAAGTAATACGACGATTTGTTGGTTGGGAAATTCTTCCCGACTTTCGTACGATGATTATCGTATCCGCACTTGCCTTGGTTGCGAATAGTGTTTGTCTTTATTTACTTCAACAAAACAGGGATCAAGAAGTTCATATAAAAGCTACGATGATTTTCACCAACAATGACGTGATCATTAATCTAGGCGTGATTACGGCTGGCATTCTCGTAAATTGGTTGGACTCCGGAATGCCTGACCTGATCATTGGAGCCATTGTTTTCGTCGTCGTCACTCGCGGGGCGTTCAAAATATTAAGCCTCTCCAAATGAAAGAAGGGCACCTTGCCATGCCCTTGCGGTTTGTCCAAATCCTTCGCATACAAGCGGTTGTGTAAGCACCTATTTTCTATGGTGTATACTTCCATGCGGAGAGGTGACAATGCCAAAATACTATACCCTCGTTGAAGCCAACGAAGCCTTGCAGGTCATCCGTCCGCTGATGGAGGAGGTGATGCGGATTCGCCAGCGGATTCTCGCCAACCAGCCCGAGATCTGGTCTGCGGTGGAAAAATCCGCTGGGAACGGGGGCAATCCTATCCTCAGCAAAATGGTTCTCGAGTTTGAAAAATTCGACGCCCTGATTCACAAAATTCAGGATGCAGGCGCGCAGATCAAGGATATCAACATCGGCTTGCTCGATTTTTCTGCGCAGAAAGACGGTCGCGAAGTGTACCTGTGCTGGCAACACGGCGAGGGCGACATTGCCTACTGGCACGAAGTGGACGCGGGGTATGCTGGTCGGCAACCGATCGAATTCTTTTGACCCATTGACTCTAATGTAAGCACCAAGGGGGTGACGGCATCCAACTCACGTAATTCAATCTGTCCGATTCTCAGGAGACGAATGAACAAAGGAATATTGAGCGGTATCGCGGCGTACGCGCTGTGGGGTTTTTTCCCGATCTATTGGAAATTGTTGCAAGGCGTTCCCGCGCCGCAATTGCTCGGACACCGAATCGCGTGGTCATTCTTGTTATTGCTCTTTGTTGTTTTGGTAACGCGCCAGTGGAATGACTTTCGTTCCACCTTGAACGCGCGGACCTTTCAGATCTATTTCATCGCCGCCATCCTCATCGGCATCAACTGGCTGACCTACGTGTGGGCGGTCAATGCCGGGTTTATCGTCGAAACGAGTTTAGGGTATTTTATCAATCCGTTGCTCAGTGTATTGATGGGCGTGATCTTCCTGCGCGAACGCCTGCGCACCGCGCAATGGATTCCCGTCGTGCTTGCCGCGATCGGTGTGACGTATCTCACGCTTGCGTACGGTCGACTGCCGTGGATCGCGCTTCTGCTCGCGTTCACGTTTGGTTTTTACGGGTTGACGAAGAAACTTGCGCCGTTGGGTTCGGTGTTCGGTCTCACCTTGGAAACAGGAATTTTGTTTCTGCCCGCCGTGCTTTATCTTGGGTTGGCGGAAAGCGCCGGCAGCGCGGCTTTCTTACATGCAGGGGTCACCGCCGACCTGCTGATGATCGGCGCGGGCGTGGTGACAACGATTCCGCTGTTGTTGTTCGCTTCCGCGGCGAAACAGATCCCGCTTTCGATGATCGGGATCCTCCAATACCTCGCGCCGACGATCCAATTTCTCATTGGCGTATTGATCTACAAAGAACCGTTCGACCAGTCGCGGCTGATCGGGTTCGGCATCGTCTGGCTGGCGTTGATCATTTTCTGGGTGGAAAGTTTTCTGGCGAATCGCGTCCCGGTCCAGCCGATCCCTGAACTCGGAGAAGGTTGATGAAAACCCTTTTCATTGGCGGGACCGGGCTGATCAGTTCAGCCTGTTCCGATCTTGCTGTCGAGCGCGGGCACGACCTCTTCATTTTGAATCGCTCCGCCTCGACGAAATACCCTGTGCCCTCGGGCGCGACCCTTTTACAGGGCGATATTCACGGGGACGAAGCGCATCTTGCCTCCCTTTTGGCTGGTCACCGCTTCGACGCGGTCGTGGACTTCATCGCCTTCACCGCCAGCGACATCGAACGGGACATTCGTCTGTTCAGCGACAAAACCGACCAGTTCGTCTTCATCAGTTCCGCCTCGGCGTACCAAAAGCCTGTTCAGAATTGTTTGATCACCGAAGAGACCCCGTTGGAGAACCCGTTTTGGGAATATTCACAGAACAAGATCGCTTGTGAGTCGCGATTGATGGATGCGTACCGCGACGAGCATTTCCCCGTCACCATCATTCGTCCGTCACTGACCTACGGTCCAACGCAGATCTCGCTTGCAATGAATAGTTGGCTTCACCCATGGACGATCATCGAGCGTATGAAGTTGGGGAAAAAAGTGATCGTGCCGGGCGATGGAACTTCCTTGTGGGTGGTCACATGGAATGCCGATTTTGCAAAAGGTTTGGCAGGTTTATTGGGCAACCCTGCGGCGATCGGCGAGGCGTTCCAGATCACCTCGGATGAAGTCTCCACTTGGAATCAACTCTACGAAGAGGTGTATCTTGCCCTTGGCGCAGCACCGAACATCGTTCATATCCCCAGCGACTTGATCGTGGCACATGACCCAGAGAAGCAAGGCACGTTGATCGGCGATAAATCGAATAGCGTGGTGTTCGATAATTCCAAGATCAAACGGTTCGTCCCTGAATTTCAATGTGAAGTCACGTGGGCAGAAGGTGTCCGACGTTCGCTGGCGTGGTTCGAGGCGCACCCCGAAGCTCGAACGATCGACCATGAAGCGAATCGCAAGTGGGATGACATTCTCGCGGCATTCGAGCGCGCCTTTCCCTGAAGTTCCCTGTAATTTACATCAAGATTCAACGTGTTATACTCCTCGAAAGAGGATTTGTGCGCGTGAACCTGAGCTCGATCCGCAATATGTTCAAACCCTTGTTTGGGGCTGACCGGCGTGCATTGACGGAGCGCTTGCTATATTCCATTCTCTGGGCGGCGATCTTCATTGGCGTGCTGACACTGCTCCTCGACATTTCTCAACATGGATGGTCGCTGACGACCCGGAATACGGTACTGATCGGCTTGCTCATCGAGCAGGTGTTCTTGCTTTTCATTCTCCGATTGGGATTTGTCGATCAGGTCGCATTCCTTGCACTGATCTCATTTTGGGGGGCAATGACCTATGGCGCATGGATCGCGGGCGGCGTGTATGACCTCGCGATTCTCGTGTACATGGTGATCATCCTCGTAGCCGCCCTGCTTGCCAATTGGCGCGCCTCCGTTTTCTTTTCCATGTTGAGTATCGTTGCAATCTGGTGGTTGGCGATCGCCGAGACGCGCGGTGATTTGATTCCCGTGATCGATCCTCCCTTAACTCGCGCAAGGGATCTGACGGCGATATTGGTGTTCCTCGCAGTGTTGGTTTTCCTGCTGGTGAATTTCCTGCGCGAAGCCTTGGAGAAAATCCGTGAGGATTTTTACGAGAAGTTGACGGCAGACCACGCGCTGCGGGCGGGCGAGGAGAGGTTCCGTCGGATCTTTCAAGCAAGCCCGATCGCGATCTCAATATCGAACCTCGATGACGGACGTTTGCTGGACGCGAACGAAGCGTACTGGGCGATGACCGGTCATTCCGAAAAAAATGCCGTGGGGCAGACTACGATTGAATTGGGTATTTGGGAGAGCGAAACCCACCGGGATAAATTTGTTGCTAAACTGCTCGAACGGAAGAAACTGCACAATCCGGCGTATGAGTTTGTCGGCGAAAGAGGTGAAACCAAGATCGCGGCCGCCTATTTCGAATTGATCGATTTCGGGAACAAGCCGGCGATCCTTTCCCTCTTCCACGATATCACCAGCCAGAAATTGGCGCAAGACGCGCTCTTCCGCAGTGAAGCCCGAATGCGCGCCATGCTCGAAGCGATTCCCGACATGATCTTCGAGTTGCGGCGCGATGGCACGATCCTGCACTATATCCCCTCCGCCTCGATGCGCCCGCTTCTGCCTCCCGAAGAATTTATCGGAAAGCCGGTGGCTGAATTGATTCCATCCATCGCCGATCAGACGGCTTTCGCAACGGAGCGTTCGCTCGAATCGGGGCAGGTGCAGGCTTTTGAATATCCGTTGGAGCAGGAAGGCGAGAAAAAGGTCTTCGAAGCCCGCATCGTTGCCACTGGGGAAGAAACTGTGCTGGCGATGGTACGAGATGTGACGTTGTTGAAATGGGCGTTCTCGGAACGCGAAAAGTTGATTCACGAACTCGAGTCGAAGAACGCGGAATTGGAACGCTTCGTGTACACCGTGTCTCATGATCTGAAGTCCCCGCTCGTGACCATTGTAGGCTTTCTCGGTTATCTGGAGGATGATTTTGCGAGGGGCGACGTGGAGTCCTTGCGAAGAGACGTGGAAAGGATCTATCTTGCCGCGCACAAAATGCAGGATTTGCTAAAAGACCTGCTCGAACTTTCGCGGATCGGGCGCGTTATGAATCCGCCGCAGGAAATTCGATTGGAAGAACTTGTGAGAGACGCGATCGAATTGACCGAGGGAAGGTTGCAAGAACGCGGGGTGCGCACCGTGATTCAACCGAGCTTGCCGGTCGTGCACGGCGACCGTCAGCGTTTGTTGGAATTGATGCAGAATCTGATCGATAACGCCGCCAAGTACATGGGTCAACAATCGTCTCCGCTCATCGAGATCGGGCACAGCGGATTCGACGCCGGTATCCCAACCCTGTATGTTCGCGATAACGGCATGGGGATCGACCCGGAATACCACGAACTCATTTTCGGCTTGTTCAACAAACTCGATCCCAACAGTGAAGGCACTGGGGTCGGGCTTGCCCTGGCGAAAAGGATCGTTGAATATCACCGCGGAAAGATCTGGGTGCAAAGTGAAGTTGGAAAAGGGGCAACGTTCTTTTTTACACTTGGGCTGTCTGCGGAAGCGGGGAAGGGAGACGCAAGTTGAACTTGAAACGATTTTTCTCGCGACCCGTGTTCGATGACGACGATATGAATCTTGCCGCGACTCTGCTCTACGCGATTCTAGCGGCGGTCGTCGGTGTGACCATTTTCGTAACCTTTCCACTTGCGTTCCTCCTGCCGGCTGGCAACACGGTCATTGCCGTTCAAGGGGTGAGCGCGCTGGCGATCTCGCTGATTCTTTTCGGATTGCTTCGATCCGGCAGGGTGCGGTTGGCAAGTTGGTTGTTGGTGACTTTATTCTGGTTGTTGACCTCATTTTCCGTGTGGGCGGCGGGGGGCATTCAAGCCGCCGCGTTCTCGAACTTCATGTTGGTTGTGTTCGCCGCCGGGTTATTGCTGGGCGCGCGCACGGGAATTCTGTTGGCGGTTCTTTCGGCGTTCTACGGTCTCGTGTTGGTGTGGGTCCAGCAACGCGGCATTCTGACCGGTGCAAGCGTGCAACAAACGCCCATGACGCTGTGGATTTCCAATGTTGCCATTTTCGCGCTGGTGGCATTGTTGCAAGGACTTTCCTCGCGGACGGCTCGCAGGGCGTTGCTTCGCGCGCGTGAGAGCGAACAGATCGCAAAACGCGAATTGGAAGAACGAATTCAAACGGAGGAAAATTATCGGGCGATCGTGGAGAATGCCGTGTTCGGTATTTTCCAAAGCACGCCCGAGGGAAGGTATCTTCGAGTCAATTCCGCGTTGGCGCGCATCTATGGATACGACTCGCCGCACGAGATGCTGGAGGCGGTCACCGATATTGCATCGCAGGTGTACGTCCACGGATCGGACCGTGAACGATTTCTGCAGATCCTCAAATCGGATGGGTTTGTCAACGGGTTCGTGGCGATGAATCGGCGAAGGGACGGTTCGATCATTTGGGTGTCGTCGAATACACGCGTGGTCAAGGATTCTCAAGGGAATTTTGCCTATTTTGAAGGCACGGTGGAGGATATTACCGAAAAGCAGGCCCTTGAGCAGGCGCGCCGCTTGAGCGAAGAACGCTATCGGTTGATCTCGTCGGTCATGTCTGACTACGTATTTTCCAACGTGCAGAATGAAAAAGGGGAGATCGTGTTGAATTGGGTGGCGGGCGCTTTCGAGCAGATCTCCGGTTACACCGTGGAGGAATTCAACGCGCGCGGCGGCTGGTTTTCCACGGTACACCCCGACGACCTTGAACTGGACGCTCGTGATATGGCAAAACTACGCCGGAACGAAAGAGTCGTTTCCGAGTTGCGGACCATTCATAAGGACGGATCGATCCGCTGGGTGAGGAATTACGCGCATCCCGTGTGGGATTCCCAAAAGAACGAACTGGTCGGCATCTACGGCGCAGTGCAAGACATCACAGCGCAAAAGCGCATCGAGCAGGAACGTGAAAACCTGATTCGGGAGTTGGAGGCGAAGAACGCCGAACTGGAACAATTCACCTACACCGTGTCGCATGACCTGAAAGCGCCGATCATTACGATCAAGGGGTTCCTGGGGTTTCTGTTGCAAGACGCGCGCACTGGAAATACCGCGCGGTTGGAAAACGATATTCAACGCATCGGCGAAGCCACCGATAAAATGCATAATTTATTGAACGACCTCCTCGAACTTTCGCGCATCGGGCGGGTGATGAACCAACCGGAGGAGATCGACCTGGGTGAACTGGTTGGCGCCGCGCAGGAAATTCTGCAGGGACGATTCCAGGTTCGCGGCATCGAAATCATTATTCCCGAGGCGCTTCCCGTCGTGTACGGCGATCGTCAACGATTGCTGGAGGTCGTGCAAAATTTGCTGGATAATGCGGCGAAATTCATGGGTGAACAACAACATCCCCGGATCGAGTTCGGGCGGATCGAATCCGCTTCGGAGGGGTTCGCGACCTTCTACGTCCGCGATAACGGAATGGGAATCGCACCCCAATATCACGACAAGATTTTCGGTCTGTTCAATCGGTTGACCGTGGATATCGAAGGGACCGGTGTGGGGCTGGCGTTGGCAAAACGGATCGTCGAATTCCATGGAGGCAGGATCTGGGTGGAGAGCCGCGTGGGGGAGGGCGCCGCCTTCTACTTCACGCTTCCGCTCCCCCCGTCGCGTGAAGCGGGCAGTTCATCCACCGGTTTGTGAAATCCTCCCATTTGTATCCAATTTCACAAACAAGTAGTATAATTTCCGCACGCGAAGAATGAACATTGCAACAGCCACACTCGACGTGCTCAGCCTCTCGAACCTGCTCAAGGAGGATGTACGCGCCAATCCATACCCGTTTTACGAACAACTCCGCGAGCAAGACCCCATTCACTGGGACGAAGAAATGGGTTTTTGGACGCTGACGCGTCACGACGATATTGCTGCGCTCTACACCGATGAACGCTTCTCGCGCGCCGAGGGTTTACTGCGTAATTTCGAGCGTCTCTCCGATTCGCAAAAACAGATCGCGCGCCCCGTTTATCATTCGTTTTCGAAAACGGTTTTTTATTCCGACCCGCCGTATCACACGCATTTACGCAGTTTGATGAACCATGCCTTCACACCGCGCTACGTGGAGCGACTGCGCCCCTACATTCAACAAACCGTGGATCAGTTGCTCGATTCGCATCAAAGCGAAATGGATGTGATTCACGATCTTGCTTATCCTCTGCCCGTGATGGTGATTGCCGAACTCATCGGTCTGCCCGCCAGTGACCGCGCGAAATTCAAAGCATGGTCAGACGATCTGTTTGCCATTCTTGGGACGGTGAAAAACAAGCCACAGCATCTTTTGGAACGCGCCGCGCAAAGTTTGGGCGAGATGACCGAGTACATCAAATATCTTGCAGATAAGCGGCGTGAAAACATGGGGGTTGATTTGCTGAGCATCTTGCTATCCGTTTCGGATGGCGACTCGTGTCCATATCCCCACAACGCCGCCTCGCCTCATTCGCAGGGACAGTTGACTCATGAATCCTCAACCACCTCCACGCTGACGGAGGAAGAGCTGGTCGCCAACGTCAACATTTTGCTCAGCACAGGTCACGAGACCACGACTCACCTGATCGGCAACGGAATCCTTGCCCTGCTGCAACATCCTGATCAATTGAAATTGCTGAAAGAACGACCTGCCCTTATCGCATTGGCTGTGGATGAAATCCTTCGCTACGATAACCCCGTGCAAATTACCTATCGTTCTGCGATTGAAGATGCCGAACTCAACGGTAAATTGATTCGCAAAGGCGACTTGGTCAACACGGTCATCGGCTCCGCCAACCGCGACCCCGACCGATTCATGGAACCCCATCGCTTCGACATCACACGCGACGAAGGTCGTCATCTCAGTTTCGGCTTAGGGATTCACTACTGCATCGGCGCGCCGCTCGTCAAACTCGAAGCGGAGATCGCCTTTGAAACCATCCTGCGCCGATTCCCCAACCTTGCTTTGGCGACAGAAAAATTAGAGTGGCAGGAGCATCCGATTTTTAGAGGGTTGAAGAAGTTGTTAGTTAAGTTATAAAATCCCTACTGTATGGCGTATATTGTTTTAGGTTGTTATTACTAATTTCCTTGATCCATGAACTCATCATCAATAAATTTCATCAGTTCCTGCTCATAAGCAAGGTAAGGCTTTCGAGCGGCTATAGGTGAAAGCTTTATAACCTCTGACAGCCAAATAAGAAGATCAGTAAAGGCTGCCTTGACTTTATCCTGTGTTGGATTTGCATGTAATCCTGAGTTAAAAAGATCAATTAGGCGATCTGCCTCCCTTCCAAAAGAATTTAATACATTAGGGTCATTAATACCCAATTCAATAGAGGTTTGTTCTATGTAAGCCCAAAGGCGATTCCTATATTCAGGTTGACCAACTTTCCGTTTTTTCCATAACTCTTCTCTTGCTGGGAATAAATAATCAGCAATTTTCTCAAGCAAGCGGCGCCCAGAGAGTGCGGCCTGTGCGTAATCTTCTTCTGTCTCTGCGCGCTCAAGTGTTCGTGCTGCCGCCGCAAAGTTATCAAACAGTTTTGGATGAATTTCCTCAAGGTTAAGTACAAGATCAGAAGCATAATCGGCATCTATATTCTTGAATTCCGAAACCAC
>CAZQES010000088.1:0-16153 GCA_964591425.1 uncultured Anaerolinea sp.
ACTCGTGGCAATAGGTCGCCTGGCTTGGATCCGCCGTCCCTGCGTTTGACCGTTTCCGTTGTCTGCCTGAGGAGGCGGGAGAGGAGGCAGTCTCGCCGCGAAGCGAACGCCAATAAAAGAACAAGGCGAACGCGATCATGGCAAGCCCCACCAACCCGATGATCCACGGGATCTGATCCACAGAGATGCGGCCCGGCGTGTTCTCGTCAATCGGTGCGGAGGGTTGCACTTGATTTGCCGCGCTGGGGTCGGTGAGCGTATCGCTTTGGCGTTCGTACTCGATCTTGAACTGATACGATTGCCCCATTTTCAAACCCGACCTTGTGGTCACGCCGATCAAGTGCTGTCCATCGGGGGCGAGTTCGAGCGCATCGAGGGCGGGTGAGGGACTCACGTTCACACTGTCGGCGGGGAGTTGCACGAGCAGGTTGAAATTTTCAGCGGGGTAGTCGCCGAACCAGTGGAAGTAGAATGAGCGTTTGTCGCCCGCGCGATCCAGCGCCTGATAATATTCGATGCGATAGGGAATGTAGGATTCCACGTTGAGGGTGATGGTCTGCCAGTCGCCTTGTTCCGCAGGGCTTTCAAAGGGCGTGTTGACGAGTTGCCCGTTGGCTTCGTATGCCACGGCGATCAAATTGCCGCCGCTGGGGAAGCGCAATGTGACTTTAGCCGGCAGGGGCGTTTGCGAGGAGACCACGAATTCGTTGATGACCAACATGCTGGGTTGGTCGAATTCCGCCCACAATTCGACGCTAAGCGATTCGAATTTTACGCCGCCCTGCGCGCCGACGCGCGTTGAAAGTGAAAGGCACAAGATAAATAGAAATATGAGCAACCGATTCCGCATCGGCAACCTCCGTATTTTTCTAACCGAATCTTACCATAGAGCCATTTACCTGCCGCTGATCGCTTTGACCAGTTTCCAGCAGGCGAGGTTGCCGGGGGTTTCGATGTCGTGTTTTTCCCCTGCGCGCACCACTGCGCCGCAGATCGCGTCGATTTCTGTCGGGGCATTGCGGAGCACATCCTGCAACATGGACGATAGATTGGCGGCGGTCTTACGCGCCACCTCCTCTGCCATCGCCACAGGATCGTCGAAGGGCAGTTTTATTTTTTCCGCGTGGGCAACTTTGGCGACTTCGCGCGCGAGGTTTGCCATCATCTCGCGCGCGGACGGGCGGTTCAGCAATTCACCGTTCGGCACACGCAACAACGCGGTCAGCGGATTGATCGCGGCGTTGATGACGAGTTTGCCCCACACCAGCGACTGCGCATCTTCGACCAGATGCACGTTGAATTTCGCTGAGAGTAACGCCGCTTCGATGGAATCAAGTTTTTCATGCCGCTGAATGGACACGACTCCCTCACCTCCCGCGCGTGCCATCCCCGGCGTAAGAAGGGTTGCTCCGGTTGTTGTGCTTCCTAAAGCAACGCGTGAGTTGAGACTTCCGAAGTCTGATGAGACTTCCGAAGTCTGGTGATTCAAAATTTGCGCGAGGGTTTCGTAATTGCCGATCCCGTTTTGGAGGGTGACTGCGAGTCCGTCATCCGCGAGGCATTCTGAAAGTTGATGTGCGGCGCGTTCCGTCTGCCATGCTTTGACGAGCACGAGCGCGTGTGTTGTGCCGGCACATTCGCGCGGGTCATCAGTGGCATGAATCTTGAATGAGGAATCGTTTCCGTTTGGATCAACGAGCCGCGCGCCGTCTTTTTGCAAGGCAGTAATTCCCTCCTGCCACGTGCCGAGCATGGTGACGTTGTGCCCTGCCTGTGATAAACGCGCCGCGAACAGCGTACCGAGTGCGCCGGTGCCGACGATGAGGGTGTCCGTATTCATGTTTTACGCAGTACGCAATACGCAGAAGTTTGTACTCCGTACTGCGTATTGCGTAGTTTCTGCTCTAAGCAAGTTCTTTTTGCAATGATTCCCACTCGCGTTCATCCATCTCAACCGTATGCTCCTGAGCGGGGAAGCGTTTGGTTTCGACATCCTCAATGAAATCGGCGAACGCCTTCTGCATCTCACCGTGGAAGTTCGCGTACTTCTTGACGAACTTGGGCGTGAAGCGGTCGAACAAACCGAGCAGGTCATGAGTGACCAGCACTTGCCCGTCACAGCCCACGCCCGCGCCGATGCCGATGGTCGGGATGGAAATCTTTTTCGAGATCAATTCTGCCAGCCGCGCAGGGACGGATTCGAGCACGATGGAGAAACAGCCTGCCTCTTCGAGAATGACCGCATCTTCGACGAGTCGCTTCGCGGCGACGGCGGTTTTGCCCTGCGCGCGGAATCCGCCAAGTTGGTTGACCGATTGCGGCGTCAGCCCGAGATGCCCCATGACGGGGATCCCCGCGCTAACGATGGAACGGATCGCGTCCGCGCGTTCACGCCCGCCCTCGAGTTTGACCGCGTCCATGCCGCCGTTTTGGAGGAATTTGCCTGCGTTGCGCGTCGCCTCCTCGATGGACACTTGATACGACATGAACGGCATGTCCCCGATGAGCAAAGCGGTCTTCGCGCCGCGTGAGACGGCGCGGCAATGGTGGAGCATCTCCTCCATTGTGACGGGAAGCGTGTTTTCGTATCCGAGCACGACCATCCCCAGCGAATCGCCGACGAGGATGGAATCGACTCCCGCCTTGTCCATCGCCAGCGCGGTGGGATAGTCGTAGGCGGTGAGCATCGTGATGATCTCGCCGCGTTCCTTTTTCTGGCGATAGGTGAGCGTGGTGACTTTTTTGCGCGCCGCAGGCGCGCTGGTGGAAACAGGTGTTGCAGACATGGTATCCTCCGAGTAGGTAGGAGCCGTTTGGTGCGGTCGTCCCCTTGTCGCCGCGGTAGACAGGCTTTGAGATTTTCCCGTCGCGTTCACGCAGGGCGGATACGCGCGGTATGCTGATTATTCCACAATTTTCCTTTTTCGCCTATAATAAAAATATCAAAATTTTCATTACGGCGTGTAGGGGCGGACGGCCGTCCGCCCCTACAACAACACGAGGAGAATTTCCATGAAACGAATGTTTGGCTTTTTGATCGGGATCGTGGTTGGCGGTCTAGTCGGTTCGACCATCGCGTTATTGATGGCGCCCGAATCGGGCGCGGAATTGCGGGGCATGATCCGCGCGCGCGGCGAAAACTTCTTCAACGATGTGCGCCACGCGGCGGATGAACGGAGGATTGAATTGCGCCATAAGTTGGAGTCCATGCGCGCGCCGAGGGAGGGGTAGAGAATAAATGGTAATTGAGACCTGCGGTCAAGTTTCGTCGGGGTCGTAGACCCACGCCCAACGAGTTATCATTTTGTATTAAAAAGGGGTAAGAGGTCAAGCGCAAACTAATTAACGTTGCTCAAGAATAAGAAAACGCAGCCATCCACCCTCTATTTTTACTGACTTCCCAACCATGTCCCATAAATCGCCAGGACTTGTAAGAGTGGAGCTATCGTCCACTCTGAGACTGGCATCTGAAAACATGAGTGCCTGTTCAATCTGCTCTTTAGTCGGAACAGTTCTGCCATCTCCCTTCAAAATTTGATCTTCACACCAGGCAATAAATTCCGCAGAAGATGGCAAACCCCAACGCTTATCACAATCCTTTGCCTCAGTCCCGGGTGAAGGATAATCCCACGCCATATTGAAATTAACATCTATCAACATAGGTGTATTTTCTTTTTGGACTATACGTATCATCTCGACAACCTGACTGGGTGTTAATGCTTTCGGTATCACACTTTCAGGACTACGGTTTTGCGAATAGTCCATAACTCCAATTTCGTCAACAGAAACCTTAACGACTCGACTTTTGTAAAGGACTAACGCAGTTACAATATCTCCTTCAACCTTTAGACCTAAAAGTCCGACACCCGCGCCAGCATAGCTTATTTCCCTGACTTCAGCTGGAGTTTTTATCCTGTAATATCGTGTGTCAACACCCTTGAGTTCCTCTGGTAGTCTTGTAATTGTAAAGTCTATAACTTCCCATTTTTTTGTTTTTTCGTTATATTTTGCAACATTTACAAGATCATCTGCATCTGCTCCATCCTTAAATCCACCTTTTAGCTTCATTTGAGTATAGGCGTCTTGATTACCCTCTCCATCCTCCACCAAAACCACCCTTGTTCCATCAACTGGTCCCCAAATTCCTTCGGGTGCTTGTAAATCCAACCATTTATTATTTTCAAAAACCTGCACATTTCCATCTGCTTCTCTCGGTGCTGAGGGGGTGGTTGTGGGTTCGGGCGTCGCGGTTGGGTTTGGGGTGATGGTTGGCGAGGGTGGCAAGGTAGCAACACTAGGAGAGGTAGTTGCAACAGGCGCGCAGGCAATCAACAAGATGAACAAAAGGAAGATTGATTTTTTCATACCGACCTCCAATTACTCAATTGCCAATTACTTTATCATAAAACCCTTCTGCCCTCCGCATATTTTCCCCATACTCCGCCCGCGCGGAAATGATCTCCCGATTCAACTCTGCGAACATCTCCCGCAGGGTTTGTTTTCGATGTACAATGTAGGTGAGGTGCAACATGACCCTACAGGAACAAATTCAAAAACAAATCGCCAAATTGCCTCTCGAAAAGCAAAATGAGGTGTTGGATTTCATTTCTTTCCTGCAACAGCGTAACCCAACGCGCTCAGCCCGCAAGCGTCAGTCGTTGAAGAAGCATCGCGCCTTCGGGTCATGGTGCGGGCGGAAAATAAACGCGCTAACGTATCAGAGCACCCTTCGTGCCGAGTGGGATAACCGTTCGTGAATGCTGTTTTCGCCACAAACATCGTCATCGATGCCTTAATGGGCTTGCGAAAGCGGACGCGGAATACAACCGTTATGAGCGCGTCTTCATCAGCCGTATCACGTGGATGGAAATATTGGTCGGAGCAGAAGGAGATGACTCAGAATTACGTGATTTCCTCGAGAGTCGTTTTGATATTGTTTCCCTCGATTTAAATGTGGCTGAGTCGGCTGTGCAACTTCGCCGCCGTTATCGGATCAAACTGCCCGACGCAATCATCTGGGCAACCGCGAAGGTGAACGATGCGATATTGGTAACCCGCAATACAAAAGATTTCGATCCCAAGTGGGAAGGTGTTCGTGAGCCTTATCGGGTTTAGAGGAAGCAGTTATAGCTCAACTACCAACTACCAATTACCAATTTGTAAAACCCCTCCGCCTTCTCCATATTCCTCCCATACTCCGCCCGCGCGGAAATAATTTCCTGATTCAAGCCTGCGGCTTTGCTCCGCAGGTTTTTGTTTTCAATGGCATGGATGATCGCTGATGCAATAGATTGCGGATCAGTCGCATCGAACAGCAAGCCATTTTTGTTCGGCGTGATCCACTCGCGGATGGATTCGAGATCGCCCGCGACGGGGAAACATCCGCACGCCATGCCTTCTAGCAGGGTGTTCGGCGTACCATCGTGAATGGACGGTGAAACCAAAATCTGCGCGCGGCGATACACATCAGCAATTTGGTTTGGTGGAATCAAGCCAAGCAATTCTACCGAATCTTCAATCTCTAATTCTCTAATTCTCCGAATTGCTTCTTCTTCCCCAGCCATCCCCGGGCATTTAAATTTCGCGTTTGGGTGTTTCGCCAGTACAAACGGAATTGACTTGAAGAATGTGTCGTTCCGCACGTATGGACGAAATCCGCGCGGATTTAGAATGATGGGTTCCTCGACGGGTTTTGCGGGTGGATAAAAAATATCCGTGCTGATACCGCCATTGCCCGGCGCGACGAGACTTGGCTTTGACGGATCGAATCCCCACTCCTTTGCCAGCCGAATATCGCGGTGACAATCGGAGTGAATCGCGTCGGCAACTTGCAATGTCCAGCGTGTGTAGTGACGCATGAGCGGTGAGGAGGGCGCGTGCAGTGTGAAATCGTTGCCCCAGGTGGAAACAATTAATCGATGGTCGAGTAGACGGCGGCGGTCTTGTTGCGTATTGCGTACTGCGTAGTCCCCCGCCGTCGTATCGAGACCACTCAGCGCGGAGGCGGCAACCATCCCCTCATACGGAATCCGCATGGCGTGAATGAGATCGGGTTGCACTTTCTCGATGAAGGTGCGGAGTTGTTTCGCCGCGCGGGGAATCGTCAATGGACCGAGCCATTGCCGAATGACGGTACGCAGACCTAACGTCCGGGCTGAGGCGGCGCCGGGGCGGTGTGTCGCTTTTTTGAGTCTGCTGAACGCGACGGGAATGATTTCCATCCGCTTGACCGGCAAATCCATGGACGCTGGAAACGTGGAGGCGATGTAAATCTCATCCCCGCGTTCGACGAAATGGCGGATCCAGTTGAGCGCGATGGGGGAGCGGGCATCCACCACGTAGAGAATTTTCATATTTGTGATTATACGTCATTGCCCGAAGCGGCAAGACGGGGTATAGTTACCGGGTATGGACAAAAAGAAAATCCTCGTCGTCGAAGACAACATGGATAATTACGAACTCGTGCGAGTGATCCTGGAGCACGTGGGCTACGATGTATTTCTCGCGGTGAATGGACGCGACGGCGTGAACGCCGCGCGACTGCAACAACCCGACTTGATCCTGATGGACTTGGGTTTGCCCGAAATGGACGGCTGGACCGCCGCGGAAAAATTGAAGTCGGACGATACGACGAAAACCATTCCGCTCTACGCGATCACGGCTCACACGCTCCCGCGCGACCGCTTCCGCGCGTTGCAGGCGGGGTGCGATGGCTACTTTACCAAACCGATCATCGTGGAGAATTTTTTAGCCGAGCTCGCCCGTGCCTTCGAGAAAAAGAAGAAAAAAAGACGAGCAAGAAAGATCTTGTTTTAGTGCCAGCCGAAGCGTAACTAATTGCACGGCTTTGGGTCATGGATTGGGTCGTTTTGAAGGCAAGTTGGCTTGCCAAAGTTAATTCAAATTAAGAGGTAAAAAATGAAGCAAATTTGTGTTGTCGGCGTTGGGTATGTCGGTCTGGTGACCGGCGCCTGTTTTGCCGACCTGGGTAACCGCGTGGTCGCGTTGGATGTGGACGCGAAGCGCATCGAGAATCTCAACAAGGGCATCATGCCCATCTATGAGCCGGGGTTGGAGGAACTTGTCAAGCGCAACGTGAAGGCGGGGCGGTTGAGTTTCACCACATCCTACCCCGATGCGTTGAAAGGCGCGGAGTTTGCCTTTATCGCAGTCGGGACTCCCGAGGGCGTGGATGGCGCGGCGGACTTGCAATACGTGGAAGTCGCCGCGCGCTCGATCGCACAGCACATGTCCGCGCCGCTCATCATCATCAACAAATCCACGGTTCCCATCGGGACGGGGGACTGGGTCGCCGATATTGTGAAATCTGCCCAGCCCAAGCCAATCGACTTTGCCGTGGTCTCGTGCCCTGAGTTTCTGCGCGAAGGTTCAGCCATCGCGGACTTCATGTCGCCGCACCGCAACGTGATCGGCTCGCTCGAAAAAGACGCCGCGAACAAAGTGGCACAACTTCATCTTCCCCTGCGCGCCCCCATCGTCATCACCGATCTTCGCACCGCGGAAATGATCAAGTACGCGAGCAACGCCTTCCTCGCCGCGAAGATCTCGTTCATCAACGAACTTGCGGACGTGTGCGAAGCCTACGGCGCGGACGTGAAAGAGGTTGCCGCGGGCATGGGCTACGACGCGCGCATCGGGCGTCACTTCCTCGATGCCGGTCTCGGCTGGGGTGGTTCGTGCTTCCCGAAAGATGTGCAGGCGCTGGCTTTTATGGCAAAGCAAAAAGGACTCAACCCGCGCATTCTCGATGATGTTGTGAATGTGAACTATGACCGCCGCAGGGATGTGCCGACACAAGTGGAAAAATTGCTTGGCGGCGATTTGAGAGGAAAGACCGTTGGCTTACTGGGGCTGGCGTTCAAAGAAAACACCGATGATATGCGTGACGCGCCGTCGGTGGATATTTCGAACGCGCTCATCGCGGCCGGCGCAAAAGTAAGGGCGTACGACCCGGTCGCGCGCGAGGTCGCCGCGCCGATGATGCCCGCCGTGGAGATCGTCAGCGATGTGTACGAAATGGCGAAAGGTTGCGACGCGCTGGTCGTCGTCACGCCGTGGAATGAGTTCAAGCAGATCGATCTCGAAAAGGTCAAGAGCTTGCTCAAGTCGCCGGTTATCTACGACGGGCGCAACATCTACGATCCCCCGCGCATGTACGAGATGGGCTTCAATTATCGTGCCATCGGCCGCCCCACAAATGGGAAATAATCAATCGCCGGTTTCAATCTCATTTTGAGAGTCGGGTAAAATAACCCGACTCTTTTTATGAACCAACAAAACACCCCTCCCGTTTGTAACTACGAAGGCTCCGATTACCAAAAATCATTTTGGGATCAGGGCGGACGCGAATACGAGGACCGCACCGAAGCGATCGCGCTCAAGCGTCTCTTGCCTCCGGGCGGACGCCTCCTCCTCGAACTTGGGGCTGGCGCGGGCCGCAACACCCCGCGCTACCGCGGCTTCGACCGCGTTGTGCTCCTCGATTACTCTCGTACCCAACTCGAACAAGCGCAACAACGACTTGGAAACTCTGACAAATACATTTACGTCGCGGCGGATGTGTACCGCCTCCCGTTCGTGGAGGGTCTGTTCGACGCGGCGACGATGATTCGCGTTCTGCATCACATGGCAGACGCGCCAAAAGCAATAGGGCAGGTAAAAAATGTTTTGCACTCGAACGGTATTTTCATTCTCGAATTTGCGAACAAGTTGAACCTGAAAGCCATAATTCGCTATTGGCTAGGCAGGCAGGACTGGAATCCGTTTACGTTGGAGCCTGTCGAATTCGTGAAATTGAATTTCGATTTCCACCCAAAAGCGATACGTGATTGGTTGACCGAATTGAATTTTTCGATCGAAAGGACATTGACTCTTTCGCATTTTCGAGTCGGGTTATTGAAAAGAATCATCCCAACGAGCGTTTTGGTCTTTTTCGATTCAATCCTCCAATGGACAGGCACGTGGTTTCAGGTCACACCGTCCGTGTTTGTGAAAGCCAAACTCGTGGGGAGGGATGCTCCTCCGGCTTCGCTCAGGACAAACATCCAGTCTTATGGACAAGATAACATCTTGTCCTACTTCAAATGCCCCGATTGCGGACATCATCCGCTGGAAGACAAAAGCGCATATCTCCGGTGTTCGAATTGTGGTAACAAATGGGGAATGAAAGACGGGATTTACGATTTCCGAGAACCGATCTAGCCAACCGATTTTAAAGAATGCCTCGGTAACAAAGGAGAGTGTATGAGTCTAAAAAAATTCGTCCGTTCGTTCGTCTTGGTGTGTTTATTCCTCGCGGCTTGTGTTACCGTGCCCGCGCCGCCGCCCCAGGTCGAGCCCCCGTCGGTGGATGCGCCAAGCGTGGACGTTCCCACTTTACCGGCGGTGCCCATCGGCGGTCAACCGGACAGTGACGCGACGCGCACCTCCGATGTGGATCTGACGCGCTTGCAGGTGGGCGACGGAAAATATTCCACAAGCCCGCAAGCGGGATATGTGTTTTCGTGCCAGACGCAATTCGCGGGTGGCGGCGCGACCGGCACCGGGAACTGGATGAACGGAGACGGAACGTGGGACGTGACGAAGAAAGCCGTGGTGGATGGCTCTGTCACGTGGCCCCATTCGTTCACGATTGCCGTTCAAGGCGATCAGCGCGTCTTCACAGGCAACGATCTGCCTGACCACCCAACCGGCGTTTTCCCCATTTCATCGAGCGATGACGCCTATGCGGTAGACCGCAACCCGAATTCGATCCGCGAGCAGTCCATCACGTTAACGTTGCCCGCCAACCCAACCCCAGCAGCACAGCCGAATTGTGTGGGCGGTGAAGTGGGTATCACGCTTTCAGGAGTGGTCATCTTCAACGCGTTCGATGCCGAAGGGCGCGACGCCGGCGCGCATGAAGTGCAGGATGCATGTGATGGGCATCCACAGGCTTCAGGTTTTTACCACTATCATACGTTGAGCGATTGTCTTGAAGATACTGCCACAGGTCACTCCGCGTTGATGGGATATGCATTCGACGGCTTCGGCATTTATGGGTATTACGGCGAAGATGGAAGAGAATTGACCAATGCCGATCTGGATGCATGTCACGGTCATGCGCACGCGGTCGAATGGGATGGTCAGGTGATCGAGATGTATCACTATCACGCCACGCAAGAATTCCCGTATACAGTGGGTTGCTTCATGGGAACGCCAGCCGTCCGGGCGATAACAACCGGCGAAGGTCAGGGCGGAGGAAACCAGCCCGGAGGTCAGCAGGGAAGCGGGCAAGACGGACCTCCACAGGAAGCCATCAACGCCTGCCTCGGGCTTACACAAGGCGCGGCATGTTCGGTTGGTCCGACAACCGGTACGTGTCAAACTCCGCCGAACACAACCCAACTCGCGTGCGTGCCGGCTGGCGGGTCCCCTCCTTAATGCTCGAATCAAAACACTCCGTTCGATGTGAACGGAGTGTTTTCTTGTTCGTCAATCGCCTATTCAAATGAGACGATGCGTGATCTACGAAGATCGAGTGAGTTGTTGTACTAGGGTGGGTATGCCAAATGCTACTACCATGTCATTCTGAGGAGCGTAGCGACGAAGAATCTCTACTTTTGCTCAAAGTTTATTCTTTTTGGCGAGTAAGAGACCCTTCGCTATCGCTCAGGGTGACATGACCTTTAATTTGCATACAGACCCTAATTTTCCAACGCGCCTTGATTGATCCAATCCAAAATGACTTGCACTTGCGGCGGCGTGAGTTTAGGTCCGCGCTTGGGCATTTCTTGTGAGACGACCTGCTCGGCAAGCAGGCTGTTATCGGCATCGCCGGGGATGATCACCGGTCCATTTTCAGAGCCAGCCAGGATGCCGGCAAACGTCGTCAGGTTCAGCCCTTCTTCCGTGCGATCGCCGCCGTGACAATTCCAACAGCGGCTTTGCAGGATGGGTACTACATCATTCGCAAAACTGACCGTGCCCGTCTGTGCGGATGCTTCGGTAGGCGGCGTGGTTGGGATGATCAACGTCGGACTCGCCGCATCGGTCGCAGGCACGGCTGTATCGGCGGCGGGAGGCGCGTCCGTTGGCGAAACAGGTTCACTCGTGGGTGAAGCGGGTTGAGTCCCACAGGCGGATACGAATCCGATCAAGAGGAATGTGAGCAACAACTTTTTCATTTTTCTCCTAGAAACCGTATAAAATGACGCCGCCCAGAAATGCAAGCGTGAAGGCGATGAGGAAACTTAATCCGTACGATGCGGTGTAGAGCAAACGATTGCCTTTGGTGAAGAGCTCGGGGTTGCGATATCGAACGATGCTGATGCCGGTGGTGAGCAGGAACAGCAGTGTGGCGAGGACGATCTTGGCGGATGCGTTCGGCGCTTCGCCTTCGTAATTTTTGAGGTTGTCCAAATAACCTGTGACACCTGCAACAACCGTGCTGACCGCGGCGAGCGCCATGTTGGCGAACGCGGTTTGCTCGAGCGTTGTGTTGTTCCTCCACCATGCCAGCAGGATAAAGAAGAACGCCGCGCCGGTGAGCGCAATCGGGAAGTGGACGAACATCGGGTGAGTGGGATGCAGTTGTGTGATGGCAGTGATGAACCGTTCGATGAAATCCATGTCTCTCTCCTTTTTGGCATAAGACCCCGGTGGATTTGCCGAGGTCTTATTTTGATTTTCATTCCGACGAACAGGCTGGCGTTTTACTTACCTTTGCCGGTCCGTTTTGGCGCTGGCGCATCCACTGGAGTTGTTGCAGGCGGGGTTTGCGGCACGGCGACCCGCGTGAGCGACAACGTCCAACCGTTGCCTTTGAAGAGCATGTACGCGACACACGCGACGAGACCCAGCAGTGCGAGCTTGATCAGCGTGAAGAAGGGTGAAGCGAACCCGAAACGGTGTGTCATTTTGAATTCGCGATCCGGTCCACCGCGTTGATGAGGGTTGAAGGCGAACTCCGGCGCGTCGCCGTGCTGGAAGGGCTGGGCAAAGTGTGGACCGTTTTCGAAATCTCCTGCAAATTGCGCGCCGTGACTGAACCCGACGCGGTAACCAACGAACCCGACGGCGGCGAATGCGCCGATCACCAGAACCGCAACGAGGATGCGGACCATCCATTTTTTCATGTGAACCTCCGATTGATTTGTTCGTCGCAAATCTATCACGCCCCATTCTACGAATGTTGTGGAAATTATGGAGAAACTCTAAATCTTTTCTTATTTTGGTTCTACCGTATTGAACGCCATAACCATTTTTAACCACAAAGTACACGAAGGTCACAAAGGAAAAATGCTATAAAAATCAACCGCCTTTTGTCCTTTGCTTCGCCAAGATAAACTCAGCGCAAGACGTTGTGCCATTTCGGCACGTTCAATACATGCCTTCGTGGTGAGTTTTTTTCATGTTAGTTGTGGGAGGCGGTTATTCTTTTGGATAGAACTTCGGCAAGGTGATGACGACTCGCAGTCCTTGTCCTGTTTTTGATTCCGCGTAGATTTGCCCGCCGTGTGCCTGCACAATGGACTTGGCGATCGCCAGTCCCAGCCCTGAGCCTGCCGAAAGAGCGCCGTCGCGTTGACGCGATGTGTCGGTCCGGTAGAAACGTTCGAAGATGCGGTCGAGGTCTTCAGCGGGCAAACCGGGACCGTTGTCTTGAATCGCAAGTTCAACAAGATCACTCGCGTGTTGCGCTGAAAGGACGACTCTTCCGCCTTCGGGCGTGTGCCGCAGGGCGTTGTCTAAAATGTTCGTGAGCACTTGCGTCATCCGCCCGGGATCCACCTCAATGGCGGGAAGAGCCGAAGCGACATCCACCGCAAGCGAGACGTTCTTCTTTTGAGTCTCGAATTGATAGAGCGAAGCAACTTCCTGGATCAAACGCTCAGGTTCGACGGTTTGCAGGCTGATTGCTAATTCACCCGCGTCCGCGAGGGAGAGGGTCCGCAGGTCGTTGACGAGATGTTCGAGCCGCGCGGCTTCGTCGCGGATGATCTCGAAATTTTCTTTCGTCGGCGGCAGGACGCCATCGTGCACCGCCTCCGCGTGACCGAGGATCAAACTCAACGGCGTGCGCAGTTCGTGCGCGATGTCGGCAGTCATTTGTTTACGGGCGTTGACGGAGCGCGAAAGTTCTGCGCTCATTTTGTTGAAGGCTTGGGCGAGTTCGCCAAGTTCGTCGTTCGAACGAACAGTCACCTGTTGCGATAGATCGCCTTCTGAAATTGCGTGCGTGGCTTGAGTCAGTTCACGGATGGGGCGGGTCAGCGTTCGCGAGAGGAAAATTCCCAGCGCCAGCGCCAGCGCCGCGCCGATCAGCGCGCCGTAGAACAGGGTGGTGTTGATGCGTTCGATGAATTCGAGTTCGCGCGGTTGACCTTGATACGGGGTGCGCATCGGTACGAAGATGCCGATCACGTTCCCGTTTTCGGTGATCGGTGTCCCCGCGTCGAGGTCGGCGGATTGGAGGGTGTCGCCGGGTCTGTACTTTCCGTTCGAGAGGATGACAACTCCGTTCTCATCCGCGAGCGTGAATATTTGGGGATGTCCGTGATTGGGACCCGGGCCGTAATCCCCCGGCTTCTTGTTGTAATAGTTGGATTGCAACCCGTCCCACGAGCCGTTCTCGAGGTGGTAGTTTGCAAGCTCGCTGATCGTGTCGGTTTGCGATTGATCGTTGAGGAAGCGGATGAATTCTGCGCGCGTGTTCAACGTCGCGGTGACGGAGATGATGACGATGCTGACGATGCCGATGCTGATGAAAGCCAGGATTAATTTGGTTGAGATCGAACGCATGAAGAATCACTCTCTCTTGAAACGATAGCCGACGCCGTACACCGTCTCGACGTATTGCGGTGAGCGCGGGTCGATTTCTATTTTCCCGCGCAGGTTCTTGATGTGCGTATCGATCGTGCGCTCGTAGCCTTCGTAGCGGACCCCTTGAATGATGTCGAGCAGGTCGAGACGGGAATAGACCCGTCCGGGCGACGCCATGAGCGCGGTGAGGATGTCGAATTCGGAGGGGGTGAGGTCGACGAACGCTTCTGCCACTTTGACGGTGCGGCTGTCGCGGTCAAGGATGATGTCTGCCGCTTTCAACACTTTGGCGGCTGGTTCTTTTTCCCCGGCGCGGCGCAGCACCGCGCGGACGCGCGCCACCAGTTCGCGCGGACGGAACGGCTTGGTCATGTAATCGTCCGCGCCGACTTCGAGCCCGATCACTTTTTCCTCGTCGTCCACGCGGGCGGTCAATAAAATGATGGGCGTGTTGCTCTCGGCGCGATGCTTGCGCATGAATTCGTAGCCGTCCATTTCGGGCATCATCACGTCCAGCACGATCAGGTCGGGTTTATCGCGACGCGCGGCGGTGAGCGCCTCTTTGCCGTTATGCGCCGTGGCAACGCGGTAGCCCTCCTGTTTGAGATAACTCTCCACCAGCGAGACCAACCGCTTTTCATCGTCCACGACCAGAATGGTTTTCGACATAGCGTCAGTATACCAAGACGCCTCCCTGCCGCATTAACTTGTGTTGGTGAAATTGTGTGGAATTTGTGTGGGTTTGCCAAACGTTTTTATTTTGGACGCTGATGAACGCAGAAAACGCAGATTTTTCTTTTCAGCGTAAATCAGCGTTTATCTGCGTCCCAATTTAATATTATTTCTTCGTATTTGCAGGCGGCAGTTCGCGCGGCGCGACCATGCCCCAGCGCGACGCGCCGAGGTAAAGGATTTCGAGGATCAGATCCTCGTAGCGAATGCCCTCGGCTTTGGCTTGCAGGCACAGGTCGCTGTAATCGGGAGTGAGGCCGGGCAATGTGTTGATCTCCAACAAGCGCGGGTTGCCTTCATCGTCGAGGCGGATGTCGGTGCGCGAAATATCCAACGCGCCGAGGAGTTGATGCGCGCGCAAGGCAAAATAGCGGAGTTTCTTTTCAAGTTCGGGTTCCACCTCGGCGGGACAGAAATAGCCGGGCGCGCCCTCCTCGCCGACCTCCTTGGTCTTGGAAGCGTTGCTGTACACTTTCGGTGTGACCGAGCGCGTCATGTCCAGTTCGAGGATGGGGAAGCGGTGGAAGCCGTCCTTTTCGTACCAATCCGGGTTGCGCGAGTAGAGTTTGGCATCGGCGCGGCCCATCACGCCCACCGTAAACTCGCGCCCCGGCAAAAAGACTTCCACGAGCGCGGGTTGTTGATACGTGTTGATGATGTACTGCGCGCGTTCGCGCAATTCCTTCTCCTTGTTGACGATGGCTTTCATGTCCACGCCCATGCCGGTGCCCTCGCGCGCCGGCTTGACGAAGAGCGGAAATTTCAACTCGGGTCGCAACGGCTCGTCGCCGACGATGAACTCTTGGAACGGAGCGACGGGCAAACGCCGGTCGCGCCAGATGCGTTTGGTGAGAGTTTTATCGAGCGAGATCCCGTTGGTGAGCACGCGCGAACCGGTGTAGGGAATGCCCAGCATTTCGAGCAGTGCCGGCACCTGCGCCTCGCGCGCGTCGCCGCCGAGTCCTTCGGCGATGTTGAAGCAGATGTCGGGCTGGGCGTCGCGCAACGCGAAGGGCAGGTCCCTGTCGGCTTGGATAAAAACCGATTTGTGGCCGTCAGTTTCAATGGCGGCGCGAAGCGAATCGATGGTTTCGATGTGGTCGAAATCGGCGAACGCGTCCGGCGGGACTCCCTCCGGCTTGAGTTGTGTATCGTCCTTGATATTGGCAAGGACGGCGACTTTCCAATAACGTTTCATCGTGTTTTGAATCTCCTTTGCGATCCAAAATCAGAATTTGTTTTGTAGTGGCGACTTCAGTCGCCACTACATTTATTCTCGCGCCAATGATAGCGCAATGCGGGCAGATGACAAGGGTTTTAAGGGTAAATGTCTGGCAGGTTTAAGCGCGTGACTTTAGTTTTCCGCAAAACCTGCGGGACGAACTGGTCTTCTCAAAGTCACTTGACGAGTAGCGGATTGCGCGGTGTAGCGTTAACGCGAATTACGCGAATGGGACGAATTGCGCGAAAATCAAAAGAAGATTCGCGTCTTTCGCTTTTTTTCGCGACATTCGCGTTAAGATCTGATGTTACGCAGTTAAAGTCAATTTGGTTTCTGTAACGCGACATTCATGTCGCTCTTGTGCAAGTACAGCCT
>CAZQES010000089.1:0-16132 GCA_964591425.1 uncultured Anaerolinea sp.
GACCCTTCGCTATCGCTCAGGGTGACATGACCTTTAATTTGCATACAGACCCTAAGGAAATCAGGAATCGACCATGATTACTTTGATTGAAGCTTTGAATTTTCGTTGCCTGAGGTATACAAGGCAACCTTTGGGCGGTTTTCACATTCTAGTAGGTCCAAATGCAAGTGGTAAAACAACCTTTCTTGATATCATCTCATTTCTCAGTGAGTTGGTCTCAAATGGCATAGAAGAAGCTATAAACAATAGAACCAGTACTTTTGAAGATTTGTTATGGAAAGGGAAAGGAGATAAATTCGAAATTGCAATTGAGGCTAAAATTCCTTCCAATATAGCCTTGAAACTCAGTTTACAGAACAGACCTTTCGACCTAATTCGTTATGAGTTAGTAATTGGATTGGATAAAGAAGAAAACCGACCTGCTATTCGGGAGGAAAGAGTTTTACTTAAGACATCTAAATTTATTGAGCCTATACAGAGAACACTATTTCCAATGATGCCTGATCCTGTTGTGTCACTAACAACAAAAGGAACCAAGAATACCCTTGCAACTGTCAAGAAAGTCCGCGGAGGTAATGATTATTTTATTACTGAGTTTTACCAAGGTGAAGGTAAAAGTTGGCAATATGCTTTTAAGTTGGGACCCCAAAAATCCGCTTTAGGCAATCTTCCGGCAGACGAAACCCAATTTCCAGCAACCACGTGGTTACGAAAGTTGCTTACCGAAGGGGTCCAACCTTTTATTCTCAATAGTTTATTAATCCGACGAGCAAGCCCTCCGACTCAAAAACGCGGGTTTAAACCAGATGGCTCAAATCTTCCATGGGTTATTGAAGATTTACGCAAGAAATCCCCATCTAAGTATAAAGAGTGGATTTCTCATATTCAAACAGCCTTACCAGATATTCAGGACATCAGAACTGTTGAGCGTGAAGACGATAAACATCGCTATTTGCGAATTAAATACCGTGGAGGTCTAGAAGTTCCTTCTTGGGTCGTATCTGATGGAACACTGCGACTTCTTGCATTGACGTTACCTGCATACCTTTCAGAACTACAAGGGATTTATCTTATAGAAGAGCCTGAGAATGGAGTTCATCCTAGGGCTGTAGAAACCGTTTTTCAATCATTGTCGTCTGTTTATGATGCTCAAATACTTATGGCAACTCATTCACCTGTAATGCTAGGTATATCCAAAGCTGAAGATATACTTTGCTTTGCTAAAACCCAAGAGGGTTCGACAGATATTGTGGCTGGGAATCTACATCCCGCCTTGTCGAAATGGCAAGGGGAAACCAATTTGGGCGTATTATTTGCAGCAGGGGTACTGGGGTGAATCCAGAAAATATTGCCAGCCCAAAGAAAGATCTAATTGCATTGGTAGCGGACAAGAACATGGAAGCCGCTGTTCGTGGTGTACTTAGTCGCCATGAATCGCTAGGAATACGTCCAATAACATCTGATATCTATGTACATATTCATCGCGACCCAGGATGTCGCTTGGAGGCTCATTCGTTCTTACAGTCTTTCAGTCATAACTATGAACATAGTTTAGTCGTCTTTGACCGCGAGGGATGTGGTGAGTATATTAATAGGGAAGAACTTGAACTGAACGCTGAAGCATCTTTACGAGCAACGGGATGGGGAGACCGATGTTCCGCTATAGTTATTGATCCTGAACTTGAAGCTTGGGTATGGAAAAACTCATCTCATGTAAGTAATGCTCTTGGTTGGGGCAATGATCTACAAGCGCTTCACGACTGGTTAAGACAATATGGTTTTCTGGGTCAAGATGAGATACGCCCGGTAAGACCTAAAGAAGCCCTAGAGGCTGTTTTACGCAAAGTTCGTAAACCACGGTCTTCCGCAATATATGCTTTGTTAGCCCAAAAAGTTAGCCTTAGAAATTGTACCGACCCATCATTTCTGAAATTGCGTTCATTACTTCAAAATTGGTTTCCTAGATAACTTGGATACCAACAAAGTACTAAATTATTTCCAAGCACGGGGATTTCTTTTCTAAAGGAGACAACCATGACAGAACCAAAAGTATGCCCCAAATGCAACGGTGCGATGACACAAGGCAGGGTCATGAAGTACAACGAATATTCCGCGCGGGATCAATATCTGTATGTCTTTGCGCCAGATGACGATTCGGGACCTGATCTCTCAAAGATGTTTTCAGGAAAGCCACTGTCAAAAGGTCGCAAGGCATTGGTCGCATTTGCATGCAACGAGTGCGGGTTCACGGAATTCTATGCTCAATCTCCTGAATGAGTGGTGACATTTGAGGGTGTGACGCGGGGGAAGAACGTGCTATAACCTTTCATAGAACGGGGATATCGGTTACTGAAAGGAGGCACACATGTCTTGGAAGAACCAACTGCGAAGCGACTCTACCGCATGGTTATTGGAGTCTCACAATCCCAGCGTCCGTTATCTCGCGATACGCGACCTGCTTGACCTTTCCCCTGATGATAAAAAATTAAAGTCTGCCCGCAAACTGGCTCACAAAGAGGGACCAATTGCGCACGTTCTCTCGAAGATGGATAAGGAGGGATTTTGGATCAAACTGGGAACGGGCTATGCACCGAAGTACAAATCCACGGTGTGGGCGTTGATTCTGCTGGCGCAACTGGGCGCGTCGGTGAAAGAGGACAAGCGCATCAGGCTGGCATGCAAGTATTATCTCGATCATGCTCTCAGCCCCGGCGGGCAACTCTCCGCGATGACGAACAACTCTCCCTCTGGGACAGCCGATTGCCTGCAAGGGAATATGCTCTGGTCGTTGATGGAGTTGGGTTACGAAGACAAACGCATGGATGTGGCGTACGAATGGATGGCGCGTACGGTCACAGGCGAGGGAATCGCGCCGATGAAAGACAAGTCCGCGCTGGTTCGATATTTCTCGGGCAAGTGCGGACCTACCTTTGCGTGCGGGGCGAACAACAAACTGCCGTGCGCGTGGGGCGGGGTTAAAGTTTTACTAGCGCTGGGCAAACTTCCCGTCGAGAAACGAAGCGAGGTGATCCAGCGTGCGATCCGTCACGGTGTGGACTTCTTCTTCCGCGTGGATCCATCCACTGCGGATTATCCAAACGGCTGGGGTGAAAAACCGAGCGGCAACTGGTGGAAGTTCGGCTTCCCCGTCTTTTATGTCGCCGATATTTTGCAGATCGCGGACGCGTTGGTCGCGTTGGGATTCGGCACAGACAAACGCTTGAAGAATACGCTCGAACTCATCCGCTCGAAGCAGGATGCGCAGGGACGCTGGGCGCTCGAATACAATTACGATGGCAAGACGTGGATGCGATTCGGGAAGATGAAGCAACCGAATGAATGGGTCACGTTGCGGGCGTTGAAGGTCTTGAAAGGCGCGGGCTTGCCGGCGTAATATCAAAATACTTTCGGGGGAATGTTCCAAATCGAAATCGTCTTATAATCGACTCCATCATTTCATTGTGGAGATCCTATGAAACCATCGTTCCGTCAAAAGTTCAGATATTGGTTCGATAATCTCATGTCGCGCGGCACGCCGGCGATGATCGGCATGTTGTTCGTGCTGTCGCTGGCAGTCGTGTTGGTGGCTGGCGCGATCATTTCGCTGACTGGTTTTGTGCAGGAAGGCGAAACCGGGCGACTCTCTTTCGTGGAAGCCGCGTGGCAAAGCCTGATGCGCACACTCGATTCGGGAACGATGGGTGGAGACACCGGCACAGGGTATCGCGTGGTGATGCTGCTCGTCACGCTGGGCGGCATCTTCATCGTCAGCGCGTTGATCGGCGTGCTGAACAACGCCATCGAAGGTCAGATGGAACGCCTGCGCAAGGGACGTTCGCAGGTGCTCGAAACGAATCACACGCTGGTGCTGGGCTGGTCGGCGCAGGTTTTCACCGTTCTCAATGAACTGATGACCGCCAACGAGAATCAAAGCAATGCGCGCATCGTCGTGCTGGCAGACAAAGACAAAGTGGAGATGGAGGATGAGATCCGCGAGCGGGTCGAGGTCAAGGGAAGGACGCGCATCATCTGCCGCAGTGGCAGTCCCATTGACCCGAACGACCTCGAGATCGCGAGTCCGCACGAAGCGAAAGCCATCATCATCCTGCCGCCCGAAACCGAAGACCCCGATACCGACGTGATCAAAACCGCGCTGGCGATCACCAACAATCCCGCGCGCCGCGCCGCGCCGTATCACATCATCACGCAGATCCGCCACGCGAAGAACATGGACGTGCTGAAACTCGTCGGCGAAAAGGACAGGGTGCAAGCCATCCTCACCGGCGACCTGATCGCGCGCGTGGTCGCGCAAACCTCGCGTCAATCGGGACTTTCGGTGGTGTACACCGAACTGATGAATTTCGGCGGCGATGAGATCTATTTCAAGAACGAGCCCGCACTCGCAGGAAAAACATTCGGTGAGGCGCTGCTTGCCTACGAAGATTCAACGGTGATGGGCATTCGCAAATCAAATGGAAAAATCCTGCTCAGCCCGCACATGGATGCGCGCATCGAAGCAGATGACCAGATCTTCGCCCTCTCGGCAGACGACGACACGATTCGTCTCTCCGACCCCGGCTTGATCCAGGTCAACGAAGCCGCCATACGCTCCGGCAGGAAACCCCAAAAACCCAAGCCGGAAAAATGCCTCATCCTCGGCTGGAACCGAAGCGGCACGACCATCGTGCACGAACTCGATAACTACGTGCCGAAGGGTTCGCAGGTGACCGTCGTGGCGGATATTTACAATATCGGCAAACAAGTCCGTACGCAGTGGGGAAAGTTGAAGAACCAAAAACTCAACGTAATGGAAGGCGAGACGACGGACCGCGACCTGTTGAACTCGCTCGGCGTGGAAGAATACGACCACGTCATTGTGCTGGCATACAGCACGATGGAGCCGCAGGAGGCGGATGCGAAGACTCTCGTCACTCTGTTACACCTGCGCGACATGGCGGAGAAAGACGAAACGCCCTTCTCCATCGTCAGCGAAATGCTCGACCTGCGCAACCGCGAACTCGCCGAAGCCACACAAGTGGACGATTTCATCGTCAGCGAACACCTCATCAGTTTGATGATGGCTCAACTATCGGAGAACGGCGAATTATTCGATGTGTTCACCGACATCTTCGACCCCGAAGGCGCGGAGATCTATCTCAAACCGATGAACGATTACGTTTCACTCGGGGAGCCGGTCAACTTTTACACGGTGGTCGAGGCGGCGCGGCGGCGCGGGGAAACAGCGCTTGGCTACCGTCTGGTTTCAGAAGCGAAGGTGGCAAATAAATCCTACGGCGTGCACACAAATCCAAAGAAGTCCGAGGCGGTTGTCTTTACATCCGAAGACAAAGTGATCGTCATCGCGGAAAATTAAATCGGAAGTGTATAAACCGCATAAGAACGCGCCTACAAGCCGTTCCTTGCACAACTTACCTTCACATACAATCGTACATTGTATCGTGACCAAAGGAGGTCGAAATGACTGGTTTGATTTTGGTTGGCGCCGCGCTGGCGGGAATCGTACTCATCACCCTGCTCTCGGGAATTCGGTTCATTCCCAACACACGCATCGGTATCGTCGAAAAGCGATTCAGTTTCAAAGGCTCGGTAAAAAGCGGATTCATCGCCCTCAACGGTGAGGCAGGCTTTCAACCGAAGGTGTTGCGCGGTGGTCTGCACTACTTGCCGCCGATCCAATACGTAGTGCGGTTGGTTCCGCTTGTGACCATCCCGCAGGGAAAGATGGGATACATCTTCGCACGCGACGGCAAACTGCTCGAACCGACCCAATCGCTTGCCGCGAACGATGTGGCGTTTGATTTTCAGGATGTGGAAAGTTTCCTCAAGAACGGCGGACAGCGCGGACCGCAACGCCGCGTCCTTCGTGAAGGGACGTATGCCATCAACCTCGTCCAGTTCATCGTGCTGACGGACGAACGCGTCTATTCGATGCCCCTCAGCCGCGAAGAGATGTCGGTCATTCAGGGCATGGCAAACGTCATCGCGGAACGAGGCGGGTTCGTGCCGGTCATCATCAAAGATACCGACGACAAGATCGGCATTGCCACCGTCCACGATGGACCGTCACTGGCGCAGGGCGAGATCATTGCTCCCGTCGTCGGCGATGACCCGAAAGATGATGCTACCTATCACAATAAATTCCAAGACCCCGATAAGTTCCTGGAAGCCGGCGGTTTCCGCGGGCGTCAATTGCAGGTGCTGGTGGAAGGTACGTACTTCGTCAATCGTTTGTTCGCCACAGTTGAAATGATCCAAAAGACGATCATCGAAGTAGGCAACGTGGGTGTGGTTGTCTCGTATACCGGCGCGGCGGGCGAAGATCTCTCCGGCAAGGAATATCGTCACGGCGAACTCGTGGCGCGCGGTCAACGCGGTGTGTGGGAGGAAGCGCTCCTGCCCGGCAAGTACGCGTTCAATACCTACGCGGGAAAAGTCGTTTCGGTGCCGACCACCAACTTTATTTTGAAATGGATTCGGAATCAAACCGGCGCGCACAAGTTCGATGAGAACCTGAGCGAAGTTTCGCTCATCACGAAGGACGCGTTCGAACCGTCCCTGCCGCTTTCAGTGGTTGTGCACATTGACTATCAAAAAGCCCCACTGGTCGTACAACGCTTCGGAGACATCAAACGTCTCGTCGAACAAACCCTCGACCCGATGGTGGCGGCGTACTTTAAGAACATCGGACAGACGCGCACGCTCATCCAGTTATTGCAGGAACGCAGCGCCATCCAGCAGATCGCCAGCCAGGAGATGAAGGAAAAGTTCAAGCACTACAACCTCGAACTCGAGGAAGTGCTGATCGGCACGCCCTCCTCGCCTGCCGACGATGTGCAGATCGAAACGATCCTGACGCAGTTACGCTCACGCCAGATCGCGGCAGAACAGATCGAAACCTACGACCGGCAGGAAAAAGCCGCCGTGAAGGAACGCGAACTGCGCGAAGCGGAATCGCGCGCCCAAATGCAGACCAGCATGACTCAGGCGGAGTTGAACATCGAAATCCAAACGAGCCAGGGTAAAGCCGATTATCAGCGCTCGATTCAACAGGCGGCGCAGATCCGTGCGCTGGCAGAAGCGGAAGCTGAGAAGACTGCGCGCATCGGTATCGCGCAAGCGCTTGCCACCGAGGAACAAGTCCGCGCGTATGGTGGTCCGCAATTCCAGGTGACTCAAACGGTGTTGAATCGTTTCGCCGAGGCGATCCAGCAATCGAAAGTGGACGTTGTCCCGCGCGTGATCGTCGGCGCGAACAAAGACAGCGGCTCCGGCAACATCATGGAAGCCCTGCTCGCCATGCTCCTCTCCGACCGCTTTGGCGCGCTCTCCAACGAGGCGCAAGGCAAGCGCTCAGACGAAGCGGAGCAACTCCGCTCCGAGATTCGCAAGAGCATGACGACGAAGAGGGAAGGGAAAGAATAACAATGCAATCAGGTGACGGTCACTTTGAAAGTGACCGTCACCTTTTTAACTGCACGAATCAGTTATCCGTTTTCAACGAGCGAGCGAACAATACCATCACGCTTGCTTCGCGCGTTTTCTGCTTTGTTTGTGCTTGTACATTGCCTCATCTGCCTGTGCCAGGAATTCCTCCATGGAAATTTTCGAGGCGGCATCCACCCGGATACTTCCCATACTGAAGGATAACGATTGTTCCGGTTCGGTCAGTTGGTTGTGAGCATCCAGGTGCTTTTGCAGGCGTACCTGCATACTGGCGAGGTCGCTGTCGCTTGCGTCGAGGATCAGAACCACGAACTCATCCCCGCCCAGGCGCCCGATGGTGTCTGATTCGCGGAAGGTCTTTGTAAGGATCCGGGCAAAACTGGTCAGGGCGGCATCCCCAGCCGCATGACCGAACGTATCATTGATGTGTTTCAGGCTGTCGAGGTCGATATAGATCAGGGAGGAGGAGTAGCCCGCCCGCCGCGCAAATTTCAACATGTTGGTGGAGAGAATCATGAAACCGCGGCGGTTATGCAAACCGGTCAGCCCATCGACGAGCGAGAGGCTGCGCAAGCGTTCGTTGGCATATTCCAGTTCGGAGATCTTTTCGTAGAGTTTGTCCGCGAGCAATTGCAAATGTTCGCGCTGGAGTTGTCCGGTTTGAGGCAGTCTCGCGGGTGTGATGGGACTCTTCAGCGAGTCGTTCACTGCCCGCAAAATGGCTTGCGGCTCGACCGGCTTTCGGAGGATGTGCACCACTCCACTGGCGCGCGCCAGCCTGTGAATTTCCGTTTCATCGTAGTTGGAGGTTTGAAAAACGACCGGTATTCCCCGTAGGAGCGGTTCCGCTCGAAGGCGACGCACCAGTGTAAACCCATCCATGTGCGGCATCAGGATATCGGTGATGATCAGATCGGGCAATTCCATGTGCGCCAATTCCAAAGCACGAACCCCTTCCTCGGCTTCCAGCAGGCGGTGACCAAAATTGCCCAGCAACGCAATGTATACCCGGCGGTCCGCGGGATTGGCGTCAACGATTAAGATGGTAGCCATTAGTTCGCCACTCTTACGCCTCGGGCATGTAAGATAGATCTGCCAAGCAGACTTTGATGGTCCTTCGGCCCAGACCCAGCCGTGTGTACGGTCGCAACTATAGCACAAATCGGCAGGAATAAAAGGTTGCTTTCACCAGCCCGCCTGTGATCCGCATTCCCGCACACTTTATAAACCGATCCCATCCCCATAAATCTCCCGGATCAATTTCGCATTTTCGACCACACGGGGATGATCGCCGTGCAGGCATAGCGTTTCCACCCGAACGCGTTTTCCCTCGAACAAAATCCCATCCTGGATCAATTCCACAGCATGACGCGCAACCTCCTCGGGCGACTCGATGACCGCATGCGCTTCTTTTCGCGAGACCAACGTGCCATCTGGGTTGTATCTGCGGTCGGGAAATCCTTCGTTGGCAACGTTCAACCCGACTTCGACCCCCGCTTCGATCAACCTTGAGCCTGCCAGCCCAACGAGAATCAATTCGCCGTTGAAATTTTTCACCGCTCGTGCGATCGCCTCCGCCAGCGGACGATCTTTCGCCGCCTGATTGTATAACGCCCCATGCGGCTTGACGTGTCGCAACTCCGCGCCTTCGGCTTCGGCAATCGCGGCTAACGCGCTGACTTGATCGAGGATCAACGCTTCCACTTCATCCGCCGTCAGCGACATCTCGCGCCGACCAAATCCCTCAAGATCGAACCAGCTTGGGTGCGCCCCGATATTAACCACGAACTTTTTTGCCAATCGGACGGTCTCACGCATCGTTTTCGCATTGCCAGCGTGGTATCCGCAGGCGATGTTCGCAGACGTAATGAGCGGCATGATGAGTTCATCGTTGCCGATGTTCTCGCCCATGTCGCAGTTGAGGTCTATTTTCATTTTAGTACTCCAAGATGTGTCACCCTGAGCGACAACGAAGGGTCTCGCACCCCACGCACAGAGATTCTTCGCCCTTCGGGCTCAGAATGACACATCTTCTTGAATCCTCTCCAACCCAGCCATCAACTCTCGATATTTCTTCTGCGCATTTGCGACGGTCGTCTCTCGAAATCTGATTTTACTTCTGCCCGGCGCACATTGCGCGAGCAAAGGCAAATCTGCGCTGGCAACTGTGGCGATCTTGGGATACCCTCCCGTTGTCGGCGAGTCCGCCATCATCACGATGGGCTGTCCACTCGCAGGGACTTGGATCGCGCCCATCGTCATCCCTTCGGAGATCAGTTCTGTTTGGCTTCGGTGAGTCAACCCCGCGCCTTCGAGGCGGTAGCCCATGCGGTCAGACGTCGCGCTTACCGTATATTCCTGCGACATGAATGTCGCGATGCTTTCATCAGTGAAATATTTTTCCTGCGGACCCATGACGACATCGAGAACAGGAAAGTCGCTGTACACCGGTCGCGCGGATTCGGGTAACGTCCGCGCGGCGAGTTCGCTCAAAGAATGCGACGGATCGCCCGATCTCAACACATCGCCGACTTGCAATCGCCTCCCGTCGAGTCCGCCGAAGCGAGCGCGCAGATTGGTCGAAGCCGAACCAAGCACACCCTGAGTCTGAACGCCGCCGGCGATGGCGAGATATGCCCACATGCCGGAGTCCAGTTTGTTGAGTCGAATCGTCCATCCCGCGCGGACGTAGTACGAACTCCACAGTGGAAAATCCCAAACGTAAATCGATAATCCATAGCCCATGCCCGCAACTGCAATGACACAATCGCGCGTTGCACGAAATGTGATGTCGCCCACGCCGATTTCGAGGACGGCAGGATGTGGCTCGTTGCCAGCCAGCGCGTGCGCGGCGCGCAACGCGAATGCGTCCATCGGTCCCGAGGCAGGCACGCCGAATTTTCTCCAGCCTGTGCGGCCAAGGTCTTGAATGGTGGCAAGCCCGTTGACTTCGATAATTTCGAGCGACATGATTTAGAACGTCCCGCAGGTTTGATCGCAGGATGATGTTGGTTCTCCAAAACCTGCGGGACGGTTATTTCTCCTCGACAAATTTCACTTTATCTTATATTCTGTCGGCAGTTGAACTGCCGACAGAACGGACTGCCGACAGATCGGGAATAAATTTCACTTCATCGCCCGGCGAAAACAAAAAAGGCGAATCAGACTCGAGATCGAACAATTTCAACGGAGTCCAACCGATCAAATTCCAGCCGCCCGGCGACTCAACTGAATAAATTCCTGTTTGCGAACCGGCAATGGCAACCGTGCCTGCCGGCACGCGCGTGCGCGGCGTATCGAGCCGCGGCATCACGAGCGCGTCGTCGAGCTTGCCCATGTACGGGTAGCCCGGCGTGAACCCCATCATGTAGACCGTGTAGATCTTTTCGCTGTGGATGCGAATCACATCTTCCACTTGCAGACCACAATGCGACGCGACGGATTCCAAATCAGGACCTGACTCTCCGCCGTATCGCACCGGGACTTCGACTCGCCGCGGCGGGCGTGAGGTTGTTACCTCGGCTTGAGAGATTTTTGCACGCAGATGATCTTTGATTTGAGCGAAAGATAGGATCAGCGGGTCGTAATGCACGAGCAGAGTTGCATATGCAGGAACAGTTTCGATAATTCCGCTGATTGAAGATGTTGCTAGTAGATTGGCAAGTGCATGAACGTGTTGGTTTGTTTTGATATCAATTTCATCCCCTAGTCGAACGAGTATAGCCGAGTCGCCAAGAGCAACGATCTTTGGTTTCATTTTTCAAACAAGGAAATGAATTCGATGTGATAAGTCTGTGGGAATAAATCGAATGGCATCACGTCTTTTAGTTTGTAACCGCCATGGATCAACCGCGCCGCGTCGCGCGCCAAGGTGGACGGATCACACGAGACATACGCGATTTTCTGCGGCTTCAATTGGACGATGGCGTCCAGCGCGTGGCGTTCGATCCCGGCGCGCGGCGGGTCAACAATCACGTAGGACAAATTGTCAATTTGTCCCACGAGACCGGGCAGAATTTCCTCTGCTGTACCTTCGTACAGTTCCACGTTGTCAAATTCATCGAGATTCACCACGAAATCTTCGCAAGCAGACGAAGAGGATTCAACGCCGATCACGCGTCTGCACTTGGGGGCGAAGAACGCGCTGAACAGACCGACTCCGCAATAGAGGTCGAGTAATGTCGTAGACAGGGTAACAGGTAGACACGTAAACAGGTGTTCCACCATCTTCCCTGCCATGACCGTGTTCACTTGAAAGAACGACGCGGCGGAAACTTTGAAATCGCGGTCAAGCACACGGATGAAGATGTGATCATTCCCTGCGATGACAACCGTATTTCCCTCATACACATGCGCCACGGAAATCCCCGCTTCGATCTCCAATTCGGGAGGTTCCGGCGAATCCGATTCGAGAACGAGCATCAAATCCTCATCGTTCCCCACGCGGAGGGATACGCGCTTGACGTTCGTTTCAGGTTCGAATTCGAGTTGATGCCAGAAATCGTTGATAGAGGGTTCGGGGAGATGACATTCTGATACAGCCCTCACCCCTAACCCCTCTCCCAATGGGAGAGGGGAAACGAATCCCAATTTGCCATTTTCGTCCAAAGAGAATTGAACATGATTGCGATAATTCCACGGATTCGGGCACGTCATCATCGGTTGAACAGGCGGATTCTCTATCTTGCCGATGCGCTTGAGTTGGTCAACTACGATTTCGGTTTTGATTTCGAGTTGTTTTTCGTATGGAAGATGCTGGTAATGGCATCCGCCGCATTTCCCGAAATGTTTGCATTTGGCTAGAATTCTATCTCTGGATGGCTCAAGGAGTTCAACAATTTCACCGCGCGCGAAATTTTTCTTTTCCTCCGTCAATCTCACACGGACGCGTTCTCCCGCCAAACCAAATGGAACAAAAACCGCGCGGCCGTCGGGCAAACGTCCCATCGCGTCGCCGCTGTAAATATATTTTTCGAGGGCAAGCTCATAGAGACGCTCTAATTTATCGTTGGAGAACATTTACAACCGCTTGTATGATCTGTGCAACTTGAATAGAAGTCAACCTTCCCAATCGCTTTACCAACCGTTGCTGTGACACAGATCGCACCTGTAGACCGTCCGATGCTGATGGTTTGCTCAATCCTTTATTATCGTCTGGGTCAACTCGCACCATCCAAGGGACAGATTCATAGCGGTCTTTCCAGTCCGTGAAAGGGACTATGATTTTCAATGGTAGCACGCCTACCAAGTCACTGCTAATGATGACAGCGGGGCGGGTCTTTTTTATCTCTGATCCAATCGTTGGATCAAGATTTACCAGCCATACTTCTCCCCTCTTCATAGATCATCTTCCTCAAAGAGGAAATCATCCGCATCCAAAGCAGTGAATTCGGTCAAATCGGGATTCGCAAAATAATCGGCTTGAAGCTCACGCGCGGCAAGTAACATTTGGCGGCGTTGACGGTAACGCAATTCACGTTCGATCATCTCACGCACAATATCCGACAAGCTCCGTTGCTCTTCTTCTGCAATCAAAGTTAGTATCTGATGTTGAGATTTTTCAAGCAGGATTTGGGTTCTCTGTAATTCCATAATACACCTCGAATATGTGTAATTGAAGTACACACTATTATGGCTCTTTTCCCCGAATTGTCAAGCCTAAAACGGGAAAGGCTACCACTTGGCACCTTCCGTTCATAAATTACTCTTACTTTTTCAAGTATTCTTCCATCGCCGCGAGTAATTTTTCGATGTCTTCCATTTGAGTCTCGCCCATGTGCGCGATGCGGAAAGTGGATTCCTTGATCGGACCGTAGCCGCCCGCGATGCGCATTTCGCGCTGTTTGAGGAAGGCGTTCAAGTCCGAAACGTTGATGCCGCGTTCGTTCTTGATCGTGGTCACGGTCTGCGAGCGATAGCCATCGGGCGCGTACATCGAGAGGTCGTGCGCATCTGCCCATTCTTGCACGCGCTTCGCCATTGCAGAGTGACGCGCGAAACGATTGTCGAGTCCCTCGGCGAGGATGCGGTCGAGTTGAAAGTCGAGGGCGAAAATCAATGACATCGCCGGGGTTGCAGGCGATGAATCTTTCAGGCGATGCTTCTCCATGCGGACGAGGTCAAAGTACCACCCGCGATTCTCCACCGACTTGGCTTTTTCCATCGCCCGGTCAGAAACCGCTCCCAACGCGAGACCGGGCGGAAGCGCAAGACATTTCTGCGACGAGGTGAGCACCATGTCGAGTCCCCACGCGTCCATTTCGATTCTTGCACCGCCGAGGGAGGAAACCGCATCCACAAAAATCAACGTGTCGGGGGAAACTGCACGAACTGCCTCGGAAATTTCTTTCACGGGATTCTGCAACCCCGTGGAAGTCTCGTTGTGGACGACTGTCAGGGCTTCGAATCCGCCGCGCTGGATGGACTCAGCCACCACGTCGGGCGAAGCGGGCTTGTCCCAGTCGAAAGAAAGTTTCTCGACATCCTTTCCATTGGATACCGCAACCTCGTACCAGCGATCCGCAAACGCGCCGTTGACAATCGAAAGCACGCGCTTGTTCACGAAATTGCGAAGCGCGGCTTCCTGCAATCCCGTGCCGGAGGAGGCGGTGAGGAAGACGCGATACTTGGTATAAAAAAGTTGTTGCGATTTTTCGGAAGCGCGGCGATAGATGGCTTCGAATTCCTTGCTTCGGTGAGGAAGCATCGGCGCGGTCTGCGCTTGCAACACTTCGTCGGCTACGTCAACGGGACCGGGGACAAACATGCGCGACATAAAATCTCCATTTGGCGGATTGACAATCCGCCCCACGATACTATTTCAAAAAGAACGAGAGCGCGACCAGCACGACGATAAAGAATCCCGCGAGTGCCCCGATGCGCTTCAAATCCTTTTTAACATACGAGTAATCAGGATTGAATTCAGCGCGACTCGATGAAGAGGTCACGTTCACCGTCACGGATCGTTGTTTGTTTTTCTTTGCCATTCGATGCTCCTTGTTTTTTCATGTGGTGGTCGAGTAGCCCGAAGCGTTTGTTGCTGAGGGCGTATCGAGACCACAAATTTCAATTTGAAAAATATTTTTGCTTACTCAATATTCTGGTCTCGATACGACAGCGACAAGCATCGCTGTCTACTCGACCAGCAGATCACAAAGTTAGTTTTGCAACCGTCCAAACACTACGATACGCTCATCATTCACGAGATACGGATAACACGAGATCAATGTCACGGTCGGGCTACCGGTGCTTGCCATCACTTCCACCGCGGTCGGTTCGACGACAGCCGTGCGATCCACCACATACACGTATTGCCTTTGTTGTGTATAGATGATGATCTGATCGCCCGGCACAAGTTTATCAAGATAGCGGAACAACTCGCCATACACATCGTTATGCGCGGAAAGGATCACATTTCCATTATCACCTGGATTCGCCGAAGCCAAATTCTGCCCGACTCCCTTTTTGAGTTGCTCCCAGCCATCCCCCTGCACGATAGGCGCATCCACACTCAGCGCGGGGATCTGCAAACGGATCGCCTGGTCCGGCGCGGGCGTGGGGATCGGCAGATTCTCCAGCGATTGCACCATGGGGCGCAGATGTTCGGGGATCTCCTCGATGTTTGGGCGCGTATTTCCCTGCGCGTCGGGCGGCGTATGACCCGAAGGAAGCACAACCGCCATGACCAGCGGCGTCGGCGTGAGCGTTTCTTGAATCAATGCCGACGCAACTTCATCGTTCAAATCGCGCAGGACTCCAAACCCGCTGATCAGGACTCCGACGAGTCCCACCACCGCGAGGACTTCCACCGCCAACAGGACGCGGTCCATAACCCGTCGGCGCTTCGATTCTGGGACTTGGGGCTGGTCGCCGGTTTCTTCAAGCGTTTCCACCACAGGAGCCGACGACTCGAGCGCGTCAGGTTCCACGGCAACGACCCTGCCCGTCCTTTTAAAATGCTCCAGTCGTTCACGACGCGCGCCGCGCCGTTTTTCGATCAACAAACGGCGCAATTCTTCTACCGATAGATCTTCAGGGGATTTTCTTCGAGCCATTGCGAGTGGGATTATACCGCAGGCAACTCGTGTATGCGCGAAGCATTGGTTTCTTGTATAATTGCATCATACTCAATGGCGAAGCGCGATAAAATCCTTGACAAAATCCTTCGCGGCACATCGGATGCCAATCTCGCGTTTTCAGATTTGTCCAATTTGCTTGCTTCTTTAGGCTTTAACGAAAGGATTCGTGGCGATCATCACATTTTTACAAAAGATGGCATTGTCGAAATCCTGAATCTACAACCTAAAGGCTCTCAGGCAAAACCATATCAAGTGAAGCAGGTTAGAAGTGTGATACTCAAGTACAGATTAGCAGGTGAAGAAAATGATTAAATACGAAGTCATCATCTACTGGAGCGAGGAAGACCAAGCCTTCATTGCGGAAGTGCCCGAACTGCCGGGGTGCATGGCGGATGGAGCGTCCACGCAGGAAGCGCTGGCAAATGTGGAAACCATTGCCCGTGAGTGGATCGAAACCGCCCGTGAATTGGGCCGGGAAATCCCTGAACCCCGCGGCAAGCTGGTCTACGCCTAGGCATTGTCATTTCTAGAGCCTCTCGTTATAATGTCAATCCTTCGGGCGGGTAGCTCAGTTGGTTAGAGCACTGCTT
>CAZQES010000090.1:0-16124 GCA_964591425.1 uncultured Anaerolinea sp.
CTGATAGTATTCTTCGTTCATGTGAGCGGATGGGTCAGCCCACATGTAAACGCCGGGCAACGCGCCGTCCACGCCCCATTCCCATGAACCGGCGTGGTCAACGAGCGCGCCGTTTTCGTAGTTGTCCACATCCTCACCGAGATACCAGACGTTGCCGTCCTTGTCCTGTGCGAACCAATCGTAGGTATCCTCGACCAGTTCCCCGTCCACGAAAACCGAATCGTGTAGAATGGTCGCGGTCACTCCGTTCACCACACGGGTCTCATGCAGGATTTCGATTTCGATGCGCTCAACGCTTCCGTCCTTCAATTGCGCCTCATAGACCCACTTTGCACCCGGTGTCAATGGAAGGTAGGGATTGTCAATCCCTCGCACGAAATCCGCGGCTGTGACGCTTACAGTGTAAGCCTGTCCTGTGGGAGGATTACCAGCCGGGGTCTGTGCACTGCAAGCGCTCACCAGCACCGCAATGACCGTCACTACGAAAAAACTTTTGATCCTCATTGTTATCTCCTTTCGATTTTCTCAATTTGCTTGAGATACGTGCATTGTAGATTTCGAATCTAAGAAAACGATAATCGGCGCTTATGAAATTTCTTAGGCGGTTACAAAAAAAAGGCATCGTGTGTGTCCGATGCCTTCACCAAGTTGTCGTCTTGAGGGAAATCAATCGTTCTTCTCGGTGTTGATGATATCGCCTGAATTTGCGTCAACTTGCACGTCCAAGCCGTTATCCAATTCGACCTCCCAGATCTCTTTGCCCAATTCGCGGTCGAACTCGACATTCAGCGTGGATGCGCCGGGATGTGCGGCTTCGGCAATTGCCTGTGCTTCATCTGCGGAGATGCCGGTGCTGGATGGAGCGATCTCGTCCGATTGATCCTGCCCATTGGATTCTTCCGCTTCATTCGCGTTTCCGTTGCCTGATTCATCCTCGGATGCATTTTCACACTCCCCGGCGTCCGCGTCTTCGGCTTCCGCCGTTTCGCCTGCCTCGTTCTCTTCTGTGTCTGGGGCGCAATCTTGTGTCTGAAACAGGTTCGTGGATGCAAACACGCGGTAACTGACAAGCCCCATCGCTCCCACCACTAACACCGCGATCAGCGCGAGGGCGATCCATCTATTGATTTTCATGTTGACTCCTTTTCTGGTTACGATAATCCCATTGTAGAAGTCAAGGCTAAGAAAACGGTAAGAAGTGATTATGAATTAGGTTTTTGCTCAAGACGGCGTCCCCGCCGCCGAGGATGGCGGCATGAGTATCGTGGAAGATGGTAATAAGTGATTATGAATTCACCTTGCGTACCTTCAATCCCGAAGGGATGGCAGGAATATAGAAAATAGCCCATATCACCCTCAAATCCCGAAGGGATGACATGCTTTCATGCACAACCTATGACACCCCTTCGGGGTTGGCTCGCCTATTCCTCGCAATTCTAATATCATTTCACTCCTTCGGAGTTGTGACTGCGTAAGGTGAGTTATGGATTGAATTATAGAGGAGACGTGTCACCCACCCGGAGGACTCAGAATGACACTCCGCAAGTTTGTTATGAATTATCCGCCAAGGGGAGATGGACGGAAAACGTCACACCCTCAGTCGCATCGCTTTTCACTGTGATCTCGCCGCTGTGCAAACGAGCGATCTCTTGCGCGATTGCCAGCCCCAAGCCTGAACCTCCCGTCTGGCTGGAGCGGTCAGAATCCACCCGGTAGAAACGCTCGAACAGGCGCGGCAGGTGTCCGTCGGGAATGACCGAGCCGGTGTTGTGGATGTCAACCACAAGATGAGTCGAATCCTTTTTGCCCGTCACCCTGATCTGACCATTCGAGGGCGTGTACTTCAAGGCGTTTTCGAGCAAGTTCATGAAAAGGCGGATCAAGTGGTCGTTGTCGCCAAGGCAGAATAGGTCCTTTTGAAAATTTGTGATTACCTGAATTTTCTTCTCGTCAGCCAATGGCTGGATGTGTTCCAACAGAACTTCGATCAATTCTTTCACATTGACCCGGCTTCGATTCAAGGAAATCTGATTTTGATCGGAACGCGAGAGAAACAGCAAAGCGTTGCTCAAACGGATCAGCCTATCCACTTGCGTGGAGAGTTCGCGCAGTTTACCCTCATACTCGCCGGAATTTCGCGGTCGGCTCAATGTGACGTCAATGTGACCTTTGAGAATCGTTAGCGGCGTTCGCAATTCGTGCGCGGCATCGCTCGAGAACTGCCTCTCGCGCTCGAAGGAGGAACCCAGTCGCGCGATCATTTGATCGAATGTGTCTGCCAGATTCCCAACTTCGTCTTTGGGACCATCGTAATCGAGCCTGCGAGACAAATCCTGAGCGGTGATCTCGCGCGCAGTATCCGTGATGCGCTGAATTGGACGCAGCGCCCGGTTGGCGAGGAAGTATCCACCGAAGCCCGCAAGGATCACGATGAACGGAATCGCCAATAACACCTGCTCCTGTAGATCGAATATCGTCTCGGTGATCGAGCCCAGCGATTGCGCGGCTTGCACCCAACCGATGACATTTCCATCTGTGTCGAGAATCGGCTGGCTCAAAGCGCGCCATTCGTCGTCCTCATCGCCGATTCCCTGATAGGTTGAATAACCTTCCGTGATTGTTCCCCAGTCGCGGATACTGCGCGTCTCGCCAACTGTATCCCAAACTTCGCCTTGCGGAGAAACGAGTCGCATCACGAACCCGCTTGCATTGATGCTCGTTTCCTCGATCAGCCCAAAGCTCAATCGGTTTGTTTTATCGAAATCTGTTAGATCCAGTCCAGTAATCGTATTTGAAACAGTTCGTTGCAGTGACTTGTCCACAGAATCTCTCAAAGTGCCCCGAAGTTGCGCGGTCAAATAGATCACGAGCGCGGCAATCGTCGCCGCCATCAGCAGGACATACCAAAGCGTCAACCGAATCCGGATGGGAATCCGATATTTCAGGAAGTCAATCATCGTCCGCCTCATCGCTGATTCGATAGCCGACGCCGCGAATCGTTTTGATGAGCGGCGGCGCCTGCCCATGGTCAATTTTGCGGCGCAGGTAGCCGATGTACACATCCACTACGTTGGTGTCGCTGTAGAAATCAAAATTCCAGACCCGCTCCACGATCTGCGTGCGCGTCAGCACTTGTTTTGGGTGGCGAAGTAATAATTCAAGCAGGGCAAACTCACGCGGGCTGAGTTCGATGCGCTGTCCCGCGCGGCGCACCTCGCGGCTGGCGACGTCCATTTCGAGATCGCTAATGCGGATCACATTCCCCGTTTGCAGGGGCGGGCGGCGCAACAACGAGCGGATGCGCGCCAGCAATTCGGCGAACGCAAACGGTTTGACGAGGTAATCGTCCGCGCCGAAGTCCAACCCCTGCACGCGATCGTCCACGGTGTCGCGCGCAGTGAGTAGCAACACGGGAGATTTCACACATCGTTCGCGTATCTCGCGCAACATGTCCAAGCCGTTCATTTTTGGGAGCATGATATCCAGCACGATCGCGTCGTATGGAAATGCCAGCGCATATTCCAGTCCCTCCGACCCGTCGCGCGCCACGTCCACCACATAGCCCGCCTCGGTCAATCCCTGCTTCACAAAGCCTGCCACGCCAACTTCATCTTCGACAACCAGGATTCGCATGATGGCAATTATGGCATGAGATTCTAAGGAATCAATAAGATGGGAGTTTTTGTTTTCTGTTTACCGTAAGTATAACCAGTTCAACTCACGTATTTTCTCTGCCAACAACTCGCTCAAATCACCCTCTTTCATCCGCCATTCCCAGTTGCCGCCTAGTTTGGAGGGGAAGTTCATGCGCGCTTCGCCGCCGAGATTCAGCAGGTCTTGCATCGGCGTGACTGCAATCGATGCCACCGACGACCACACCGCGCGGATCAAATCCCAAACGAAGGTATCATATATCGTGTTCAAATATTTCAGGGCGAAGGCTCGCTCGTTATCAGTGGTGGTTTCCAACCAGCCGCGCGCTGTGTCATTGTCATGCGTGCCGGTATAGGCTACGCAATTTTCAACGTAGTTGTGAGGGAGGAAAGGGTTGTCGGGACCAGAGAACCCGAACTGTAAAACCCTCATCCCGGGCAGTTGAAATTCCTCGAGAAGCGCGATCACATCCGGTGTGACCAAACCGAGGTCTTCGGCGATGATGGGGAGGCTGATTTCATTGGTTGCAAGCCCATCACTCAGACCCGAATCAATCGCGCGGAAAAAGTCTGAACCGGGACCGGGAACCCAGTGTCCGTTTTCGGCGGTTTTGTCTGTAGCGGGAATTTCGTAATAGCCAGCGAAACCGCGGAAATGGTCGAGCCGCAGGATGTCAACGGTCTTCAGGGCGAACTTGATTCGCTCCAGCCACCACGCGTACCCGGATTCTTTGTGCACTTCCCAGCGATACAACGGATTGCCCCACAGTTGCCCAGTAGCGGAAAATCCATCCGGCGGAACACCCGCAACAACCGTCGGGTTGCCTCCTTCATCCAAATAGAACAATTCGGGGTGTGACCACACGTCCGCGCTGTCGTAGGCGACGAAGATCGGCGCGTCGCCGATGATCTTGATCTCTTTTTCGTTTGTGTACTTTCGCAGGTTATCCCACTGACGGAAAAATAAATATTGATAGAACGAGTGGCGGAGGATGTCGTTGGATAATTCCTGCCGCGCTTTGTCCAAGGCGGATTGTTCGCGCGTGCGGAGCGGTTCATCCCACGTGTTCCAGGCGTTGCCGCCGTGCGAATCTTTCAGCGCCATGAAGAGGGAGTAATCGTCGAGCCACGAGACGTTTTGCGCGCAGAAGTATTCAAAACCATCACGGAATTCTTTTGGCATCGAGGCGAAGCGCGAGAAAGCCTTGAGGAGTAGATTCAACTTCCACGGGATGAGCAAGCCGAAATCCACGCGCGAAGCGGGGAACGTAGGCGCGTCACTCAAGTCATCGTGAGTCAACAATCCATCGTGAATCAAAACGTCAGGGCTGATCAAATATGGATTGCCCGCGAACGCGGAAAAACATTGATAGGGTGAATCGCCGTAGCCTGTTGGACCAAGCGGCAGGATCTGCCACAGTTTACAACCAGTGGACGCAAGCCAATCGACGAAGCGATACGCTTGCGGTCCGAGATCGCCGATACCATATGAATTTGGAAGACTGGTGGGATGTAAAAGGATTCCGCCTGCACGCTCAAATTTCATTTGCCTGCCTCTTGGTTTCGACGACTTGCCCTGCGCGAATCGTCGATTCGGTGTAATCGCTCGCAACAACGTCTGTGCTGATCTCCGCCTCTGGCTCGATGACAAACCCGGCGGGCACTTCGCTATTCTTTCCGACAAGTGCGATTCGGATGTTTTGATCTGCAACGCCCCAGCCGATGCGCGCGTTCTGCCCGACGCGTACGCGTTTATCGATCACGGCTCGTTCGATCACCGCGCCGCTTTCGATGACGGTATCTGTGATGATGATCGATTCGCGCACGACCGCACCAGCCCGGATGATCACCCCGGGTGATAGCACACTGCTTTCCACGCTCGCACCTTCTTCGATGAAACACCCGTCACAGATCATGCTCGCGTAGACGTAGGCGTCGGAGGGCAAACGCGCAGGCGGGCGTTCTTCTGTGCGCGTATGGATGATCCAACTGCGGTTGTAAAGTTTCAAATTGGGGAATGGCGCCAGCAGGTCCATGTGTGCCTGCCAGTAGGATTGCACGGTTCCCACATCCATCCAGTAACCGCTGTAGGGAAACGCATACACGCGGGCGTTGGCTTTCACGAGACGTGGGATGATATCTTTGCCGAAATCGTGAGCGGAACCTTTTCGCTGACGATCCTCCCACAGATATTTATCAAGCACGTCGCGGTTGAATAAATACACTCCCATATTCGCAAGGTTCCCCGGCGGCTCAGGCGGTTTTTCGACGAATGACGTGACGCGATAGTGATCGTCGGTGGCAAGGATTCCAAAACGCGACGCTTCCTCGAGGGGGACGCTGATCGTTCCGATCGTGACGTCTGCCTGATGATCCAGGTGGAAGGAGATCATCGGCTCGTAGTCCATCGTGTAGATATGATCGCCGGAGAGAATTAATACCAGGTCGGGATTGCCTTGTTTGATGAACCCGAAGTTTTGTTGTACGGCATCGGCGGTGCCGGCGTACCAGTCCGAGTCGTTGCGGGCTTTGTAGGGCGTGAGGATCTTTACTCCCCCAGTGAAGTCGCGGTTCAAATCCCATGGCGCGCCTGCGCCGATATGTTCGATCAACGATTGCGGACGATACTGCGCCAGCACCATGAGATCGAAAATTCCTGAGTTGACACAATTTGAAAGGGCGAAGTCGATGATGCGGTATTTCCCCGCGAACGGAACGGCAGGCTTGGTGCGTTTTTTCGTCAGCACGCCGAGCCGCGAACCTTCGCCGCCTGCCAAAATGACCGCGCGTGTTTTCATTAGTTTTCTCCGTTGATAGGTTCCGGTTGCGCCAGCTCTTCGCGCACTTTCCGCTTTGGCGTTTCGGCTGGCTTCTGATACGTTTCGCGCGACTCATCCACCAGTTTTGCATAGAGTTCCCCATATTTTTGCGCCGAAGCCTGCCAACCATAATCCAATGCCATGCCTGCTTTTTGGAGGTTCTCCCAGTTCGAACGATTCGGAAGCATGGACAGCGCGCGGCGGAGCACATCGTTGAACGATTTGACTTTCGCCTCCACGAACACAAATCCTGTTTCAGCGTCCGTGACCGTGTCGTGCAGTCCGCCCACGGCGCGTACCAGCGGAACACTTCCGTAGCGCATGGCGATCATCTGCGAGATACCGCATGGTTCGTAACGCGAGGGCATGAGGAAGATGTCAGAGCCTGCGTAGATCTGGCGCGCGAGTTTCGCGTCGTAGCGCGTCTCCACGCGGACTCGGTCTGGCATGTCCTCTTGTAATTTTTTTGCCAACGCTTCGAGTTTGGGGTCGCCCGCGCCGAGCAGAACGAATTGCCAGTTCTGTTTTTTCAACATGCGCAAGCCTTTGAGGGCTATGTCCACACCTTTTTGCGGGTCCATGCGCGAGACCATTCCGAGCAACGGGACCTCCGCGTTTACAGGCAAACCAAGCCTTTCCTGCAACGCGGACTTGTTCTTCGGGCGAAGCGAAAGAGTCTCAGCGTTGAATGGCGCTGAGATGACCGAATCAGTTTGAGGGTCGAAGGAGGCGGTGTCGAGTCCGTTGAGAATGCCGCGCAGAGTCTCCGTCCTGTTCCTGAAAAAATCCTGCAAGCCGCTACCAAATTCCTCGTGCAAGATTTCTTTTGCATAGGTCGGTGAGACGGCAACGATGGCATCCGAAGCCCACAAGCCCAGCGGCATCGGCAGAACGCGCGCCCAATCGGGCAGGTCGGTGTTGGCGAGCGGAACGCCGTAGGCTTCGAGAATTTCTTTTACATCGGGACCTAGAAACGGCAGGTTGTGAATTGTGACCACCGATGCGATGTGGCGTTTTTGATCCTCCCAGCGTTTGACTAGATTGCCGTACGCGGCGAGCGCGGTATGCCAGTCGTTGCAATGGATGATGTCGGGTTTCCAATCCAGTTGATTTGGAAGTTCGAGCGCGGCGAGCGAAAAGAAAACATATTTTTCCGCGTCGAGTTTGTTGTTCGATGAATAAACGGAGCCACTGGCGCGAATTGGTTCGCCGTTGATGAAATAAATGGGGATGCCGTCCAGCGCGCTCTCGAACACCTCCACTGCGACCTCGGAACTTCCGCGCGGGATCGAATAGATGCCTGCAGGCTTGAGCGCCTCCGCCTTGATCACCGCGTGTTGCGGCAAGGCAACGCGCACATCGTATTTGAGCTCATTGTCGGAAAGATTTCGTACGAAACGCGGCAGTGAGCCTGCCACATCTCCCAGCCCGCCGACCTTGACGAACGGTTCGGCTTCTGCCGCGAGGAATAGGATATTGATGGTTGACATGGGCGCTATTTTACTCGTTTTCAAGTGACCCAGAGGTCGGTATGTGGAAAAAATTCGCCACGGATTTCACGAATTTTCACGGATAATTTTTAGATGATCCGTGTCGATCGGTGTGATCCGTGGCAAAAAAAGAGGGAGCCTGATGGGTTTCGAACCCACAACATCCACATCCACAGTGTGGCGCTCTGCCATTGAGCTACAGGCTCCGTAAGCGCTAGCCCCGATTTTCTAGGGGAAGCGGCGAGATTATATCACCTGAAATTGCGGCAGGCTAGGGATTCATCGCATCCACGAGCAATTCCTCACCGATGCGTTGGGCAAGCCGTGGATTGTTCTCCTCCAACACCACCACAACGACGATCGGCGATCCCTGCCAGTTGGGAGGCGTGCCCGCTACAAACCACGTGACGAACAATTCATCTTCGATCGCGTTGCCCAGGTGTGACCAGAAATTCAGCCCATCGGGGATGAAGGACTCCGCCGCTTCATCCGCCGCTTCTGGCTGAATCGCCACGTAGGACGTTCCCGGCGTTGGAAGGATGATCCACCCCTCCGTGGGCGAATTCACCGCTGACGCGATGCTGGGGGCGGGAATCAGCCCATGATTGCTCAATGCCGCGGAAGCCAGCGCTACCTTCAACGGCGAAACGTGGAAGTGATCCAACCCGGAAGCCGAAAGCGATTCGGCTACTTCCAATTGAATTTCCAGTTCCCGATCAAAGCCGATGGCTTGATGGACGACTTCGCGTTTTTCGTCGGTCACGATTTCTTTATTAAGAACCGCCAGCGCGAACGGATTCAATAAACTGCCGGTTGGGTAAAGTCCCTGTGCGGCGCGGTTGATCAGAGGACGGTCCGGATCGCCCCTCAACTTATCTCCAATTTCGTCTAAATGATTCGGGTTGAAGGTGGGGTGAGACGACATGACCAGAATATCGCCGGTCTCCGCGTTGAGCATGACCACCGCACCGGTATGCCCCAACATCATCTCGTCCGCGCGGAATTGCAGGTAAAGGTCGATGGTGAGGCGCACATCCAAGCCGGGCGGCGACATGCCGTACAGCAAATGATTCCACGCGATCGTCGTGGCAGGTACGCCTTGCAGACCGCGCAGGTATGGATCCAACATTGCCTCCAAACCCGATTGACCGAATTTTGGGTGGTTGTAGCCGGTGATCGGTGCAAGATCTGGGTACACATACGAACGTTCGAGAGAACCGATTTCACCAACCGTTGTGGTGATGATCGAATTGTTTCTGTCGACGAGGTCGCCGCGCGGCACGAATTGGTCTTCGATGATGCGGCGGGGATTGTCAACGCGGGTCAGGAGGTCGGGTCCGCGGACGATCGCCCACCATCCGTTCGCCAGTGCAGCCGCGAAAATTCCAATGGATAGCAGCGCGCCGATCACAAGATATGGTTGAGGGTTGATGAGAACTGCCGGTTCTTCATCAAGGTGATTGCTGATCAGCAGGAGAAATAACAGCGAGGTGAACGAAGTCAATAGGGAGGAGCCGCCGTACGAAACAAATGGGAGCGTCACACCGGTCAACGGCAAGAGCCGCAGGTTTCCGCCGATGATCAACAAAGCCTGAATTCCGAAGTAGGAAGTCAGCCCGGCGGCACACAATCGTCGAAACAAATCCGGTGCGCGCAGTGCGATGCGCAAGCCGCGGGCGATGATCAAGCCGAAGAGGGCGAGCAAGCCTAACGTCCCGAAAAGACCCGTTTCTTCGGCGATCGCAGCATAGATGAAATCCGATACAGCCACTGGGACGACTCCCGGACTCCCCAAGCCGGGTCCGCGTCCCTCCAGTCCTCCATTTGCGAAGGCGAGCACCGCTTGAGTAATTTGATACGAACCCCCGCCGGGATCTGCCCACGGGTTCATCCACGAATTGATGCGTGCATGGACGATATCTATGAAATAGTAACCAACCGCGCCGAACGCAGCGATCATCACTCCGCTGAATAACAGAGTTCGCCGCCGTCCCGTCGCGAGATAGATCATAATCGTAAATAAAGCAATGAAGATCGAGGCGGTTCCTAGATCGCGCTGAAATAGAAGCAGGAGAATCGCAAGGCCGCTGACGATGAAGGTTGGCAGGATGAGCGAAAAGGTTTGAATACGGATCGCGAGTTTATCGGCGAGGTAGGCTGAAAGGAACACGATCAATAATAATTTGAGGAGTTCGGAAGGTTGAAAATAAAACCCACAACATCCGAGCCATAATTGAGGACCGATACCGATGGGGTTGACGCCGAACAACAATGTGAGGCTGACGAGCAGGATTCCACCTGAGAGGAGCAAGTATTTGTATCTTCGCAGGAACTCAAGCGTGGCGGGAAGCCGCAAACATAGCAATAAGCCCAGCAGACACAGGTCAAGCCAGAGCGCTTGTCGCGCGCCTAAAGTCGAATCGAGCCGCCAGATCGTCAATGCTCCCCAGCCGCTCAGGAGCGCCGCGGCTGGAAAAAGATATGGATCTGCATCGGGAAGCCGTTTCGAAATCCCGCGGTGTACGAGAAAGACCAGAATCCCCCAGGTTAGGATGACAGCCCATTGCGACCAGCGCAGGTCTGCATCCATTGAGCGCGCCCGCACGGCCGGCGACAGTGTAATGATCGTTGATTGGAGAAGCAGAAAAACACCGGCAATCTTGAGCAGGTTGCCTTGCAGGATGCGGTTCATGCCTCAAAGATATTTTTTGACTAACAAATCGAGTTTTTTTCGTGTGTCGGCAGGGATCGCATCAGGTCGTGTGATCAGCGCGGTGGAAAGCGCGTTTTCGCAAGTGCAATCCCGTTCGCGCTTGAGATTTCTCGCTACGATCCGAATCGCCTCCTGTGCTAATGCAGTGTTCTTGTTCAAAGTTTGAATCACCATCTCCACGGTCACCGGTTCTTCGCTCACATGCCAGACGTCGTAATCAGTGACATGCGCCATTGTTGCATAGCAAATTTCCGCTTCACGCGCAAGGAACGCTTCCGGTGAGGCGGTCATGCCGATGATGGACATTCCCCACGCGCGGTAGGTGTTGGATTCCGCTTTAGTCGAAAAACGCGGACCTTCGATGGTGATGAACGAACCGCCGCGATGTACAACGCCTCCTGCCTCCCTTGCGGCTGATTCCAATTGGGAGGAAAGGTCCCCGCAGAAGGGGTCCGCCACGCTGATGTGCGCCACCAATCCGTCGCCAAAGAAGGAACGCGCGCGTTGGTGGGTGTTGTCGTAGATATTGTCCGGGATCACGACGTGTCCCGGGGCGAACTCCTCGCGCAGAGACCCGCAAGCGCTGATGCTGAGGATTCGCTCCGCCCCCAGCGATTTCAATGCGTAGATATTTGCGCGGTAGGGGACCTCCGTCGGGGGTATGTGATGACCGACTCCGTGACGGGCTAGGAACGCCACACGCTTGCCCTCTAGAGTTCCCGTTACGACGGGCGCGCTGGGCTTACCAAATGGCGTCTCCACGATTCGTTCGGTGGCTCCCTCAAGACCGGGCATCGAATAAAGCCCCGACCCGCCGATGATGGCAAGGTTGTATTGTTCGTTCATCAAAACCTCCGGTGCGTTACTTCCTTTGAGCAGACTATTCCTCGGTATCGAGGCGTAAAGTGAATCGCGTATTGCCGCACTTAAACTCATCATCCGTGATGATAACGGTAGGGGTGTTCAATTTCGAGCCATTCAGAAAAGTACCGTTGGTGGAATTCAAGTCTTCGAGCCACCACCTTCCATGATGGTAGCTAAGACGCGCATGTTGAGCCGATACGATCTCGTCCACGATCGTGAGGTCGCAATGCGCATGGCGTCCGATCAATACTTCGGTCTGATAAAAATGAAATTCGCGCTCTTGTCCTTGTTCGGGTTTTTGCGTGATCGAAATTCCCACCTTTTTTTGATTCGATAGCGCTTTTCCCTGTACCCTGAGTTCCTGCCAGAGGGTCACCAGCGACCAGCCCAGAAAAACGTATAACGCGATTGCAAGCGCGATGCGCAAGACCAATACAACAGTTGCGATCATTGATTGGATTTGTCTTGCCTGAGCTGATCCGTTTTGATGTCTATGGTTTTGTGTTCGACGGAGGCGGTGGGTCTTTCACTCGTTCCATTGCGTAAACCTTCGAGTGGCGAAGTTTCTGCAAGATCCGGTCGCACGGGGGGATTGTCCTGACCGAAAATGAGCGCGACGCCGGCTAGCGAGATCACATCGCCCGGGTAAAGAACCGTCTGGCTCGTCCGCTGTCCATTGACGAAAGTGCCGCCGGTCGAGTTCAGATCGAACAAAACGAACCGTCCTTTTATGGATCGAAGTTGGGCGTGGTTTCGTGACACGCGCGGGTCGTCGATGACGAGATGGTTTTCCAGCCGCCTGCCGACGTTCACAACGGGTTCGGTGAGGGAAAACACTTTGACGCCTTCGATGATCAGGAAAGCGTTTTCCGGAATCGCGTCACCAGACTCGATCTCCGAAGTTCCTGGGGAATTGGGCGCGCCTTTGGTGTCGCCGATGGGTTCGAGGCGATGCGAAGCCACCACGCTGATATCGTCGGAGGAAAAATTCTCGTCGGTTGTGATGGTAATCGTCGGACTGCCTGTAAACTTTAAACCGACTTCGCGGCTGGCTGTGACAATGATGTTTTTCAGCACGTCGAGCGTGCTGGGTTCCTTCCACATCGGGGAGGAGTCTGGTGAAACGATGAGCGTGAACACGTTCGGGGCGAGTGCGTCATCTTCGCTTTCTTGCACGATGTTTTGTTTGAGAGCCGCTGACAACCGCTGGATGACTCGGTCCTCCAGTCGCAAGCCCGGCAATATCCCCACCAACTGGTCTTCTACCAAGGTTTGTAGCTTTGATTCTAACTGGTCAAGTTTGTTCTTCATAAACCCTGCCAATTCGGCGCGTAGGTATTATAGAAGGGACAGTAAAAAACTGCAAGATTGCAATCTTGCCAGTTTCAAATTGACCGGTTTAGGTCTGGTTCAAAATTCGATTGCAGTTCGGGCAGATTGTTTCGTTTGTGCGAATGACGAAACCACAATGCGGGCAGGTGGTGGGTTGAGCATCGCCCAAAGGCGCGCCACAAGCGATACAGGAACCTTCGCCAAGCGGGTTCGCGGTTCCACAGTAGTCGCACGTGATTCGTCTTAGCCGGTCCGATAATTCGTGCGATGCGCCGTGGGTGGCGATCGTTTTATCGATGGTCTTCCAAACTCTTTCGCTGAGTTGAATGCTTTCCAGATCTTGCGCAAGATCGTCCAAGCGGGAGAGCAAGCTGAATGGGTTGCGCAGCGCAGACCATGCCGTCTGACCGAGGCTTGCCGCGACTCCGAGCCACGCCTGCTGCCCGAGTTCGATCATGACCCCATCTTCTACTTTCTGGATGTTGACCGTCAGCGCAGTCTGTCCACCGGACATGGATCCCATGCGTGTGGCGATCTGCACCGCCATCTTTTCGTGTTGCCCCAGAGCCTGCGCGTGCAGATTGCCGCGGTTGAATTCCGCCATCAAGGCGTGGGCGATGTCGCCCGGAGTGATGTTGCCGTGAAAAATTCGTCTGTCCATGAATTCGATTATAATCCGCTTCATCAGCGACGACGATATGTCGTCGCATTTTATCTCTCTATGAATCTCTACGTAAAAAAACAGTTTTGGTTTAAGTATCCCGGCATTTTGGCAGCGCTCCTCTGTCTGGCTTGGGTCGGGTTATTCGCACCGAATCAGGTCGAAGCATTTCAAGGTGCATCCACACCTACCGGAATCGTGATCACCGTGACGTACACCGATCCAATGAACGTGCGTTCGGGACCCGGTACGTTCTACGATATTATCGGTCAATTATTTCCCGGTGATGTTCGGCCCGCGCTAGGAATTTCGCCGGGGCGTGAATGGATTCAGATCTCCTACGAAGGGGGCGTTGGCTGGGTGTACGCGCCCTATGTCAGCGTATCAGGTGGGGAACTTCAAGTGGTGGAACCGCCGCCAACTCCACAACCTCTGACAACCGCAACGATCGATCCCACACTTGCCGCGCAATTTGATCAAGCGCCCACCCAAACGCGTATGCCCACGTTTACGCCTCCACCGCCGTTGACCGTTCCACAATTCACGGAGGCGACTCAACCGCGCGCTGTTACAATTCCCTCCGGTTATTTCGTGATCATTCTCGGGGTTTTCGGCTTGGTCGGTTTGTTCTTATCATTTCTTTCCAGAAAATGAATAATGCAAAACCTGTGTCTCGAATTCGAAGAATCATAGTCAGCCTAGCCATTGTATTTGTAGCTTGTTTCGTTCTTGCTATTCTCATCCTTGGAACTGCGCCGGCTGTCGTTCACGCACAACAGCCAACCGGTTCGATCCCCACAGTGACGGGCACCCCGGCGGGTCCGGTCGTTCGTGTGGACCCCAGTATTCCACAAATCCGAATCTATGCCGGACCCAGTTCGTTCGACTACCCGGCAGTTGGAGTCATGCTCGCGGGTGAGACCGCGCCAGCGCTCGGTCGTGCGCGCGGCAGAGAAGAATGGATCAAGATTTACTACGCTGGAGTGCCGGGCTCGTCTGCCTGGGTGTTCGGCTTATATGTATCATTATCGCCCGGCGCGTTCCTGCCTTTGATCGAAATCCCTCCTACCCCTACGCCTTTTTCGACTCCGACCATCGACCCGACACTCGAAGCGGCTTTTATCGGCCAGCAAACTCCGACACGACTGCCAACGTTCACTCCGCCGCCCGCGCTTGAGTTGCCCTCCTTCGAATCTGGTGCGAATCCCCAACCGACCGATATTCCGGCAGGGCTGATCATCCTAATCCTTGGATTGTTTGGTTTTTTTGGAGCGGTGCTCTCGTATCTGCGAGGGAGATAAAAAAAAAGACCGGTCAACCGGTCTTTTTTTATCTGATTTTAGAAGTTAGTTCTGGCAGGAGCACGAACCGCCGCAGGCACATCCGCCTTCGCCATGTTCATGACTGTGCGCCTTGGTATTAGGACTTTCCACTGCGAAGCCTGCGCCGCGCACAGGGTCGTTGACGAAATCGATCTTCGCACCTTGCAAGTATTCGATGGAGACTTCGTCTACAACGACTTTCACGCCGTCCAGTTCGAAGGTCGAATCCACGTCGCGGAAATTATTATCGAGCGCCATGCCGAAGTTGACGCCGCAACATCCGCCGCCCGCCACATACACGCGCAAGGCATATCCTTCGAGATTCCGCTCCTGTAGAATATTCTTGACCGCATCCGAGGCGGCGCTGGTGAGGGAGATCATCGGGATATCGGTAGCAATTGCGATTCGGGGTTCCAATTCTTGAAGCATTCTGACTCCTTGGGGAGGGTTGGTTTCGATTATGGAGAAATCTTATCTCATTCGGCGGAGGCTGTCAACAGGAAATGTAACGTCCTGATTTCTTGACACAATAACTTTGCGCCTGTAAAATCCGTCTACTTTGCCGGGCAGATGCCCGGAAAAAATTTTGTTCGGGAGGAATCACCCCCTATGTACGCTATGGAAGGACTTACCCAACTGGAGGCGGTCGCGATCTGGGCTGTGTTTGGCGTTGCCATTCTCGGTCTCTTATACGCGGTCTTCCTCCGTTCCCAGATCCTGCGTGAAGATAAAGGCACGCCGAAGATGCAGGAAGTCTGGAATGCGATCAAAGATGGAGCGGATACTTACCTAAAAAGGCAGTTACGCTCCATTTTGCCTTTGATAGGCATACTGACGATCGCTCTCTTCTTCTCGGTCTATATCGTTCCGCCAACCCCAGAGGCGCTTGAGCGCTTTGAGGGAGTCCCTGCGGAAACTGTCCGGTTGTGGATCGGTCTCGCGCGCGCGTTCGCGTTCGTGATGGGCGCCGGCTTTTCACTCACAGTCGGACAGATCGGGATGCGCATGGCAGTGGAGGGCAACGTACGCGTTGCTTCTGCATCGAAGCGATCTTTTGGCGATGCGCTTCGTATTGCTTACCGCGCTGGCACCATTACAGGCATGTTGACCGATGGCCTCGGCTTGCTTGGTGGTACGTTGATCTTCATTGTGTTAGGCATTGCCGCGCCGGACGCATTGCTCGGTTTCGGCTTTGGCGGAACTCTCCTCGCGCTGTTCATGCGCGTGGGCGGTGGCATCTTCACGAAAGCGGCTGATGTCGGCGCGGACC
>CAZQES010000091.1:0-15984 GCA_964591425.1 uncultured Anaerolinea sp.
GAGGATATGCTTCGGCAGGATCGCGCCAGCGTTGTTAGGACCTTGGGTAAAGAGGGTGGGCCAAGGCGGATAAAGCTCGGCGAATTGAATCACTACCGTGGTAGCGTCGGGGGTTTCGATGCTCTCGATCACATCGTAACCGGTGCGGGTTGCCACAGCATTGGCAGGATCATTCACCAGTTCCCAAGTGAACTTGACATCTTCCGAGGTGAGGGGTGTGCCATCGGACCAGAAGAGGCAGTCCTTCAACTTCCACGTGATGGTGAGACCATCTGGGGATACGCCGCCGTTTTCGGCGGTGGGAACTTCGACAGCCAGTTCAGGAACGAACTTGCCTGTTTCATCCCATTCGCCCAAGCCGACGAGAGTCAACTGGGTGACCCACACGGCAAACGACATCTGGGAGAAGTAAGGCACAATGGCATCCGGTTCCTGATCGAACGCGGCAGTGACAGATTTTCCGCCATCCGGGAAAGCGATGGGTTCTGTGCCGGCCGGTTCACACGCGGCAGGGGCTTCGGTTGCGGCAGGGGCTTCGGTCGCGGCTGGGGCTTCGGTCGCGGCAGGGGCTTCAGTTGCCGCAGGTCCGCACGCCGCGAGGATCACGCTCGCGAGAACGAGCAGTGACAGTACATGTAACAGTTTGCGTTTCACGTTTCTCCTCCTGAGAGAATTCTGGTTTGGATTTTTTTTCTTGCAGGGGTTGGTGGAATCGGAATACTTTGGGCTGGGGACCTCCTTCCGAGTAATGGGCAGATTATACAGCAAAAGGAAATTTAGTAAACGGGTAAAGGAGCGCCGGACCCGTTTAACACTACTTGAGAGGGGTTTTTATGCCACAATCCGGGGGTGTTCGCACCGCATTTCGGGCACTTCCCCTCGCGGGTCAGATGATATTCCTGAATCACATATCCGCGCCGTTTCACTAGCTTATGGTTGCACGCCGGACAAAATGTATCTTCATACTCCCCCACCTGCCCCGGCAGATTCCCGGCGTACACGAATCGCAGACCCGCCTCACGTCCGATATCCGCCGCGCGCAAAAGGGTCTTCGCGTCGGTGTTGTCGGGATCGGTCATTTTATAGTCTTTGTGAAACGCAGTGACATGCCACGGAATATCTTTTGAAACGCCCGCGATGAAACGTGCCGCATCCCACAATTCTTCATTGGAATCGTTGAAGCCCGGGATCGTCAGCGTCACGATCTCCACCCATAAACCTGATTCATACGCGCGCTTGATCCCATCCAGTGTGTTTTGCAACACGCCGCCCAGCGACCTGTAGTTCTTATCGCTCATGCATTTCAAATCCACTTTGTAGGCAGAGAGGTATGGGCGGATATATTCCATCACCTCCGGTGTGTTGTTCCCGTTCGAGACGTACGCGCACATCAACCCCGCGGCTTTTGCTTCTTTGAAGATCTCCACTGCCCATTCGCTGGTGATCAGCGGCTCGTTATAGGAAGAGACCACCACCGCAGCCTTTGTTTTGCGCGCATACTCCACCATCCCCTGCGGAGAAATCTTCCGAATGTAATTTGCCGACACATCCGAAGCCGGGTCGCGCATGGCTTGGGAGGTCAACCAGTTCTGGCAATTCGACACAAGGAAGAAATTCGCCAGATAATTATGCTCTCCATCCACTTCCATATTGAACACGTTTCCCTCGGAGGCTTCTCGTTCAATTCCACGCAAAGGGACAAGATAAAAATCATCAGTTTGGATAATCTTGTATTCAATATCAGCATTCGGGGGATATCCTGTAAGAAGAGATTGAGCTTGAAAATCCCAACCCCAATCCCGAAGGGATGGCAGGATTCTAACTGGCGTCCAGGATTGGTTGGCCAATCCCGAAGGGATGACATGATTTGTCGCGGTATGCCACCCCTTACGGGGTTGCCACTTTGTGGCCAATATGTGTTCTACAGTCATCACATCCCTTCGGGATTGATATTGCAGGTAGTCCAATGCGTCAACAATTTCTGTAGCGGAAAAGTGAAATCTCCTTGGCACAACCAGATGGTGATTAAATGTCAATTCTTTCGCCTGAATCATGTAAGGTCTTTTATTTTGATCATCTGTCGCATACACGCGGTGATCCGGCGTACAGCGAAGCGCGGGCAAATAATACGGCGTGATCTTTACCAACTCCCCGTGATACGCGTGACGGAACACACCTTTCACATCTCTCAAACCGCCTGAAGAAGTGATCGCCTTCAGTTCAACTGGAAATGAAATCTCGCCATCGGGGTGCTCAATGCGCGATGTACCAAGTTCAAAGGCGTCTTGCAATGCTATTGGTCCTTGGTTGGTAATCACAATCGTATCCCCTGTAAAACAATACCCACAGTGATAATCGCAGCCGAGCATCCCGAATGTCAACGCGTTGACGCTGGGCAGAACGTGAAAGAATGGTTTTTTCTCCACGGGATCGCTTTGAAGCGCCGCGACATATCCATGCGGCACGCGCAACTCTCCCCCGTCGTTGAAGCGCACCTGACAAATCCCCCGCCGCCCCTCGCGAATCACACAACGATGTCCGCAGGCGAAACATCGCACGGCATTCCCGGGCAACTTCTCGTACAGTTCCCCGGTCACTGTCAATTGGTCGAGTAAATTTCCGATGGAGGTTGGCATAACCTCTCGCTTTCACCTTTATAATACACCCATGCTCACGGTTTGTATACAGGCTGGCGGCGCATCGTCGCGCATGGGCGAAGATAAAGCGCTCAAACCATTTCTCGGACGCGCTCTCATTCAGCGCGTTGTGGATCGACTCCGACCGATCGCCGATGAACTCATCGTGACGACGAATCGCCCCGAGGACTATTCCTTCCTCGCCCACCGCCTCGTTCCGGACGTGAAGCCGGGTCGCGGCGCCTTGGGCGGACTCTACACCGCAATCGCTTCTGCATCGCATCCGTTTGTTGCAGTTGTGGCGTGTGACATGCCTTTCGCCAGTTCTTCATTAATTGAAGCCTCTGCCAAGATCATGGACGATGAAAAGGTTGATGTTGTCATCGCCAAAGGCGAAGAAGGTTACGAGCCGCTTCATGCCCTCTACCGCCGCGAGACGTGCCTGCCTGCCATTGAAGCCTCCATCGAAGCCGATCAATGGAAGGTCATCGCGTGGTTTCCGCAGGTGCAAGTGCGTGTGTTGACCTCCGAGGAGATCAAATCCGCTGACCCCGCCGGTCTCGCATTTTGGAACGTCAATACGCCCGAAGAGTTTGCAAGAGCAGAAGACATCGCAACTCAAAAATCCCGAAGGGATGGCATTACTATAGAAAAAGCCAATGATTGAATCGAACCCCGAAGGGGTGTCATTTCATTTCGCTTCGGATTTATATCTTTACGACAAGAGGAAATCATGACCTACGATGTTAATTTGGTTCGCCAGCAATTCCCGTCCCTCGACCGCCCTGCTATCTTTCTCGATAACCCCGCCGGGACTCAAATCGCGAAACAAAGTTTAGACCGAATCAACAAGTACCTGCTTGAAAACAACGCGAACCACGAAGGTCAATTCGAGACCAGCCGCCGATCGGACGAGATGTTGCACGAGGCGCACGTTGCCATGGCGGATTTTCTCAACGCGGCGCGCCCCGAAGAGATCATCTTCGGCAACAACATGACCACGCTGACCCTGCACATGTCGCGATCGCTCGCCCGCAATTTGCAGGCAGGCGACAACATTCTGGTCACGCGGCTCGACCATGATGCCAACATTGCCCCGTGGATGTTGATCGCGGAAGACAAGGGGTGCAACCTGCTGTGGGTGGATATCGATGTGGAAGACGGCACGCTCGACCTCGATGACTTTGCGCGCGCGTTGGAAAGGAAACCAAGGATCGCCGCGTTCGGGTACGCTTCGAATTTGTTGGGGACGGTGAACCCGGTAAAGAAGCTCACCAAAATGGCTCACGACGCAGGTGCGTTGGTGTACGTCGACGCGGTGCAATATGCTCCGCACGGTCCGATCGACGTGCAGGATATAGGTTGTGACTTTCTGGTTTGCTCCTCGTATAAATTTTTCGGTCCACACGCAGGCGCGTTGTATGGAAAATTTGATTTGCTGAATGAACTAAAAGCCTACAAAGTGCGTCCGGCATCGAATGACCTGCCTCATAAATTCGAGACCGGCACACAGAACCACGAGGGCATTGCCGGAGTGCTCGGCGCGTTGGAATACCTCGAATGGCTGGGAAAACAATTCGGGGCGGAGCATACGTCTCAATGGAATGAGGCGGGATTCACCGGTCGCAAGTTGGAATTGAAGAAGGGTATGTTCGCCATGCGCGCGTATGAAGCGGAGTTATCCAGGAAATTGATCGGTATTGTTGAGTCCGTGCCGGGGACGCGAATTTACGGCATCACGGATCTGAATCGACTCGATGAACGTGTGCCAACCGTTTCGTTTACCGTGGAAGGCAAAGACCCTGAACAACTTGCAAAGGCGATCGGGGATGAAAATATTTATGTTTGGAATGGGCACAATTATGCTCTGGCGATCGTGGAGCGACTGGGGTTGCTCGAAGCGGGTGGAATGATCCGCGTGGGACCGGTGCATTACAACACGTTGGACGAGTTAGAAAAATTTGGTGAAGTGTTGGAGAGGGTGGCGCGATAAATTAATTATCGCCGTTCGCGACGAGTCTTGCCGCGCTGCCGGCGCGCGCCACCAGCACATCATGTACGCCGTAGATCGCGTGCAGATTTTTCTCGGTGGTGTGCGCTTCAGATTCGAGCGTGAGCACGTGCACGTTCGCGCCGGCGTCCACGGTGTAGCATACGGGAAGTCCATCCATCCGCCATGTGCGGACAGCCTCCATCACCGCGAGCGAAGCGGGCTTCCAATAATGAAGCGCGGGCGAGGAAGTCATCATCACCGCGTGCATCATGTCTGAATCCAGTTCGACGATGGAAGCGAACGCGTTGAAATCTTTTTCGAGGATCGCCCTGCGGCAGAGCTCCAGCCGACGCGGCGCGTCTTCCACACGTGCGGTTTGAAGCGGACTGGTGGGAGCGACCGCGTGCCCTTCGGTGGACCCGGTCTTTTTGTGTGCCGCGCTGACGACCGCGATCAGATCCACCAGTCCCCAATGATTCGCCGGGGCAATCGAGAAGGCGAATGAATCCTCATCCGTCCCGCCAGCCTGCCATTCGACGAATCCGCCGGGGATGGAGCGAGAAGCCGAGCCGGAGCCCCGTCGCGCGAGACGCGAGAGATCTCGTTCGCTCAAATCCAGACCTGCGGCTTTACTTCCTGCCAATGCCAGCGCGGCAAAGGCGGAGGCTGATGATGCAATCCCCGCGCCGGAGGGAAAGTTGTTTTCGGTCATCACTTCGGCGCGGTCTGTGATGTTCGCCATGCCGCGGATCAAATCTAAAATATGTGTTACGCGTTCCAGCCCGGCGCCGGTCACTTCGTGCCCGTTGATGATGAGTTCGTCGAACGGCAGAGAGGGCTGAAAACTGACCGTCGTGCGCGTGGTCAGCCCATCGAGGTTCATCGAGATCGAGCCGTTCATTGGGATGCGCAACGCGCCGTCGCGATTACCCCAGTACTTGATGAAGGCGATATTTGGGTGCGCTTCAGCAGTAGCGGTGGACATTCAGGGATGATACCACTACGTCAGATAATTTTCATTCAATTGTTTATAAAAACCCTGCACTGGCTTTTTACCAGTGTAGGGTTTTTCGACGTGTGCTCGAGAGGAGAAGCATGAAGCGAGCCAGCACGTCCCGGTGAGCAAAACGGTGGGCGGCTAACGGCACGAGGCTCCACTATCTGCTGCCAATCCCCAGGCGATGTAAGACCGGGTCGCAGAGTCAAGGTCAAGGCCGTAGGTGGCATCCATACCGCAAGCCGCGGCTTTCGCCTGCGCAATATATGAGCGGGTGGCCGAATCGACCGTGCTGGCTTTTGCTTCGACTGCCTTCGCCCACGCGGTGTAGGAATAAGTGGCAGAGTCTGCATTGGCTCCGAGGGATGGGGTCGCGTTCGCTTCCCGAACTCCCAGAATAACAACAGCCAACAGTGAAACGGCAATGAGCAGGTGTATGAAACGATTGGTATACATTTTGATCTCCTTTTTGATTCATCCAGTTATAATGTTTGCAGAAACCCGAGTTGGTCTCTACGATGCCCATACTGTAGCAAATCTCCCTTCCGGTGTGGTGGCAAAAATTGTTACAAAAAGTGCCACTCATTTGCAAACCCAAGTGATACTGTTGATATAGAAATTGATGCAAGAACAACATTCTTTTGGCTATTGGCTCAAGCTCAAGAGGAAGGCACTCGATCTCACACGCGAGGCTCTGGCGAACCGCGTCGGGTGTTCCGTGTCAATGATTCGTAAACTTGAAGATGAAGAACGGCACCCCTCGGCACAGATCGCCGAACTGCTGGCTGAAATCTTCAAGATTCCCCCAACGGAACGACCGGCCTTTTTACGGTTCGCGCGCGGCGACTGGAGATCAACCCCCAGCCTGGGGGACGAGGAAGCCCCTTGGCGCGTCTCTTCACCAGCACTACCCCAACAATCCCGTTCGAATTTACCCGCAATTTTTACTTCTTTAGTCGGGCGCGATAAGGATATTGCAGTTGTCCAAGACTATTTGACGGATCCAGATATCCGCCTGGTTACCTTGATCGGTGCGCCGGGAATCGGAAAGACGCGCTTGAGTATCGCCTCAGCGAGGGAGTCATTGCCTGATTTCCCCGATGGTGTTTTCTTTGTCGCGCTCGCTCCGCTGGATCAGCCATCCCTGATACCTTCTGCCATTTCACATGCGCTTGGATATATTGAAAAGGATAACCTGTCTCCCGAGGAACGTCTCATTGAGGGCATCGGGAACAAACGAATTCTGCTTGTGCTGGATAATTGCGAGCATCTGATCGACGATGTTGCCCGTCTCGCCTCTTCCCTCCTTTCGGCCTGCTCCCATCTAAGAATCCTCACCACCAGCCGCGAAGCGCTACAAATCCCGGGTGAATGGCTTTATTCGGTACCTGCACTGCATATCCCACAAGAGAACTCTGTCGTTGACATGGAAGCCATTACGGAGTTTCCAGCCCTCGTGCTGTTTGCCGAGCGTGCCCGCGCCGTTCGTTCCGATTTCGCGCTGAACGCCGAAAACCTCCGGGCTGTCGCATCCATCTGCTCACAACTCGATGGATTGCCATTAGCCATCGAACTGATCGCCGCGCGCGTCAAAACGTTATCACCAGAGCAAATCGCTGCACGGCTGGATGACCGTTTTGCATTGTTAACCAGCGGCAGTCGGGTTGCCTCCTCACGACAACAAACCTTGCGCGCGGCTCTGGATTGGAGCTATGAACTGCTGACAGAAACGGAAGGCGAGCTTTTTCGACAACTGTCGGTCTTTGTTGGGGGTTTTACATTGGAAGCGCTCGAATCGGTGGCGCTTCTGGATTCCAATCAATCGATTCTGGATGCGCTTTCACGCCTCATGGACAAGTCACTGCTCATCGTCGAACAGCAGGATCAACCGCGTTACCGGTTTCTTGAGCCGATCCGTCAGTATGCCAGAGATAAACTGAATGAGACCGGACAATCGAACTTGATTCAAGACCGTCATTTTAATTACTACCTGCGCGTCGCGGAAGAGACCGAGCCGCATTTATTTGGCGGCAGACAACAGGACTGGAAGAATCGCCTGGAATTGGATCATGATAATTTGCGGGTCGCGCTGGCATGGTCGCTTGAAAGCAATCAAATCGAAGCGGGACTGAAAATGGCAGGAGCGCTGGCGTGGTTCTGGCACAGTAAAGGTCATTTAAGCGAAGGCAACCTATGGCTGGAGAAACTCCTTGCAGTCGGCATCAGCACCCAGGGCAGGGAGAGAGCGAAAGCGCTGCGCGCATCAGCCATCCTATCAATGTCCACAGGCGATTACATTCGAGCCAGAGCCTTGGCAGAATCAAGCATTAAGTTATATCGAGATATTGGAGACAATCAAGGCATGGGTCTGCCAATCATTGACCTGGGCGCAACCCTTCATCTTGAAGGCAAGTGGGAGGAGGCAATAGAGTTGTTCGAAGAGGGCTTGCGCCACCTTCGGGCAACTGGTGAGCGCTGGGGAATCGCTTACGCACTCGTCTGGTTGGGCGATCCGTGGTTCAGGATTGGAGATTATGAGCGCGCCGCCACAAGCTGGGAAGAAAGTCTGCGCCTCAGCCAGGAGTTGGGGGATCACTACCTGATGGCTTGGTCGCTTGGCGGTTTGGCGGATGTGGCGCGTCTGCGCGCGGATTACAAGCGTGCAACAGGAATGTTTAAAGAAGCCTTGACCCATTATCAGAGTTCAGGAGACAAGATCGGCCCACCGTTCTCGATGGAAGCGCTGGGATTGATTGCCGCTGCGCTGGGGGATGCGAAGCGAGCGGCGCGTCTGTGGGGTGCGGCATCCGCCTGGCGCGAAGCGATCAACGAATCGCTCCCTCCGACCTATCAGAAGGATTATGCTGCATCGATTACCCAGGCGCGCACTCAACTTGGGGAGGAAGGGTATACCTCCGCATGGTCGGAGGGCTACGCAATGTCACCGGAACAAGCCATCGCCCTGGCGTTGGAAAAATGAATACCCCGTGAACAATATAAATGGCAACCGAAGATGTCCAATGCTCAGGTCTTTCGCTCCGTATTATCCTTGCAGTTCGTTCAATCGAGTTTTACCAATGTAAATTTGATGATCGCAAAAACAAGCGTGGCTCCAGGAGGTCTGTTGTTCCTGTAATCCTGCCTTTACAGCCTGGATTACAAATTTAGCCGTCTGTTCAATGGGTTGAGCAGTGAGAATACTAGATGAAGGCGATCTTTGGATGACTTTGGGCAGTGGCAATGGTCATGGGGTGATGATACCACCGCACTCCCGTCATGTAATCTCCTTGTAAGGTGCGCGGTGAATCTTTTTGCAGAATCTTCGTCTTGTATGTGAAGTTCGCCATTTTCCTTCGTGGAGTGCAAATGATCACTGCAATCAAGTTCATCGTCGTCGCTGTGTCGGCTGGGTTGTTCCTGCTGGTCGCCCGCTTTGCGGACGAATACTTCCACCCGTACAAGCGCCGGGACTGACTCTATTCCAATTCACGATGGGGGCGAGCAATGCGCAACGATGGCTGTCGCTGCGCGTGCAGGTTTTATATTTCAATATCAATTCAAATCACACCGCCCTGTTTCGGAGGGCGGCGCTGGAGTATATTTGGAGGGTATCGCATCAAGGATTAATACCATGCGTGGACCCCAAACGAACAAGGCGCAATCGGTTGAAGCGATCGAGGCTCTCGGGTCGAATGAAGCCTGCGTTCCGGAGATCCGCTTGAAAAAGAGAGTTGGTGCTTCCCGCGTGAACTCGAATACTGGCTCGTTCGCTTGTCTACTGGCGCGTACCGACGGGGGCGTTGTACAACTACTGATATAAGGATTCGGAGGATCTATGCAAATCGAACAATCGCGCCGGATTCGTGACCAGGGGTGGATGCCGGCGCTTGCCGGCAATTTAGGATCCAAAGCCCAACTTGTACTGCTCTTTGGAAGCCCAGCCTGCCTTCAGGAAGCGGAATGGTTGGAGGATATTAAGCGGGCGTATCCCAATGCCCATCTCCTCGGATGTTCAACAGCTGGTGAAATCTTTGGCACTGAAGTGAGAGATGAAACCTTGGTCTCCACAGCCATTTCATTCAAACATACCAAACTTCACGGGGCTCGCCTTGAACTGAGCGATGGAGCGGATAGTTTTCAAGCCGGTAAACAACTTGCCCTCGCCTTGCCGCATAAATCCCTAGTTCATGTTCTTGTACTTTCCGACGGACAAATTGTGAACGGGAGCGAACTGGTGGAGGGGTTGACCAAACACTTGCCGCCCGAAACCACACTAACCGGCGGGCTGGCTGGGGATGGCGACCGGTTTATGGAAACTCTGGTGCTATGGGATGGACCGCCTTCAACGAAGACTATCGCGGCAGTCGGTTTTTATGGAAAGCGATTCAAGGTGGGTTTTGCCTCACTCGGCGGTTGGGATGCATTCGGACCCGAGCGTTTGATCACACGCTCGAAAGGGAATATCTTGTACGAACTTGATAACCAACCTGCGTTAGCGCTCTATAAAAAGTATCTCGGAGAACATGCCAACGAACTGCCCGCCAGCGGTTTGTTGTTTCCACTCAGCCTTCGATCTACGCAGGGCGAAAGTGTAGTGCGTACGATTCTTTCGGTCAGTGAGGCTGAGCAGAGCCTGACGTTCGCAGGGGATATACCACAAGGCGAGTATGCGCGGTTGATGAAAGCAAATTTCGATCGCCTGATTGATGGCGCAGTCGGCGCGGCACAGACGAGTTATCACGCAATCGGAAATATGTCGCCTGATCTCGCCTTATTGATAAGTTGTGTAGGACGAAAACTTGTACTCAAACAACGCATTGAAGAGGAAGTGGAGGGTGTACAGGAGATCATGGGCAAACAGACTCCCCTGACAGGTTTCTATTCGTATGGAGAGATCTCTCCCTTTACCCCTTCCGCGAAATGCGAACTTCACAACCAGACCATGACAATTACAACTTTTTCGGAGCGATAATTATGCGCGAATTGCATAGCCTCCTGAAACGGCAGTTGAAACGTTATTCCCACGCAGAGAATTTGTTGCTGGGTGGTGAATCCGATCTCATTCAGGCAATCAATGATGCCTATTGGCAGTTCGACAACGACCGCAAAATGCTGGAACATAGCATGGAGTTGACCTCACAGGAACTCCTCGAAACGAATGCGGCATTGCAAAAAGCCAACCAGAATCTTGAATTGCGCGTGGCTGATCGCACAGCCAAGCTGGACAGCCTGAATGAACAATTACGCGGCGAACTCGCCGAACGCAAACAGGCTGAGGCGAATATTCGCCAGTATGCCGATATCGTCGAAAACATGCAGATCGGCTTGTACGTTTTCCACCTTGAAGATCCGAACGATGACCGGACCTTGAGATTAGTCTCGGCAAACCCTGCGGCGTTGGAGTTTTCAGGCACCACTCGCGAGGAAGTTATCGGCAAAACACTCGATGAAGGTTTCCCGGAGTTGCGTGAACAGGGCATCCCACAGAAATATGCAGAAGTGATACGCACCCAAAAAGCGGCTGAGTTAGAGGTTGTCTATTTCGATGATGCCAATAACGTAGATACTGCATTTGCGGTCAAAGCCTTTCCTCTTTCCAATGATCATCTGGGCGTCGCGTTCGAAAGCATCACAGATCGCAGGCAGGCGGAAGATGAATTGAATCGCCGGGCAAATGAATTTGCGGCTCTTCATGAAATAACGAAGGATCTCTCCTCCGAATTGGATGTGGATAAATTGCTTGAAACGATCGTCGAGCGGACGAATATCCTGCTTGCATCATCAGGCGGGTTTGTATATCTTTATGATTCCGTACAGGCTGACCTCGTATTGACGAAATCCACCGAGCTGGGTGTGCCGATCGGCACGCGTTTGAAGATCGGCGAAGGCATGGCAGGAAAGGTTGCCGCCACACGCGATCCGATGATCATTGACGATTACCAATCGTGGGAGGAAAAGGCTGAAGCATATCGGAATTTGCCTTTTCGTTCCATCGTCGAAGTGCCGATGATCTACGGCGGCGAATTGGTCGGGGTATTGGGCGTCGGAATTTATGATGATATGAAGCGTAAGTTCAACGACAACGATGCCCGCCTGTTATCCTTGTTTGCCGGTTATGCCGCCATCGCCGTGCGCAATGCGCGCCTGCTGAACGAAACGAATGTCCATGCGAGAAACCTAACTTTGCTGTACGAGGCGGGTCTCGCGTTGAACCGCGAGCTTAACCCACAATCACAAATCCGCACATTTTTCGAGATCATCGTGCGAGGGTTGAAAGCCGAAAATATCGTGTTCTTCCGTTACAACGAGGTTGCCGGCGATCTTCATTTTGAATCGGGCGTGGGCGGTAATTTGGATAAGGAAGGGCTAAAGGAGGTTCGCTTCCCTCTCGGCGAGGCGCGCGGCTTGGTTGGCTGGGTGGCAAAAACCCGCCAGTCACTGTATTTGGCAGATGTGCAAACCGATTCGCGTTGGATCAAGATGGGACCGAAATTGCGCGCGGTGCTGTGGACCCCGGTCGAATTCGAGAACCGTTTGCTCGGCGTACTGACAGTGGCAAGCATGGAGGTGGACGCGTTTTCGAAGCAGGATCAACAACTGCTTGAATTGTTTGCCCACCAGATCGCGATCTCGATGGAGAACGCCCGGCTGTTTGATGTACTGCGAGATGAGCTCCTCGAGCGCCGGCAGGTCGAGCAATCGCTGCGGGAAAGCGAACAGCGCTTTCGCAACCTGTTTGAGAATTCGCCTCTTGCAATTTGGGAGGAGGATTTCTCGCAGGTCAAGACCCTCCTTGAAGATCTGAAGCGTGAGGGTGTCGCCGATCTGGATGCCTATCTTAGCGAGCATCCAGAGGTGATTTCCGAGTGCCTGCGGTTGGTAAAAGTGCTGGATGTGAACCAAGCCGCGTTGAGACTGTATGAAGCACGTAACAAGTTCGAACTGCTTGGAAATTTGGATAAGACCTTTCCACAGGAATCCCTCTTAGGATTCAAGGACGAACTTCTCCTCATCGCCAATGGAGGACTTGAATTTCAATCTCAAAGCACCGTACATTCCCTGCTGGGTAACCGTCGCATCGTTTCGATCAACTGGGCGGTCGCGCCGGGCAACGAACAGAGTTATTCGAAGGTGCTGGTGTCCTTGATTGATATTACCGAACGCAGGGAAGCGGAGGAGAAACTGCGTGACAGCGAGGAAAGATTAAGGAACATTATCAAGCACAACAGCAGTATGTTCTATACCCATACGCCGGAGCATGTGCTGACCTATGTCAGTCCGCAATCGCGCGAGATATTAGATTGCGAACCGGAGGAAGCAAAAATACATTGGCAGGAATTTCTTTCAGACCACCCGGCGAATCTTAACGGCGTCGAAGCCACCGAACGCGCCATCCGCACCGGTGAGCGACAGCCGCCGTACGAACTGGAACTGCTCACTCGCAAGGGACGAAAAATTTGGGTGCAGGTGGATGAAAGCCCGGTCGTCAGGGACGGGAAAACCATCGGCGTGGTGGGATCGCTCACCGATGTCACCGCGCGCCAACAGGCGGAGGCTGCCCTGCAAACCAGCGAGCAACGCTATCGCGCACTGTTCGAAGAATCGCCGGTTTCGATCTGGGAGGAGGATTTCTCGCAGGTCAAGGAATTTTTCGATCAACTTCGCTCCAGCGGCGTGTCGGATTTTCGAACATACTTTGAAGAACATCCCGAAGCGGTGTTGGAATGTCTCCGCCGGGTGCAGGTGGTGGATGTCAATCGCGCAACGCTGAACCTGATGCAAGTAAAAGATAAGTCTGAATTGCTGACGGCGTTATCCGAAAGCCTGAGCGAGGATGCCCTCCCCACCGTCGCGGCGGAATTTGCCAGTCTTGCCGAAGGGAATGTATCGTATGAGAGTGACGAGATCTTTCGGAACCGGCTCGGCGAGAAACGGCATGTCTTCTTTAAACTCACAGTAGCGCCCGGCTACGAAGAAACGCTGGGGCGGGTATTCGTTTCCATTGTCGATGTGACCGAACGCAAGCGGGTAGAAGAGAAATTGAGCGAGAGCGAGGCGCGCTTTGCCGGGATCGTCAACTCAGCTTTGGATGGCATCATCAGCGTTGACTCTGAACAACGCATCGTGCTCTTCAACCCCTCTGCCGAGCGGATATTCCGGTGCGAAGCTGGGCAGGCACTCGGTCAAAACATCGAACGCTTCATACCGGAACCATACCGGGCTGTCCACAAAGAACATATTTCCCGCTTTGGGCAGACCGGCGTGACCAATCGCGCCATGGGTCATCTCAGTTCGCTCACCGCTTTGCGAGCGGACGGAACGATATTTCTAATGGAAGCCTCCATCTCGCACATCGAACCGGGCGGAAAGCACCTTTACACTGTCATCCTGCGTGATATTACCGAGCGCAGGCAGGTAGATGAGAAATTGCGCGAGAGCGAGGCGCGTTACCGCGGCTTGTTCGAGAATCTGGTGAACGGCTTTGCCCTGCACCAGATCGTCACAGACGATCAGGGACAACCGGTGGACTACGTCTTCCTCGAGGTCAACCCGGCGTTTGAGAAATTGACAGGCATCAGCGCGGAGCAGGCTATCGGCCGGCGAGTCACGGAAGTTCTGCCGGCTATTGAAAACGATCCCTTCATACAAATGTATGGAAAGGTCGCATTGACCGGGGAACCGGTCCACCTGGAAGAATTCTCTTCATCCCTCAACAAATATTATGAGATCAACGCCTATTCACCTGCGCGTGGTCAATTCGCGGTCACCTTCGCCGATATTACCGAACGGAAACAAGCGGAAGTGGCAGTGGAGGAAAGCGAACGGAGGTATCGAGGGGTGTTCGAGAACTCCCCGGTCGCTACTTGGGAGGAGGATTATTCACAGGTAAAACAGTTTGTAGATGCTTTGAAACGGGATGGCATTACCGACTTGCAGAGTTACTTCCATGCCAACCCCGCGGCGCTGAGGGAGTGCATGGACTTGATTCGTGTCCTCGATGTCAACAGAACCGCTGTCGAAATGTATGAGGCGGCTGGCAAGGAGGAATTGATCCAGAGCGCCATGGGCGAACCGGGCAAGGGGGAGTTCGAACACAACCCGGAGGATTTCGCGGCAATAGCAGAAGGGATCACGCATTACGAATGGGAAGGCGAAGACGAAACCATGAAAGGCAAACCGATCACGGTCAATTTAACGTGGTCTGTGGTGCCGGGGCACGAAGCAGACTATTCCAAAGTGCTGGTTACCACGGTTGATATCACCGAACGCAGAAGGGCTGAAACGGCGCTGAGGCACAGTCAGGAGCAGTTGCTCTCGCTCATCGAACAGGCGCCGATCAGCATTGCCTTGCTCGACCGCGAAATGAGATATATCGTAACCAGCCGCCGCTGGGCGGGGGAATTCGGCAGGGGATTTGACAACCTCGTCGGGCGCGGACATTACGAGATCAATCCCGACCTTCCCCAACATTGGAAGGAGGTGCATCGGCGAGGGCTGGCAGGCGAAACGCTGAACAACGATAGCGATCGGTGGGTCCAGGCGGATGGCTCCGAGCAATGGCTGCGCTGGGCAGTGCTCCCGTGGCGCGATGTGCAGGGAGAGATCGGCGGCATCATTATTTCTGCCGAAGATATCACCGCGCGCATTCAGGCGGAGACCCGTCTGCGTGAATCTCAACTGCGCCTCAGCCTGTTTTTCAACCAATCCCTCGACGGTTTTTTCTTCAGCATGCTCGAGGAGCCCATCGAATGGAATGACACGGCGGATAAAGATAACCTCGTCGATTATGCGTTGGAGCACCAGCATATCACCGAAGCGAACGACGCCATGATCGCGCAGTACGGCGCGGCGCGCGAAAACTTCATTGGGCGGACGCCGAGCCGCTTCTTCGCCCACGACCCGGAGCAGGCACGCCGCTTCCGCCGCAAGTTGTTCGATGCCGGACGCCTTCACATCGAAACGCAGGAACGCAAAGATGACGGTACGCCCGTCTGGATCGAAGGCGATTATGTCTGCATGTACGATTCGCAGGAACGGATCACCGGCATGTTCGGCATCCAACGCGATATCACCGAGCGGAAACGAACGGAGGACCAATTGCGCGAATCGCAGGAACGCTTCCGCCAGTTATCGGATAATATCGAGGAAGTGTTCTGGATCACAGACCCGGCAAGCAGCAAGGACCTCTATCTCAGTCCGGCGTATGAAAAAGTGTGGGGACGACCAATTCGGGATCAATTTCAGAAAACGCCACAGTTTATCGAGAAGGTTCAGCCGGAAGATCGTCCCATAGTCGAAGAGAAGCTGGCACGGCAGGTGCGGGGTGAGAAAACCGTCATGGAATACCGCATCACGCG
>CAZQES010000092.1:0-15841 GCA_964591425.1 uncultured Anaerolinea sp.
AGGATTTTTCATTTAAAAATTGAGTCCATCGTGTCCATTGTGGTAAAAAAATCCTCATTGCTTATCTCACGTTGGTAAAAATAAACGGAAACATGCGCCTGTTCCTTCGCGATCCACGAGATCCAATGTCCCGCCGTGCGCGGTGACGATATTGTAACTCACTGTCAACCCCAAACCGGTGCCTCCGTCTTTTGTGCTGAAGAACGGCTCGAAGATGTTGTTCCGCCGGTCTGCGGGGATGCCGGGACCGCTGTCGCTGAATTCCAACTCGATGCCGTTCGGCACAGCACGCGCGCTGATTTTCAACTCTCCGCCCTCGGGCATGGCATCGTGCGCGTTGAGGACGAGGTTGATGAAGATCTGCTGGATCTGTCCGCTCACCGCGTAGATGCCGGGCAGTGTATCGGGCAGGCTGGCATGTACCTGAATATTCCGCTGGCTGAGTTGTTGTGAAGTGAGGTTGAGCACGTGCTGTAGCAGTTCGAGCACATCCACATGCTCCACGCGCACGGTACCGGGGCGGTAAAATTCCAACATGCGTTGCATCGTCTTCATCAGGCGATCCAATTCCGTCCGTGCGAGTTCGAAATATTCTTTCCGTTTTTCTGCGGGTAGATCCTCGCGCCCGGCGAGATGCAAACAGTTCTGCACCGATTGAAGCGGATTGTTCACCTCGTGCGCGATGGAAGCGGTGAGCCTCCCTGCCGCCGCCATTTTTTCCGCACGCAACAATGCCTGTTGCGATTCTTCCACGCGGCGGAGCGTGTCGCGCAAGTCGGCGTACAAGCGCGCGTTTTCCATCGCGATAACCGCTTGCCGCGCCAGAACAAAAAATAATTCCAAATCTGCACCGCGGAATTGCGCGCCGGACGAATCGCGCGCCGCGAACAGCACACTGTTCGTGTCCGCGCGTGGGACGGGGATGAGGATGGCTGAACCAAGCCCCACCGTGGAAAGAAGCGACTGCGCGTCCGCTTCGCCGGGTCCCGTCGCGTGGATGATCATCGGGTCGCGGTCCTCGGCGACGCGTCGGATCAATTCGGCGGCGGTCTGGTCTGCTTCGACGGGCAGTGTTTTCCCAACCTGTGCGACCGCAGTGACTATTCCGTGATCCGCCTGATAATACGCAACGTTCGAACAATTGAGGTGCTCGCGGATGGCGGAGGCGATCAGTTCGATCAATTTATTTTGATCGGTTTCGGCGAACAACGTTTCTGTGACGTTGAACAGCGGGCGCAACGCCTGCACGCGCGCGGCATCGCGTTTGCGATGGTTGTCGTTGATCGCCTGCCGCACCGCCTGCACGAGTTCTTCGCCTTTTTCGAAGGGCTTCAGCAGCAAGCCGTCCACGCCTTGCCGCAACGCGCGGATGGCTGTCTCGACGGTGCCGAAGCCGGTCATCACCAGCACGGCAACCTCCGGCTGGACTATCTTTGCGCGTGAGATCACATCGAAGCCGTCCACTTCGGGCATGCGAATGTCCACGAGCAACAGGTCGGTGCGCGTTCGTTGCAGATATTCGATCGCCGCGTGCGGGTTGATGAGCGCGGTGACTCGATAGCCCTCGCGGCTGAGCACGCGCTCGCACAACGACGCGATGCCGGGCTCGTCGTCCACAACGAGGATGGAAGCCGAGGGTTTCGTCGGGTTACTGCTCATAAGGGTAGCCAAACCGTGAACTTCGACCCCTTGCCTGATTCACTTTCCACTTCGATGGTGCCTCCGTGATCGGTGACGATCCCGTACGTCACAGAAAGCCCAAGCCCGGTGCCGCCTTGATTGCCCTTCGTGGTGAAGAACGGTTCGAAGATTCTGCTCAAGTCGGGATGCGGGATGCCCACGCCGGTATCGCTGACCGCGATCAATGCCCACGAGCGGTTATGCCTGCGCGCCGATGAAGTGATGATCTCCATCGTCCCGCCGTCGGGCATGGCTTGCAACGCGTTGTGCACGAGGTTGAGCGCCACCTGTTTGATCTGGTTCGCATCCATCATCACCCACGGGAGCGATTCGTCGAAGCGCGTTTTCAACACCACGCCGCTGGTGTGGATGAGGTGCCGACTCAGCGCGACCACGTCATCCACCACTTCATTCAACGAGGCGCTGGCACGCGAACTTTCACCCTGGCGCGCAAAATCCAACAAGCGGCGCACCACATCGCGGGCGCGCTTCGCCTCCCGCACGACCAGTTCGAGGTCCTTGCGGGTCTGGTTGTCGCCCGTAATATCTTCGAGCGCAAGTTCGGCAAAGCCGGTCACCGAGGTGAGCGGATTATTCAACTCATGCGCGATACCTGCCGCCATCTCGCCGACCGCGGCAAGTTTCGCCGCCTGAAGCAGGCGGTTCTCCGCTTTTCGCTGGGCATCCATGCGCTCGCGTAGTTCGAGCTGGGTGGCGCGCAATTGGCTGATGGTCGTTTCGAGTCGCTGGTATTGATCGGCGCTGGTGATCACGCTGGCGAGAATCCCAGCCAGCGACTCGAGCGCCATGAAGTCGTTGTGCGTGAACGCGTTGCGCGAACTGCTTTCCACATCGATGATGCCGAGGATCTTCATGCCGTCGCGGATCGCCACGCACATTTCGGAACCCGCCTGCCAGCCTTTGATCGAACGATAGCGGTTGTCTTGCAGCACATCGTTGACCACGACGCTGTTGCCGGTCTCGAAGACGTGACCCGTGATGCCCCCGCTGACGGGATATTCGAACGATTGTACGGCGCGTCTGACCACGTTCTGGCTGGTGCCGCCGAAGCCGCCGATGGTGAGGTTCCCTTGCGTATCGGCAATGAAAACTGCGGCGAGTTCGTAGGCGAAATAACGCGCCAGCAATTCGGCGGTGATCTGCGCCACCTCGCGCGGCTCGGTCAGCCCGACCACCTGCCCAACCACCTCATGGATCAAGCCGAGATTTCGCGCGCGGCTCTCCGCTTCTTCACGTACGCGCGTGTAGTCCGCGAGGCTGGCGAGGTGACTGGCAATGACGACGATCAGACTCTCGTCGTAGAAATTGAACGCATCCGCTTTTGTGTTTTCTATGCACAAACTTCCGATGATCTGTCCCCGAAAACGTAACGGAACATACAAGCCCGAGAGCGCGCCTTCGTACAAAGGCGCGAAACCTTCGAGTTGCGGATCTCCGAGCCGCGCCTTTTGACTGGCTTTCAGCGCAGTTGCGATCCATGCTTCCTGCGCACTGCGTACAGAGGAGATCACGTTTCCGTCCCTGTTTCGGAATTCATTTACAAGGCGATTATCGGCAGACAGCAGGTCGAGCACGATCAGTTCTGTGCCGAACGCGCGTGACAACAAGGCGAAGACGCGGCGCGCGATCTGGTCGAGGTTGCGTCCGGTGGATATTGTGAGCGCAAAGTCGTTCAACATTGCCAGCCGACGCAAGTGGCTCGCCATCTCTGCGAACGTGATGATGGTTTCGATGGCAGGCGCGGTCTGCGTGATGAGCTCGGTGAGGCGGTTCCATTCATCCCGTTTGAAGGTACTCGTCCGCCAGACGACGAGCGTTGCGATCATCCGTTGTCCGATGACGATGGGAATGCACGTCCAAATTTTCGTATTCGATTTCACGCCTTTATGGGGGATCGACTCCCAAAGCGGATTCTCGCGATTCACCACCATCGGCGTGAGGTTGCGATTCATCCTCCGCAGGAGGGTGTTGGATTCGATGGGGAGGTCGAGATTCGCGCACGCTGGAGCGTTCCATTGGGCGCGCACTTCCAGCGAGTCGCCGCGTCGAACGGCGAGCCAAGCTCCCTGCACAGAAACGACGCGTAAGAACGAGGTGAGGGCGCGGTCGAGCGCGCGCGGTAGGTCGTACGGATTTTCCGAGTCGAGGTCGGGCACCAACAGCGACGCGGCAACCGAAGCGGATGCCGACGAATCCGCCGGCGCGTCTCCGTTTTGCATGGCAGATGCGACGAGACGCCAAAGCCGCTGCGCTTCGGAACTGAGTTGGTCTGCCCCTGCCAGCACCACGCGTGACATCCCCTTCAGCGGGAAGGCGAAGAGTCTCGCCACTTCAAGGTTGCTGGATTCCGGCAACGACACCGAGCGACTCTGCCCGCCGCTGAGCGCGCCGCATAACCAGGTATCCACCTCGGCTTTGCTCAGGAATTTGATGAGCTCGGGTTGATTCTTCTTGTTGAGGTGATGATGCGAGACGATGTGCCACGCGCCCGCTTCACGCTCCACCAGCGCGGACCATTCGGTCTCGGTCAGTTGAACGGTTTCCTTGAGTTGAAATTCGATGTTCTTTTGGGATGCCATGCGGTGTAATTATACGACAGAGTATTTACAGTTCTTGCCGCAGTTCAACTGCCGCAAGAACTGTAGTCTCTAAAAGAGCTGGCGCCTTTCGTTTTTTAACGACCTTCGCGTAAAAAATTTCCTGACTTTGAGAAAGCCATGTCACGCCCTTACGCTTTTGCACAGGACGCATAAGGGCAATGGTAGAATCGCCGCATGACTGATCTAATTGTGATCGGCGGCGGGCTGGCGGGGAGCGAAGCCGCGTGGCAAGCCGCGGAGCGCGGGTTGAATGTGCGATTGTATGAAATGCGCCCGCTTCTGCAGACCGGCGCGCACCAAACCCATGCGCTCGCTGAGCTGGTCTGCTCCAATTCGCTCGGCTCGAACCTGCCCGACCGCGCCTCCGGCTTGTTGAAAAATGAAGCGCGACTCCTCGGTTCCATGCTATTGGAATGTGCTGAAGAGGCTTCGTTACCGGCGGGCGGCGCATTGGCAGTAGATCGCGACCTGTTCGCGCAGAAGGTGACTCAACGAATCGAGGCGCATCGCAACATCGAGATCGTGCGCGAGGAGGTTAAGGAAATCCCCGATTCACCGGTCATTGTCGCCAGCGGACCGCTCACCTCGCCTTCACTGTCCCGGTCCATTGCTCAGTTGAGCGGCGAAGAACACCTGTTTTTCTTCGACGCGATCGCGCCCATCGTCCACGCAGATAGCATCAACATGAACATTGCCTTCCGCGCTTCGCGGTATGACAATGGTGAACAAGACGAGGGTGATTACATCAATTGCCCTTTTACAAAAGAAGAATATTACGCGTTCGCCGAAGCCTTGCTAAAAGCGGAACGGATCGAACTGCGCGCGTTCGAGGATGCGATCAAATCCGGCGTGAAGGCTGGTCACTTCTTCGAGGGATGTCTGCCGGTGGAGATCATCGCGGAGCGCGGAGTCGATTCGCTGGCGTTCGGTCCGATGCGCCCTGTGGGATTGCGCGACCCGCGCACGGGGAAGCGTCCGTACGCGGTTGTTCAGTTGCGGCAGGATAATCTTGCGGGCAGTCTGTATAACCTCGTCGGCTTTCAAACCAATTTGAAATTTCCCGAACAGAAGCGCGTGCTCCGCATGATTCCCGGCCTTGAAAATGCCGAGTTCATGCGCTACGGACAAATGCATCGGAACACCTTCATTGCTTCGCCAAAACTTTTGCGTCCGACGCTTCAGCACAAAACCCGCGACGATCTTTTCTTCGCCGGTCAGATCACCGGCGTGGAAGGCTACATGGGCAACATCGCGACGGGTTTGCTGGTGGGTATCAACGCGGCGCGGCTACGTCAAGGTGAAACGCCGCTCACCTTGCCTCCATCAACGATGCTCGGCGCGCTCTGCCATTACGTCACTCATGCCGACCTGAAAGATTTTCAACCGATGAAAGCCAATTTAGGAATCCTGCCTCCGCTTGAACTTGGTTCGAAGATCGGCAAGCGCGAACGCGGCGCGGCGTACGCGGAACGGTCGCTGACAGATTTGCAAATGTTGATGAGCGGGATGGTCACAGCGTGACAAATAAATCCATTGCGGTTTATCTAGCGGCGATCGGATTTTTGCTCGCGGCTGTTCTTGGGTGGTTTGTCTATGCGGGTCTTTCCCAGCCTGAACCTGATGCCACTTCGTTCGACGGTCTTCGCGCCTACGAGGATGTGAAAACGCAGGTCGCGTTCGGACCGCGTATTCCGGGCACGCAGGGACATGCCCAAATCCGTGATTGGATGCGTGCCGAGTTGGAATCCGCTGGCTGGCAGGTCGAGGTCCAGGAATCGGAGGCGATGGGGCATTCAATTTTCAATGTCGTGGCAAAGCGATCAGACGAACCTCCGCAGGTCATTCTAGGAGCGCATTACGATACGCGGATGTTCGCCGATAGCGATCCCGACCCCGCGAATCGTTCATTGCCGGTGCCGGGCGCGAACGATGGCGCTTCTGGTGTGGCGGTCTTGATGGAATTGGCGCGTTCACTGCCCGAGGATACGGTCAATGTGTGGCTGGTGTTTTTCGATGCGGAGGATAACGGCCGCATCGCTGGCTGGGATTGGATTCTCGGTTCGCGAGAATTTGTCGCGAATAATCCAGTTCAGCCGCGCGCTGTCGTGATCGTGGATATGATCGGCGACACGGACTTGAACATTTACAAGGAACGGAATTCGGATGCGGTTTTAATCGACCAAATTTGGGCAACGGCGGGGAGTTTGGGATATGAGGATCGGTTTCTTGCCGACTATAAGTACTCGATGCTCGACGATCATACGCCATTCCTTGAAGCAGGTATTCCAGCAGTGGACCTGATCGATTTCGATTATCCATACTGGCACACGTTGGAGGATACGCCGGATAAAGTTTCACCGGAAAGTCTTGAGGCGGTTGGCAGGACCTTGTGGACGTGGATCGTCGGGCAAAGCGTGCGAAACTGATACAATAAATTCGCCATAAGATCGAACCAAGTCATGCCACGGAAAAAGTTAAAGTCCGCACCGATTCAGCAAATATTGAAAAAGATACGCCCCGCGTGGATCGAACATGTTGGGCAGGACCTCGCGCGCGGCATGGAAGTGCGGGCGGGCTTTGAAGAGCAGTTAGGGAGGTTCTTCGACCTGCTCGAGCAGTCCGTGAGCACCGGAGACCCGGCGTGGATGGATTCGATCCTGCTCGATTGGGCAAAATCATCCACAGAAACGAATTTGGATGAAGGGTTGTACCATGTTTCGTTTCTGATCAACCGCATGATCGCGCTCACCATTCAAGTGGCGAACAAAACGCTGACGAAGCAGCAAGCGCTCGACCTGCTTGCCGCGATCATCCCGGTTTACACCTATGGCTTGGGTGTGGTGGCGCGCTACGAAATGGAGACGCGCGTCGCTCACATTTCCTCCGAGATGGAAAAAGCCCAGAAGCAAATGGAGCGCGTGGATAGAAGCAAATCGGCTTTTATTTCGGTAGCCGCGCACGAACTGAAAACACCGCTGACCCTCATCGAAGGCTATTCGTCCATGCTGGATGACCTGCCCGGCGAACGGCAAAACGGACAATTGAAAAGCCTGCTGTCGGGCATGGCAACCGGTATCGACCGTTTGCGCATCATCGTGGACGATATGATCGACGTTTCGATGATCGATAACGACCTCCTGCAATTGAACTTCCAGCCCGCGCAGGTTGGGTCGTTGCTCGAAGCCCTCTGCAAGGATGTGGAGCCGATCGTCCAGGCTCGCACACTGAAGATGACCCTCGCGAATTTCGAGGGCAGTCGTCAATGGATCTATCTGGATTCGATCCGCATCACGCAGGCACTGCGCAACGTTCTCAATAACGCGATCAAGTTCACTCCCGATAACGGGTCGATCACGATCGATGGCAGGTCGTTGCCGGGCTTTATCGAGGTCGTTGTGGCAGATACCGGTATCGGCATCTCGCCGGAGAATCAAAACACGATCTTCGAAAAATTCGGTCAATTGGGAAGTGTCGGCAGACATTCGAGCGGCAGGACCAAGTTCAAGGGCGGGGGACCCGGTCTGGGTCTGCCCATCGCGCGTGGTATCCTCGAAGCACACGGTGGTTCGATCTGGGTCGAATCGCCGGGTTATGATGAAAAAGCCTGCCCGGGTTCCACCTTTCATATTCTCATCCCCGCGCGGGTCGAAGCGCCAGACCCGAAAATGGCGAAGTTATTTGATACACTTGGTAAGCAAAACGAAAATATTGACCCGGTTTCCGACTAAAAATAAACATGTCTAAAAGAACACCCCAACCAACGATCCCTCCGCACGAGAAGGCATTTCTCGTGGGCGTAGATTTGTACCAGCAAAAGTCATTCCTCTCGTTGGAAGATTCGCTCGCCGAATTGGCTTTGCTCGCCGATACCGCTGGGCTGGATGTGGCTGGCGAACTCACCCAAAAACTGGACCGCCCTCACGTAAAAACCTATATCGGTCCCGGCAAAGTGGACGAGTTGAAAATGCTGGTCGAGGAAACGCTTGCGCAAGTCGTCATCTTCGACGATGAACTGTCGCCGCGTCATCAACGCGAATTGCAGGAGGCGCTTGGCAGAAACGTGCGCGTGCTGGATCGTACCGCGCTCATCCTCGATATTTTTGCGCAACATGCCCACACGAAAGAAGGGATGTTGCAGGTGGAACTCGCCCAATACGAATATTATCTTCCGCGCCTCACCGGTCAATGGACGCATCTCGAAAGGCAGGCAGGCGGAGGCGGTGGCCGCGCCGGTTCGACGGGTGGGGTTGGTTTGCGCGGTCCGGGCGAGACACAGTTGGAAGTGGACAAGCGCGCCATCCGCAGGGAGATCGCGCATCTAAAAAAGGAACTCGAAAAGGTCAGCGCGCATCGTCAGCGATACCGCGCTCAACGAAAACGGTCACGGATTCCAACTGTCGCACTGGTCGGGTATACCAACGCGGGCAAATCCACATTGCTGAACAAACTCACGAAGTCCGATGTCTTCGTGGCAGACCAACTCTTTGCCACGCTCGACCCAACGACGCGCCGCGTCGAACTGCCCGGCGGGTATCAGGCATTGATGACCGACACGGTGGGTTTCATTCAAAAATTACCGACAACGCTGATCGAAGCGTTCCACGCCACGCTCGAGGAGATCCTCGAAGCCGACCTGCTTTTGCACGTGGTGGATATTTCGCACCCCAACGCGTTGAATCAATACAATGCCGTGCAACAGACACTCGATGAACTTGGCGCGCATCATATCCCGGTGGTCACTGCGTTGAACAAAATCGATCGGCTCCGCGACCCGCAGTCCGCGCATGATGTGGTCAGCCGCTATTCCAAAGCCGCGGCGATCTCAAGCCTGAAAGGCACGGGAGTACCGGAACTGTTGCGATTGATCCAGCAGGAACTGTACGAAACGTACACGCCGATCCACGTGCGCCTGCCGTACCAACAGGGCGCGCTGATCTCGCTCTTCCACGAAGCGGGACAAGTGGAACGCATCGAACACGGACGGGGCGGGGTGGTCATGCAGGGACGCGTCCCCGGTCGTTTGGTGGCGCAGTTCAACGGCTGGGAATTTGCCGGCAATCACGATGAACAGAAAATGGAAGAGGAAGAACTATGAAATGGCTGTCGAAGATGATCGACAACGCGTCGAATTATTTCGCGCATCGCAAGGGCTTGTTGCCGATGGTCGGCATCGTATTGATAGCGATCAACTTTATTTTGCCGTTCCTCTTTGGCTTGAACGTCGTCACGGGCAGTAATTTGTTCCTGCACCTCGGCGTGATCATCGCCATTTTCGGCTTCATGCTCGCGTGGGCGTTGTAAACAGACGCACCTCTGAATCACCCATCCACTCGACTTTGATAACTTCACCATCTTCGCCCAGCAAGGACGGCAACAGGGATCGGAGCGCGGCGGGTTCGCCGGACGTATAAAGTTTGACGAATCCTCGCACATTTGATTCGTTCTTCACCCCCCCCGCTTCAAGCAGACGTTGAACTTGTCTCGCCACAGCGGGAGCCGGGTCGATCACCCGTACGTTTTCTCCCACGATCTCTTGAATGAGCGGTATCACGAACGGATAATGTGTGCACCCCAGAACAACGGTGTCGATATTTTCCTTGAGCATCGGTTGCAACGCATCCTGCAAGATCCTGCGCGTTTCGCCGCCGTTCAAATTTCCCTGCTCGATCTGCTGTACCAGTCCGTTGCACGTGTTTTGAAATAACTGGACTCCATTCGCAAACCGTTCCACAACGGACGCGTACAACTCGCCTTGGAACGTCGCCGGGGTGGCGAGGACTCCTACCTTGCCGGTCCGCGTGTATTCCGCCGCCGGCTTGACGGCTGGTTCCATGCCGACGAACTGCACATCCGAGAATCGTTCACGCAGGTATTTCAATGCCGCGGCGGAGGCGGTGTTGCATGCCACCACAATGATCTTGGCGCGATGTTTCAACAGAAAGTTTGTAATCGCTTCTGAAAACTTTCGGATTTGCTCCATCGGGCGCGGACCGTACGGGATGTGCCCCTGGTCTCCGAAGTAGAGGATCGTTTCGTAGGGAATCTGAGCGCGAATCGCGCGTAAGACGGATAATCCTCCAACGCCCGAGTCAAAGACGCCGATGGGAGAATCTGAATTTGAATCCATGCTGGGAAGTATAACGTATGAGTTGATGTGCCAGTTTACCCGCCGTATCAACATTCGGCGTACTGAGTTCTAATGTTTGTAGAATTCTTTGGGAAAGTCCGGCGGTTGGAGCCAGCCGAGTAAACCGTGAGTCGGGGGCGGGTGTGAGGGCGGTTTTTCGAACCACACGAGCAGGAGGCTGAACCCCAAACCCACGATACCGATCCATTGCAGGTTGGTGAAGTTTTCCCCCAAGAGCAGGTGGCTGAACACGATGGCGACGATCAATTCTGCCAATCCGAGGAGAGCCGTTTGCATCCCGCCGATGTGCTTGACGCCGAGGAAAAGGGTGAGGCGGGAAAAAAATGTCACCACAGTTAGCATCAGAACCGGCATCCACGGAGCGGATTCCCCGGGCAGGCTTCCATCGAAGATCAAATAGGCTGGGACGACGACCGCGCTCATCGCCAATAACGTATACACCGTAACGGTTGGCGCAGGCACATCGTACAACGCCCGTTGATTGATCGGGAGGTGCAGAGCGTATAACGCCGCCGCGACGAGCATGAAAAGCACGCCTAGCGGGTCGATGACCCCTGTGGTGCCTCGCGTGAGAAAAAAAACGGCGACGATCGCAATTCCAATTCGCGCAATGGTCAAACGGGTGGGGGGTTGTCGATCGAGTTGAAGCCAGAACGCGACAAAGAAGGGATACAACGAATAAAGCAACTGTGCCACGCTCGCGTTCAACCGGCTCAATCCGATGTAGTAAAAAATGGAACCAAAGCCGTTGATCGCGCCGGCGATGGCTGTGATGTACAACGCCGCCGGGTAAATGTACAACGCGCGCCGGTTGACCAGTGCAAGGATTAACACAAGGAGGAGAGCCGCGATACTGGTTCGCAATGCCACCACCGCAAACGGCGAAAACTTGTCCGCGCCCATGGCGGCTTTGCCGAAGACCGGCGCCAGCCCGAGGAAAACCGCCGAGAGGAGGGCGGCGTTGATCCCCCGAATTTTCATTTTATGCATCAAGCGGGATTTCAATTTCAACGAGGGGTAGGTCACCTCGTTGCCGCCAAGCGGGGTTTCATTCCGTTCGGTCATTAGCGGATCAATGCGCGGACTTCATCCAAAAAATCATCGTTCAAAAAGTCGCCTTTTTGCATCAACGATTGGATCTGCCCCTGCAACCGGCTTTTTTCGTTGACCGTTAGCTCCTTGGCGGTGGCAACGATGACCGGAATGGTGGCGGTCTCTGGTTTACTGCGCAATGCATCGAGAACGGCAAAGCCGTCCACTTCGGGCATCATCAGGTCGAGGATAATGATATCGGGACGTTCGCGGTTCACAAGGTCGATGGCTTCGCGCCCGTCCACAGCTTCGAAGATCTCGAAGTCACCTTGCGACTGCAAGATTCGCCGGATCAGCCGCCTCGCCTCCACGCTGTCATCTACAACTGCCACGCGTGGGAAGCGGTTCGGCGTCACGTTATTGAGCGCGGCTAGCAATCCCTCCTGCGGGGTTTCGGATTGTGCCATGGCGCCGGGGTAATCCACTTCCCGCGTCCAATTCTCGTCGAACAGGAACTGTTCTGCCGGGAGCGTGTGCCCCGTGCAATTGACCACGACCGTGTCCGTCGGCTTGATCACACCAGCCCGCACAAGTTTGAACAACCCGGCAAATGCCACACCGGCCGCAGGCTCGGCGGAGATACCTTCGAGTTTGGCAAGCACGTGCATGGCGCGGAACGCGTCGTCATCCGAAACGCTTTCGAAGGTGCCATGCGTTTCGATCACTTGTTGTCGCAGCATGGTGTACGTCCTGCCGGGATCGCCGGTGGCGAGCGTTTCGATCCTCGTGTTCGGCGAAAGGACCGGCTCTGCTTTTTCCAGACCTTTCCTCCAGCCGTCCACCATCGGCGCGCACCCTTCCGCTTGAATGGGAGCAAGCGCGGGAATCCGATCGATGATGCCGAGTTGTTTCAATTCGCGAAAACCTTTGTAGACGCCGAGCGGTCCCATCCCTCCGCTCACGGCTTGAATGTACCAATCCGGCGTTTTCCATTTCAAATTGCCGTCGTTCGGTTGTGGCACAGCGCCTTCCTCCATCGTCAACTGTTCGGCAATTTCGAAGGCGATGGTCTTCATCGCCTCGATCGCTGTCACCGTGCGGGCGCCCATGTCCTGATACAAACCGCGTTGCCGCGCAAACTCCGCGGCGACCTGTTTTGCCTGATCGTACGAGCCGGTGATCTTCACCACCTGACTGCCGTACAAGGCGATCTCACGCATCTTCACGCCGGGGACGAGGCTGGTGACAAACGCCCACAATTTGATCCCAGCCCGCGCGGCGTAGGCCGAGAGCGCGATGGCAACATTGCCCGTCGACGCGGCGACCATTTCAGTGACGCCGCCCTCTTTGAGCGCAGCGATAGTGACCGCCGCCTGCCTGTCCTTGAAGGAGGATGTCGGTCCCTGCCTCTCATCCTTGATGTAAAGATTGGGCAAGCCGAGCATGTTGCCCAAGTTCGCGGCTTTGATGAGCGGAGTCCCTCCTTCGCCCAGTCGTAATGTCGGGTTCGGCAAGTGGATCGGAAGCAGTTCGCGATACCGCCACAGGTCAAACCGGCGGTTCTTTAGTTGGGAGGGAAAGGTTTTCGCTACTTCTTCAAGGTTGTATTCCGCTGCGCGCCACTGGCTGTTGCAGTTCGGGCAGTGCATCGAGCGCGGCATAAATGGTGCGTCATGTCCGCAGTCGAGGCATCGTATGAAAAATAACATTCGTGTTCAGAGTCCTATTCCGTTGTGGATTGTACCTGCGCAGTTCAACCAAGAATTTTCAGGGCTTGCTCGATGCTGGAAATGAGTTCGCCTTCCTTCAGGGTTCCTTTGAGAAGCAAACGCTTTCCAAACTCCTGCAAGTGTTGCTGTTGTTCCGGGGTCAAGCCTCCGCCGCTGATGACGAGCACGGGAAGGTTGCGCAATTCAGGGTTATCACGGAGTTTTTCGAGGATGGCGAAACCATCCCAATCGGGCATGAAGAGATCGAGAATCACAGCATGAGGCGGATTTGCTTTGATCGCTTCCCAACCCTGACGACCGCCGTCCGCTACGGCGATCTCATACCGCCCCTGTTCGCCGAGAATTTTCTGGATAAGCCTGCGATCATCATCACTGTCATCGATCACGAGGATGTTGCGGATCTCACCTTTTTTATCCAACCGTTTTACCGCGTGGACAAGATCCTCCTCGAGGATGGGTTTGATGAGGTAATCTGCTGCGCCGAGGTTGAAGCCTTTATCCGCCTGTTCGAGAATCGAGCAGACGAGGACGGGAATATCGCGGGTGGCTGGATCAGATTTCAATTCCGAAAGAAGCGTCCATCCGTCAATGTTCGGCATCATCACATCGAGTGTGATCGCGTAAGGCTTGATTGCGATGATCCGTTCTTTCGCGCCTTTGGCTTCGATGAAGGGGATGACGTAGTAACCCTGCGGCGCGAGGTATCGTTCGTAGAGGCTGATCACTTTGGGGTCATCGTCGATCGCGACCACGATCTTGCGGTCGGTTGGAATTTCATCCAACGGTTGCTGATAAGGCGGGAGGGTGAACCAGAATGTGGAACCGTGCCCGGCTTCGCTGGTCACGCCGATGCGCCCGCCGTGCAACTGGACGAGATTGGAACAGATCGAGAGACCCAAACCGGTGCCGCCGCTTTTGCGCGTGGCGGAACCGTCCACTTGCGAAAACGCTTTGAAGAGTTTTTCCTGATCTTCGACCGAGATGCCGGGACCCGTATCGGTGACGCGAATCATGATTTCCGTCCTGCCGTCCGGGCTTTTTTGGTTTTGCGCTTCGACCGTGATCGTGCCTTCATCGGTAAACTTGGCGGCGTTCGACAGTAAATTAATAAAGATCTGGCGAATGCGCATGGCGTCGCCTCGCACGGTGTGGGTGTCTGTGGGCACATTCGAAACCAATTGGATCGGCTTTTCTTTCACGAGACCTTTGGCTGTTGAGAGCACGCTGTGGACCATATCCGCGAGGTTGACTTCCTCGAAGTTCAATTCCATCTTGCCGGCTTCGATGCGGGCGAGATCGAGCACATCGTTGATCAAGCCGAGCAAATGTTGACCGGAGTTGTAGATCGCGGTCAAGTCCTGTTGTTGCATGTCTGTGATGGGTCCGTCAATGCCCTTCAGGATCACCCGCGAGAACCCGATGATGGAGTTCAACGGCGTGCGCAGTTCGTGGCTCATATTCGCGAGGAACTGACTTTTCAGTTTGTCTACTTCGCGCAAGTCCTTGATCAACTGTTGTGACAGTTCGTAGGATCGCGCATTGTCAATGGCTACCGCGACCTGATCGCTCAACAATTGCAATACTGAGATATCGTCTTCTGTAAATGCGCGTGCCTCATCGGAGTGAATATCAAGTACAGCCACGGTGCGTGTGCCGATGCGCAACGGGATGGCGACTTCGGAGCGCGTGGCTGGCAAAAGCGGATGAGGTTGGTACAGTGGTTCCGCTTGAACATCCTCGATGAATTTAACCGTGCCTGAATCCGCCACCAAGCCGACGATGGTCTGCGAGCCGACCATAACGGAGTGTTTTGCCGCGATCATTTGCTCGCCCGCTTCCCCGGTTGCCCCTCGCAGGATGGCATTGAACCCCGTCTCCTCAATGCTGTAGATCGCCGCGAAATAGACTTGAAAACCGGCTTTCACGCGGATGACCGTTTCAGTAAAGATCTTGTTCAGGTCGAGGGTCTGGGTAACCAACTTCCCGATCTCTGCGGCAATGGCGAGGTAGGTGTTCTGCCTTTGCAGTGCCTCTTCCGATTTTTTACGCTCGGTAATGTCGCGGGCGACCCAGAAGACCTCGTTTTCGTTGAGTCGCGATAAGTTGGCGAGGAACCAGTATGAATGTCCTTCGATCGGCAACTGGTATTCGATCTGAACCGCCTCGTTCGATTGGAGGGCTCGTTGAATTGCCGCATGGAAGGGCTCGTGAGTTTCGGGCGGCAGTAATTCATCCATTCGTTTGCCGAGCAATTCGTCGGGCGGCCTGAACAGGCGCGAGGGGTTGGTGGGAGCGATGCGCACATAGCGCGTATCTTTATCAACCACCAGAACCACGTCCTGCATCGAGGAGAAGAGCGCGCGCAGGTCTGCTTCGGATTTGGCAAGGGCTTCTCGTGCCAATAACCGTTCGATGGATGCGGCGACTTGTGTGGCGAGTACGGTTAGAATTTCCTGATGCTCTTGCGTGATGCGAACCGTCAAGTTGTAAGACTGGATGGCGATCACACCGCGGACCGCCGATTCGCTTCGCAATGGGACTCCCAACCAGTCTACGCTGGCGGTGCCTCCGCCGACGAGCTCTCCGGATTGGGCGAGTTCGGCATAGGTCTCGGGCGTAGTGCGAAGTGC
>CAZQES010000093.1:0-15597 GCA_964591425.1 uncultured Anaerolinea sp.
AGGAAGAACTCTCCGAGGTGGATCAGAAGTACCTGAAGTTCGGACGCGCCTTCGAGCGCGAGTTCGTCAATCAGGCGTTCACCGAGAATCGCACCATCGAGCGCACGCTGGAGATCGGCTGGAAATTGCTTTCCATGCTTCCGAAAAAGGAACTCACCCGCGTCACGCTGGATGAGATCGAACAATTTTACAAAGGCGACGATGCCTCAAGTTAGCATTGCACCGACCCGCACGAACCTGATCCGCCTCAAGAAGGAATTGCGCTTCGCGAAAGAGGGCTACGAGATCCTCGACCGCAAGCGCGAGGCGTTGACCGGCGAACTCGTCCGTGTGGCGAAAGAGGCGGACACGCTTCAAAAAGAAGTGTGGGCGTTGCTCCAGACCGCGTACGATGCGATGGAAAAAGCGCGCCTCGTGATGGGTGCCGATCACGTGGAGTGGGCGTCGCTGGCTGTCAACAAAACGGTGGATGTGCGCCTGCGTTTGCGCGGTATCATGGGTGTGGCGATTCCCCAGATCGAAGCGCGCGGTGAACCGCCGAAATTGCTCTACAGCCCCGGCGATACAGCCGCCGTTCTCGACGAAGCCAGTTCCATGTTCCGTGAAGTGCTGTTGCGCATCCCGCAACTTTCGATGCTCACCGCCGCCGTGTGGCGCCTCGCCAACGAATTGAAGAAGACCCAACGTCGCGTGAACGCGTTGCAACACATTTTCATTCCGAACTATCAGCACCAGATCGAGTTCATCGTCAGCTCGCTGGAGGAACGCGAGCGCGAAGAAACCTTCCGCCTCAAGTGGCTGAAGACCAAGATGTCGAAGCAGGCAGAAGCCGCCGCGTAGAGATTGTCGTTGCGAGACCCGAAGGGTCGAAGCAATCTCAGCAAACCACCAAACAATTGTTGGATAGTATGCCGAGATTGCTTCGTCGCAACGAACGCTCCTCGCAATGACATAAGACTGCAAAAAATGGGTTTTGACGATATACTCGTCAGAACCCATTTCGTTTTTATGAACACGAATCCATCGCTCCGAAAGATTTTCACAGAAATTCCCCTGCCGTTTTGCATGTTGGATGTTCCCGATGTGCAGATCACCGGCATTTCAATCGACAGCCGCGCCGTCAAGCCCGGTCATTTGTTCGTTGCCTTGAAAGGTGGGACACTGGATGGGCATGATTTCATCCAAAACGCGATTGACAACGGCGCGGTCGCGGTGGTGGGGGAAAAAGACTTTGGGCATATTGGAAGATTGCCCTACCTTCGACTCACGAACACGCGTCAAGCCCTGACGTGGATAGCTGGTTCATTTTACCTTTGGCCCGCCCGCCGTTTGACAGTGATCGGCGTCACCGGCACCGACGGCAAGACCACGACCACGAATTTGATCTATCAAATCCTTCTTACCGCTGGAATCAAAGCAGGGATGATCTCCACGGTCAATGCAGTGATCGGGAACGAAGTGCTGGATACCGGCTTCCACGTCACCACACCCGACGCGCACGATGTGCAATTCTATCTGGCGAAGATGCTCGCGGCGGGTTTGACCCACGTTGTGCTCGAAACCACATCCCACGCGTGGGAGCAACACCGCGTGGACGCGTGCGAGTTCGATATTGGCGTGGTCACCAACATCACGCACGAACATTTGGATCAGCACGGCTCCTTCGAAAACTATCGAGCCGCGAAAGCAAGATTGTTTTCGAGTTTGGAGTCAACCTCGAAAAAGCCGCAGGGCAATCCGCGGCTGGCTGTGCTCAACCGAGATGATAGTTCGTTTGAATACCTTGCAAATATCGTCGGCGCGAACAAAGCGGATTACGGCTTCAACGCGGATGCTAAGGTCCGCGCGTTGGAGGTGATGCATTTGCCGTCGGGAATCCGTTTTACGGCAAAAAGCAGAGAGTTTGAAATGTCGATCACGTGCAAATTAGTCGGTGCGTATAACGTGTCCAATAGCCTCGCCGCGTTGACCGCAACCATGTACGGATTGGGACTCAATCCCGAGATCGCCGCGAAAGGAATTGCCGCGCTGGAGGGAATTCCCGGTCGTATGGAACGGATTGACATGGGGCAAAACTTCACCGCTATCGTGGATTTTGCCCACACACCGAACGCGTTGAAGGCTGCGCTTGAAGCCGCACGTGAAATGTTGAATCCCAGTCTCCCAGCGGGAGAGGGGTTAGGGGTGAGGGTGAATCGCCGCATAATCGCTGTCTTTGGCTCGGCGGGGTTGCGTGACAAAGCCAAGCGGAGAATGATGGCGGAGATCGGCGCGGAACTTGCCGATATGTGCATCCTCACCGCGGAAGACCCGCGCACCGAATCATTGGCGGGAATCCTTGAAGAGATGGCGGCAGGCGCTACGTCCGCGGGAGGACGCGAGATGGAATCCTTTTGGCGAATCCCGGACCGCGGCAAGGCGATCCGCTTTGCGCTGGGTATGGCGCGTGAAGGCGATGTCGTTTTGGTTTGCGGAAAGGGACACGAACAGTCGTTGTGCTTTGGCGCAAAAGAATTTTTTTGGGATGACCGCGTTGCTGTCCGCGCGGCGTTGAGTGACTTGCTAGGCATGGATGGACCGCAGATGCCGTACCTGCCCACACAGGACATGGAGGAGAACGTATGGCTGGCTTTGCAATAAAACCCGTTACATTGACCGGCAAACACGTGCGGCTCGAGCCGATGTCGCTTGAACACGTCCAACCATTGGCGGAGATCGCTGTCGGTCAGCAGTTCTGGGATTTTATGTTGTACGGGAATATGGACACGGTCGACGATGTGCGCGCTATGGTAAAAGATATTCTTTCGCGTGCCGAAAAAGGGACCGACCTTCCATTCACGGTCATTCATCTTGCATCAGGACGCGTGGCAGGCGCGACTCGCTATCTCAACATTTCCCCTGAAAATCGCGGACTGGAGATCGGCGGAACGTGGTATGGAACCGAGTTTCAGCGCACCGCGGTCAACACCGAGTGCAAATATTTGTTGTTGACACATGCTTTTGAGACTCTCGGCTGTATCCGCGTGCAATTGAAAACTGACTCGCGCAACGAACGCTCGCAACGCGCCATCGAGCGCATTGGTGCGGTGAGGGAGGGGGTGCTTCGCAATCACATGATCCTGCCCGATAGGCGTTTTCGTCATTCAGTGTTCTATTCGATCCTCGATACGGAGTGGGAAGGGGTGAAGAAGAGGTTGGAGGAGATTATGACGAGGTAGGCGTGAAACTCGGTCCTATTCACCAACCCGCTTGAAATTACTTTTCGAATAGACCTCGAACTCCTTGCCGGGCGCGGCGAGTTCGAACGTTTCGGTGAATTCATCCGCGCTGAGCATCTGATAGGTCTCGCGGGCGCGCCAGCCGGTCGGGATGTTCTCGATGCTTTCAGTCGCAAAGGTCAGCGTTTTGCCATCGTCGGCGGTTGATTCGAGCGTGTATTGATTGACGAATCCTTCCACGTGGAATTGTCTATACACGAAAAAATTGCGCGCGGAATCGAAGCTAATCAACCCGATGTCTTCGTGCACTTCGCCTTTGGGGGTTTTCTCCTGCGGTGCGTACGTGGATTTGTTTTTCACTTCTATGAATTTCTCGTTGAAGATCAAACGATACGTACGTTCGACCTCTGAGATGCCGGGTTTGCCCTCGCCAGTGCCTTTCCATGCGCCTATGAAAAATTCAAAACTGCTCCACATGGATCGCCTCCGAATGTTTAAATTTCATTATTCCAGTCATCTTTCCCAGAAATCAACAGCCACACATCCATCTGCCCTTTGCCTTTGACGTCCACCGAACCGCGCGGCTCGCAGATGAATTCATCTTTGATCAACTCGTAGGTGGCTTGGGTGATCTGCACCGCGCCGCCCAGCCCGTGCGACTCCATCCGGCTGGCAACGTTGACCGCGTCGCCCCACACGTCGTACACGAATTTGCGACGTCCGATCACACCCGCGATCATCGAACCAGAATTGATACCGATGCGAAAACTCAGGCGCTGACCGTCGCCGAACGAGTGCGTGGAAATATAATCGCGCATCTCGATCGCCATGCGAGCCAGCGCTTCCGCGTGATCGGGACGTCCGCGCGGGACGCCGGATGCGACCATGTAACTGTCGCCGATCGTGCGAATTTTCTCCACGCCGTATTTGTCCAGCAGTGAGTCGAAATAGGAGAAGACCTCATTCAGAAGTTCGACCATTTCCACGGGCGGAAGTTGCGCCGAAAGTGGGGTGAAGCCTACCATGTCCGCGAAGAGAACGCTGGCTTCGTCATAGTGATCGGCGATCGTGCGGCTTTCATTTTTCAGGATGGCGGCGATCTCCTTCGGCAGGATGTTCAGTAATAAGGCTTCGGATTTTTGTTGGAAGATATTCTTCTGGCCTACGAAATAATAGACCATCATCACTACAAGCGCGCTCACCCCAAGGAAATTGATGACAAAGAAAAAAACCACCAGCGTTGGCGAAAGGTTGTTGGTAAGGCGGAGATAGGGTTGGAGGATTCCGCTGAGCACGATGAGGAGTGCAAAGGCTAGGAACCAGCGCGGGGCATGACGCGGTTCATCGAAGAGCATCGAGCCCAAGGGGCAGATGAGCGCCCACAGGATGACCGCGCTCCCGTTGATATACCCGCCCAGCGCGATCATCAAAAGAAATGGCAATAGCAGGATCAACGTGAGTTGACTGAAACGAAAGAATCGATACTCACGCGTGCGGCTAAAGTACACGACGCTCAATGAGGATATCAAAGAATACGAAAGGGGAATTGACCCTGCCAGCGGTTCATCGAATAGAACATACATCACCCCCCACGCAGCGCCCGCCATGATGAAGGGAATAGCGCACACCACGAGCAACGATTTTTGCAGGCGGATATCGTCGTCATCGTTCGGGTCCGAGCCGATGCGGGCTATGGAGGGAAGAATGCGCTGTATCAGTTTTTGGATCATGTGCGACGCTTTGATTTTACCCGATGTGTTTCACCCAGACCGCTGGGAAAGGCGAGTCAACGATTAATGCGAAATTCGACTGTTTCGCATAATTCGCGTGAAGATTGCGTCACAAACCCAAAGCTTGTCAAGCGGCTCTAAGACATTCGAGGTGGATTGGATGACCAATTGGGAACTGACGATTCCTGTACTTGAGGGATTTGCGTTGATGCAAAACGGCAGTGCGAAAAAGAACTTCAATCCAGTGCAGAGTTCGGTTTCAAACCAGACCTAACCATCGCGCAACTCGACCAGAAAAAAAACGGACGGAGTTCAATCGACTCCGTCCGTTTCATCAATCAATTTTTATCTTCTATCTCTTCCGCCGCGATCGCCACCTCGGTTCCCTCCGCGATCTCCTCCGCGCCCGCCACGATCTCCACCGGGACGTCCTCCGCCACTGCGGCGTGGACCGTCCTTCTCGCGCGCTTCCTCGGCGGTCCAGCCTTCCAGCACGGCTTGACGCGAGAGTCGGATCTTCCCTTGGGGGTCGATGTCGGTCACCATCACAGTGATCTCTTCGCCCATGCCAACCACATCTTCCACTTTGTTGACGCGTTCCGATGCGAGTTGTGAAATGTGGACGAGTCCGTCCACGCCGGGCAGGATCTCGACGAACGCGCCGAAGTCTGCGATGCGAACGACTTTGCCGGTATAAATATTTCCGATCACCGCGCTTTCACCGAGCGCCGCCACGCGTTCCTGAGCGATCTTCGCGCCCACACCGTCAGTGGAGGCGATGTACACCGTGCCGTCTTCCTCGATGTCGATCTTCGCGCCGGTTTCTTCCTGCAAGGCGCGGATGTTCTTACCGCCGGGTCCGATCAACGCGCCGATCTTGTCCACCGGTATCTTCACGGTGATGATGCGCGGTGCGTGCTCCTTTAAGTCCGCGCGCGATTCGGGCAATACAGCGAGCATCTTTTCCAAAATAGACGCGCGCGCCACCTTCGCCTGTTCGAGCGCCTCTTTCATCATCTGCGCGCTCAAGCCGCTGATCTTGATATCCATTTGCAGGGCGGTGATGCCAGCAGACGTGCCAGCCACTTTGAAATCCATATCACCGAGGTGATCTTCGGTGCCTTGAATGTCGGTGAGAATTTTGTAGCGACCAGAATCATCCGTGATCAATCCCATCGCCACGCCGGAGACCGGGGCTTTGATCGGCACACCCGCGTCCATCAACGCAAGTGTCGAACCGCAGACCGAGCCCATCGAAGTGGATCCGTTAGACGACAACGCTTCGGACACGATGCGAATCGTATACGGGAATGTCTCTTCTGCGGGAATGACGGGTTCGAGCGCACGCTCTGCCAGCGCACCATGCCCGACCTCGCGCCGACTCTGCCCGCCCACGCGTTTCACTTCACCGGTGGAGTACGGTGGGAAATTGTAATGATGCAAATACCGCTTGTCTTTGTTCGGGCTGAGGTTATCGAGTTCCTGCGCTTCGCCCAACGTTGCGAGTGTAGCGACAGATAAGATTTGCGTCTCACCGCGCGTGAACAAACCGGATCCATGTGCGCGCGGAGAAACTCCCACTTCGCACCAGATCGGGCGGATGTCGGTCGGCGTTCGTCCATCGGGGCGTTTGCCCTGCCCTAGGATGCGTTCGCGCACGACGGCTTGCTCCGCCAGCTCGAAGGACTCACGGAACATGTTGACCGGAATGTAATTCGCCGGGTCGCCGCCTTCGGGCACAACACACATCTCCGTTTCGGCTTCGGTCTTGATGGCTTTCATGCCAGAATAGAATTCGTTTTTGGAAAGCGGCTTGTCAAGCAAGGCGCTCATCGGTCCGCTCACACGCTCAAAAACTTTTTTCTTGATGTCATCCGCTGGCACGAATAAAGTTACTTCGCGTTTGGGTTTGCCTACCTCCGCTTGCATTTTCAGTTGTAAATCGATCAACGGCTGGATGGATTTATGTCCGAGTTCGAGCGCGGCGACCATCACCTCTTCGGGGATCTCGTTCGCGCCGCATTCGACCATGAGGATGGCATCTTTGGTGCCGGCGATGCGCAGGTCGAGATCGGACGCGTCCATCTCCGGGTAGGTTGGGTTGACGACGAATTCGCCGTTGACGCGTCCCACACGCACCGCGCCGACGGGTCCGCCCCACGGGATGTCTGAGATCATGATGGCGGCGGATGCGGCGTTGATGGCGAGCACATCGAGCGGGTTCACGCCATCGGAGGAAAGCGAGAACATGATAACTTGCACTTCGTTGCGCATTCCATCTTTGAAGAGCGGTCGCAGAGGGCGATCGGTTAATCGAGAGACGAGAATCGCTTCTGTGCCGGGCCTGCCCTCCCGTCGGAAGAACGAACCGGGGATTCGTCCGCCGGCGTAGAGTCGTTCCTCGTATTCCACCGTGAGCGGGAAGAAGTCAATACCTTCGCGCACATCGCCCATGGTTGCCGCGGCAAAGACGATAGACTCGGGCGTGCCAAACGTAACCGCGCCGCCAGCCTGCCCGGCGAGTTTGCCGGTCTCGAACGTGACGGTTTGATTCCCAAGCGTGGTTGAGTATTTTTTTGATTCGGGTTTCATTAAATTGTCTCCTGTTGCGTGGTGCGGGATGGTATCCCGCAATTCGGCAGGATATCATCCTGCCCCACGAATGTTTCCGCCTCAAGTCAGGGACTGAAGAGTGTGAACAACCGGTGTGCGGACTTCAGTCCGCTTTTAGTTATTCGCGCTGTTCAATTCCTGACAGCGGATAAATTTTAATAAGACCTCACAGGTCTCGCAGACCTGTGAGGTCTTACTTACTACTTGTGGCGCAGGTTCAAACTCTCGGTGACGCCTAGATACCGCTGGTAGTCGGCTTTGCGCAGGTAGGTAAGTAACCGACGGCGTTGCCCGACCATTTTGAGTAATCCACGACGACACGACTCATCTTTTTTGTTCGCGCGCAGGTGATCGGTCAACTGCTGGATGCGGCCCGTTAAAATGGCAATTTGCACTTCGGGTGAGCCAGTATCCGTGCCGTGACGATGATAGTCGGTGATGAGTTTTGTCTTGACTTCTTTCGCGAGTGGCATGACGTATGCTGTTCCTTTCTATAAAATAATGCAGGTCTCCTTGCTCGTAGTCCGCTGGAGGGCGAACCGCTTGCAGGACCAGTCACGGGCGGGGATTATACCAGAGAATTAACTGTCATTGCGAGGAGTGCCGAAGGCACGACGAAGCAATCCCCAACACGATGCGGGAGATTGCTTCGCCTTCCTAGTCTCCGCCGCCAACGAATGACGGCTTTGCTCTAGGCTTTCTCAAAGTTCGGGATTTTTAACGCGAATACTTCGACAAGCTCAGAACAAGTTACACAAATTGTGCCAATTTCGCGAAAAGGATTAAAAATTCGCGCTTTTCGCTTCGTTCGCGCCATTCGCGTTAAGTTCGTTCCCAAAACCCTGAACTCGTCAAGTGACTTTGAGGAGACCATACGGCTTTGCTTAGGTATGGCTCGCAATGACGGGGAAAATGTGATACACTGCTCGCAACTCGACTGAAAGGAGGTACGCTCAATGCCAGTAACCCCAAAATTTAACGTTCGATTGAGTGCGCCTTCCAAGGTTGTGGTAACGACTTAAGTCCTTACTACGCGTGGTTGTTGTTTGCCGCAGGCGCTTCGTTGCTTGCGGTTTTTTTAATCCCAGCAAGCGGATTGTCAATCATTGTATTCAAGATCAAGGAGAATAACGTGTCCTCTGTTGTTTCAATTTCGCAGTTAGCCAAGCACTATCAAGTCCTTGAGCGTGAAGCCGGTCTCAAAGCTTCCATCGCCAGTTTGTTCAATCGAAAATACAAGAACGTCAAAGCCGTGGACGGGATCACGTTCGACATCGGTGCAGGGGAGGTGGTCGGTTTTCTCGGTCCGAATGGCGCGGGCAAAACCACCACGCTCAAAATGCTGAGCGGACTTTTACATCCCACGTCCGGAAATGTCAGTGTGATGGGATACGAACCCCGTCACCGTTCGCACGATTATCTCAAACAGATCACACTGGTGATGGGGAACCGCAACCAACTGACGTGGGACCTGCCCGCCCTCGACTCCTTCGATCTCCAACGAGCCGTTTACGGCATTCCTGTTGATCAGTTCACACGTACGCGGGATGAATTTATCGAACTCCTGGAGCTGAAGGAACTGGTTACCAAGCCCGTCCGCAGCCTGTCGCTCGGCGAACGGATGAAAATGGAGATCGTCGCCGCGTTGCTTCACCGACCGAAAGTGTTGTTCCTCGACGAGCCGACGATCGGTCTCGATGTGACCATGCAAAGGCGTATTCGCACTTTCATTGCAGAATACAACAAGCGTTACAATGCGACCGTCCTGCTCACGAGTCACTACATGGCAGATGTGGAAGCCTTGTGCAAGCGCGTCATCGTCATCCACCACGGACGAATCCTCTTCGACGGGGATTTGAGCAACCTTGTGAGCCAATTCTCCTCGTACAAAACGCTGAGCCTGAGTCTGCAAAATACAGAGGTGGAGTTCTCGAAATACGGAGAAGTGGTCAGCAGGGAAGATGGTCGCGTCACGTTGCGGGTGCCGAAGGCACAAACGTCGCAAGTTACGGCGCGCTTGCTTTCTGATTTGCAGGTGGACGACCTCACCGTAGAAGACGCGCCGGTGGACGATGTGATCGATCAAGTCTTCTCGCAAAAGGAGGAAGTATGAGACGGTATGTCGAGTATTATCTCGCCTCGATGCGCGTTTCGATCCTCCAGCAATTCCAGTATCGCGTTGCCAATTATTTTTACATGATCGGCATGATCGCCGAGCCCGTCATCTACCTCGTGGTCTGGTCAACGATCGCGAATCAACAGGGCGGCATCGTTGGCGGGTACACACCGGGCGCGTTCGCCGCGTATTACATTGTTTGGACACTCGTCCGCAACATGAACATCGTCTTCACGCCATACGGCTGGGAATGGCGCATCCGCGAAGGCAACCTCTCGATGGAGTTGATGCGCCCGATGCATCCCATCCACAGCGATATTGCCTTTTTTGCAGGCTGGAAGGTTGTTGTGATCGTCCTATGGCTTCCGCTGGCGGCGTTCCTCACGTGGGTCTTCAAACCAACGTTCGATGTCACGTGGATGGAAGCCATCGTGTTTTTCATTGCTATTTGGGGCGCGTTCCTCATCCGCACGATGTTGCTGTCCCTGCTCGGCATGATCACTTTTTGGACGACGCGCGTCAGTGCGATCTTCGAATTATATTTCGGGCTTGAGTTGATTCTTTCGGGTCGCCTCGTGCCGATGACCCTGATGCCACAATGGGTTCAGTCGCTCTCAAACTATTTGCCTTTCAAATGGACGTTTTTCTTTCCGATTGAAGCCCTCGTCGGGACGATGTCCACACAGGAACTTTGGGCTGGCGTGGGGATGCAAATTCTCTGGATTACGATCAGCGCTTCTTTCCTCAGTTTGGTCTGGCGCGCCGCCATCAGGCAGTTCTCCGCCGTGGGCGGATGAAACGTGATCGACTCAGTTCAGGCGACAGTTCGATCTGCTCGGTCAATCGTGTTGCCAGTCAGCAGTGCGACCGCTAACAGAACGGACCACCCGCAGTTCAACTGCGGGTGGAATAGAAAGAGTAAACATGAACCCCTTCAAACTCGCATGGAACTACTTCCGCATCGGTATGATGAACGAACTGCAATACCGCGTCAACTTTTTTATTCAACTTTTGCAAACCAGTGTAGCGCTTGCCACGGGCTTGATCGGTTTGTCGCTGGTTTTCGGTCAGGTGGATAATCTCGCAGGCTGGACGCGCTCCGAACTGCTCGCGGTAATGGGAGTGCACATCCTCATGGGCGGAGTCATCCGCTCGGCGATCCAGCCCAACATGGAACGCCTGATGAACGATGTACTGAACGGCACATTGGACTTTGCCCTCACCAAACCCGCAGACGCACAGGCGTTGGTCAGCGTGCGCGAATTCCGCTTTTGGCAACTCACGGATATCCTCGTCGGCTTGGTGGTGATTGGGGTGGCGGTGACCCAGCTTCAAACGGGGATGGAAGCGTTGCAAATCGTGGCGTTCGTCGCCGCGTTGGCCATGGGCGCGGTCATGTTGTATTGCGTTTGGCTGATGGTCACATCCGTTGCGTTCTGGGTGATACGCGTGAGCGAGATCGTCAACTTGTTCGAGGGATTGTACGCGGCAGGTCGCTGGCCCGTAGGCGTGTACCCCGATTGGCTCCGCACGGGTCTGACGTTTCTTGTGCCCGTCGCATTTGCCGTGACGGTGCCTGCTGAAGCGATGACGAACCGCTTGACGGGTGAAACGATGTTGTTCGCGCTCGGGCTGACGCTGTTGTTTATGGTTTTGGCGCGCGGCGTGTGGTTGCTTGGCTTGCGGAGTTATTCCGGCGCGTCTGCTTAATCGTCGGGCGAGATATTATCTCGCTCGATTTTTTTCAGAGAGTGATAAGTTTTGGGCTTTCCTGAGTCACCTCAAACCCGTTCATCTTCCACTTGTTGATGCCGCCGTCCACTTGAATGACGTTGTGGATCCCGCGCCGCTTCAACACAGAGATCGCCACCATCGAACGATTACCGCTCGCGCATTGGATCGCCAGCGGTTTATCCATCGGGAAATTTAATTCTTCCCACGCGATTCGCCCGCCCTCAAAGTGGATCGCGCCTGCGATGTGGCCGCTTTCCCATTCCGAGAGTCGCCGCACATCCACCAGCGTCACCTCGTTCGATCGCTCGCGTAATTCTTTGGAATTCCATGTCTGTACGGTCTCAACGGGATATTCCCGAGCCCACGCTTCGATTCCGCCTTCGAGATAACCGACGATATCGTCGTAACCGATGCGGATGAGTTGCCGCGTCGCGTCGGATCGATCATCTGCTTCGCCTAGGAGGATGATTCGACTCCCGAACGGAATCACCCATCCCGCCCACACGACAAGCGGCGCGTCCACGCGGATTCCGAACGAGTTGGGCACATGCCCAGCGCCGAATGCTTTTTGATGACGGATGTCTAAAACGACCACGCCTTCATCCATCAGCGATTTTACTTCGCTTGCCGATAACGGTTTCAAAACGGGAACGCCGCCCAGGATTTTCGCGCCGCGCTGGTTGAGTCCGCGCATGTATTTGTAATAGGTTGGGTACAATGGCAAGCCGGTAAGCGAACGCCTGATAAATTCCTCTTCATTATTTGCAAGAGCAAGCGCGTTCGTTTTGCGCTCATGCCCGATCGTGGACGTCCGCTCCGATGAAACAGGGGCGATGCAAAACGAGCCAGCCCCGTGCGTAGGGAAGACGTTCACTTCGTCGGGCAGTTTCAGCAATTTATCGTGAATCGTGTGAAAGAGCTGGCTTGCTAACGGACGCGTGAGTTCGGGTGTGAGTAGATCTGTCCGCGCCGCGCCGCCGACGATCAACGCGCCGCCGCTGAACAACGCGTTTGGCGTTTTACCGTTGGCGTCAACGAGCAGGAACGAAATATGTTCGGGTGTGTGACCGGGCGTCGTCAGTACGCGGAGTTGGAATGCGCCGAAGTCGATCACCGAATTTTCATCGAGTGGTTTGTGGTCGAAGCCGACCTTCGCCTCCGCGCTTGCACCGATAACCGCACCGGTTTGCTGTGCGATCTCCCGGTTGCCTGAGATGAAATCCGCGTGGAGGTGTGTGTCGAGTACGTGCGTCAGCGTGAGTCCAAGCCGACGAGCGGCAGACAGATATAAATCCACGTCGCGAAGCGGGTCTATCAGGATCGCTTTTTTCGTGTCGTGCGATCCGATCAGGTACGCGGAGTTGCCGAGTCCCGTGTCAACGAACGGTTCGATAAAGTAAGGAGGAGTCATGGTGAAATTTCCAACTCTCACGATGGGCTAAGGGATGAAATTACCAGCGCGCAGAATGCCAACAATACCGACCAGCACCCAGAAAATGTTGAGAAGTGTATACGCCTGGTCTTTTTTGAGAATCGCGCACCACGAAAGGAGTATGGCATCGAGTGTATTGAAGCACCACACGAACAAGAACGGGCTTTCCGGTCCCAGCCAACTGACAAGACTGAAACTGAAAATACGCATGAGAACGCCGGTCATTTCGATGGCGCGAATGTATTTTAGAATGAACGCGTTGGCAGTCGTCATAAGAAATTATTTTAACTGTCCCAGATATTTTTCATGCAAGCTCGCCAAGTGATGATCCACGTGACCGACGAGCATGTAGATCAGCGCCCGTGCGCTGACCGGTTTTCCGCTGGCTACGCCGACGCGCATTGTTGATTCCTCTTTCATGTTCTGGATGGCGAGAATGTTCGCGCGGCGGAGGTGCACGAATTCCTGGATTAACTCGCTCAGCGGGTGCGAATTAAACCCCGCCTCGCGCACGTAGTCGTCCTGCTCGAAGCCGGGCAACGGAGTTGCGTCGTTGCGCGAGACGCGCAATAACCGATACGAAAAGACGCGCTCCACATCGTTGAGGTGTCCCATCACTTCTTTGATAGACCATTCGTTAGGCGCGTCGCGAAAGAGGGCTTGGTCATCCGTAAGATTGCCAAGCGCCGCCCGAATCTCATCGATCTGTTTTGGAAGCGCGGCTAATATATCGCCTCGCGTAGTAGCGCGCTTCACATAGCCTGCGTAGAATTCTGCGTACTCGTCTGGTGTGGGTGCTGTAAGTTTGTTCATGTGGAAATTATAAACTGAAAAAGATACCCTCCGAGTTTGGCTCGGAGGGTGGTTGGACGAACTAGGCAGGCAGGTTAACCACCTCGTCGAGGAATGTTACCTCGGGCGCGCCCGTCACGCCCGCGCGTTTGGTAGCCTCTCGAAACTCTTGCGATTGGAACATCTGCTGGGCTTTCGCGCGGTCTTCATACTCGGCAAGGATGGCGACCTCGTTGGGGCTGTCTGCTTTGCTGAATGCGCGGACTCCCAGCGAGCCGAAACTCTTGCGGAGCGCGGCGGCTTCCTCGAAAACAGGTTTCCACTTGGCAAGGTCTTCAACGGTAAATCGGACGAGCACGTGGGTCATGGTAAATCTCCTTTGGGTGGTACAACCCTGGTTGCGCTCACAGGTTTCTGTTTTCTGGTTTGTTCACTTGACGCATCTCCGCATCACGAAGATAATCAAACCATGGACGATAAGGATATCCGCCAGATCGTGCAAAACGTGGTCAGAAATATGACCGGCTCGCCTCAGACCGAGCCTGCGCCTGCCGCGCCAGTGGGGAAGCGAATCGTCGCCCTCGGCGCGGACCACGGCGGCTTCGAGTTGAAGGGCATCCTCAAAACCGAAATTGAGTCACTCGGCTTCGTTGTCATGGACGTTGGCACGAACAGCAAAGAACCTGTGGATTACCCCGACTTTGCCCATTCCGTCGCGCAGATGGTGGGATCGGGACGCGCGTGGCGCGGAATCATGATCGACGGCGCGGGAATTGGCAGTTGCATCGTGGCGAACAAGGTGCCAAACATCCGCGCAGGGATGGCATACGACGTTTCGTCCGCGACGAACAGCCGCGAGCACAATGATACGAACGTGCTAACCCTCGGCGCGGGGTTGATCGGCGTCAATTTGGCGAAGCAGATCGTAAAAGCCTGGCTGACCACCGACTTCGGCGGCGACCGTCACACAAAGCGCGTGGATAAGATAAAATCGGTGGAGAAGTTGTACCTAAAGTAATCTGTTGGTCGAGTAGGGCTAAGCCCGTATCGAGACCAACTGGTAACATAAAAACAATTGAAAACATGAACAGTGGTGGCCTCGATACGACACTCGCAACGAACGCTCGTGTCTACTCGACCACCAGTATAAACTTATGACCAAACCCGACCCAAAACTCGTTGAACAACTCGTAGAGATCATCACGCACGAAGTCCTCTCCGCCATGCTGGAGGAGGAGACGCGCGCCAGCAACCCTGAAACCTATCACTGCAAATTCGATTGCGCGGATGGGTTGTGCGTGCGCGTGTGTTTCGATCACGTGGGCAATGTGGTCAAAGCGGGGGCAGAGAGAGTCTCATCCACTCTGGGGGCGATTCCGCAAGAGCAGGCGATCGCAAGGATGATAGATCACACCCTGCTTAAACCCGACGCCACGCAACAAGAGATCGCCCAGCTTTGTTACGAAGCGCGGAAGTATGGTTTCGCTTCCGTGTGCGTGAACCCGACGTGGGTGAGCCTGTGCGCGGAGTTGCTGAAAGGTTCGGATGTCAAAGTCTGCACAGTGATCGGTTTCCCTCTCGGTGCCACATCCTCTGAAACAAAAGCGTTTGAAACCGAAACAGCCATCAAACAAGGCGCGACGGAAATCGACATGGTGATCAACGTCGGCGCGTTGAAGGCGCGAGATATTGAAACAGTTGCAAAAGATATTCGCGGCGTGGTTAACGCGGCGCATTCGCGCGGTGTGATCGTCAAAGTGATCATCGAAACTGTGTTATTGACCGACGAAGAGAAGACCATCGCAAGCCTCACGTCAAAAGAAGCGGGCGCGGACTTTGTCAAAACATCCACGGGGTTTGCGGGCGGCGGCGCAACGGTCCACGATGTGGAGTTGATGCGCAAGGCGGTCGGTCCGCAGATGGGGGTCAAGGCGTCTGGAGGGGTTCGCACGTTTGAAGATG
>CAZQES010000094.1:0-15303 GCA_964591425.1 uncultured Anaerolinea sp.
CGTCGTCGCGGAGTTTACACTGAGCCTGTCGAAGTGCTCCTCCTCGCAATGACATAAATTGCTATGGCACTTCGTAGATCGTCACATTTCCCTGTTGAAATACCAGCCTGTATAAACTGTTGAACTTTCCTTCATCCACGGGATATGTGCTTCGTTCGAGTCCGCCGACGTAGATGTAACGGATGTTGTACCGCGCGATGATCTCCTGCGCGATGAATCCATCCGGCGTGGTGTAGAGCGTTTCGATATCCTGACGGCGGTTGCCGATCAAGACATAGTCGCGCCATTGACCTTCGTGATTGTCCCAGCCCAACACGGTTGGCAGACCGGTGTAATTTGCGATGCGCGCGTACGAGGAGTACGCACTTCCCACTGCCTCGGCAACCACCCCGTCCGGCGCGGCGCGGAGCCAGAGAATCGCCGCGGCTTCGTCGGGGTTTTCGATCTCCACCCGGTCGAAATCATCCAGCGTGAGCCCGTAGGGAGGTTTGAAGTTGTTGGTCTTGTTGAAGATGCCCAAAGCGGGATAGGTCAGCCCAACGATGAGCACGAATGCAACGATGAGGGTGAACGCCACATTTGCCACACCGCGCAAGTTCGTGAGAAGCACAGCCGTACCGAACGCGGCGGCGAGGCTGAGCAAAATCCATGCCTGAAAATAAAATTTGAAGACCGTGTTGATACGCCAGCCGAAGTTATCGCGCAGGTATAAAAAGTCCGGTCCGAGGATCAGCAGGGTTCCGAGTGTGATGAGCAAGAGCACAAAAACAGTGGACGTTGGATGTTGGTCGGTCGGTTCCTCGTCCATGGTCTGTGGTCTATGGTTAGCAAACAGAAACGCCGACGCGGGAATCAACAGAGCAAGCAGTGTGATCAAACTGCCGATGTAACTAAACCTGCGCGCGAAACTATCCGCGATGAACGCGCCAGCCTCGCGCCCCTGTGAATCCAAAATAGGTTGAACCAGTTCGGGTCTCAGGTTGAGCGCGAGCAAGCCGATGACGATCATCGCGGCGAGCAGTGCGAAGAGCAGACCGAGTGCAGTCAAAATTCCCGTCCGCCATGATGCGGGCGTTCTAGTTCTAACCAGATACATGAAAAATGCGAAGAGCGGCACGAGCAGTGTCCCCCACATCACCCACAGGTGCGCGCCGCGCGTTGGGAACATGAAGTTGGGAACCAAGCCGCCGGCTTGCGAGTCAAAGCCAATGAAAAATGGAAGATACATCGCGTACGCAACGACCCCCGCGGGAATCGCGAGCAGGAGGACCTCTTCGATTCGTCCCCAGCCCCAACCTGATTCGCGAATTCGGTGTAGCGCGTAACTGAAAACGATCAGCGCGCCCGCGACGAGGATATCCCACGTGTTGAGAAACGCCAGCCCGCCGAGCGTCAGCGCGACGAGGAAGAATCCTGGTTTGCTGACGTGTAGTTCGCCGAAATATAAATTGATCTTTCCTCGCAAGCCGCCGAGGAAGATATTCAGCCCGAGGGCAACCGCGAGCAACACGAACGGCATGGACAGCACATGTGGATGCAAATCGCCGAGCAGGTACGAGAAGAACGGGAATTCATCGATCGTGTCGCCGGTGAACGCGCCGTTCAAGTCATAATCCTGCACCACGCGCGAGGCACGCCACCACCACCAGAAGCGGTCGGGAATCCATGAGGCGGCTTGCGCGGGCGCGTCGCGCAGTTCAGGGAGGTCGAGCCACGTCCAGAAATTTTTCCCCTCCGTCCAAAACAATCCACGCCGATGGAGGACCTCGAGGAAGCCTTCGACATTGCTTACCAGAAGTAAGAAGAGTGGTGCAAGTAAAGGAAAGAGGAAAGAAGAAAGACGGTTGTTTGACCTTTGTTCATCACCCTTCGAATTAGAAGTGGTTGGCAACAGGTTATACAAAATTCCATACGCGCCGACAGCGGACAATGCAAAGATGAGCGCGATCATCAGGTTGAACGCGGCGGTTGCCGGTGTGCCGGTGAACGTCGCCAGCATGGAGGTCATCACGAAACCGAAGTAGTAATACGAGATTGAATATCCCGATAGCCACAAGTCGCGCGGAGGGAACGTCGGCGAATTCATGATGCCTTGGATCATCATCAACTCCATCGGCTTTTCGGTGCCGAGGATCTCCGGGTTGCCGGCGCGGACGAATGCCATGAAGGCGAAAGCGATGAAAAACAGAAGTTCAGTGGTGATGAGGAGGGAACGATTGGCTTTGAGGAAAGAGAGGATCGGAGAATTGGAGATCGGTAATTGGTAATTCGTAATTGCCCAAACGCTCAAACCTGCAAGCACCAGCAAACCCAGTAACAATCCACCGATGTCGTTTTGCGCGATGCGGAACGAGGCGAGCAGCCAGAAGGCATAGCCCCAGATCAACAAGCCCAGCGCGCGCGATAGTGTGTAGCCGCGATCTTTCAGTGCGGGGAAGAGATGGTATGCGAGGGGAAAGGTCAGCCAGCCGAGGAGGGTGGAGAGGAGATACCAGGCGAGGAAGGAAAGCATTTCGATTTACGATTTCAGATTGACGATTTACGATGGTTACTGGTTGAGCAGCAAGCGATGGTTGCGAGCGTATCGAGACCAGAGATTAGAGATTATCCGGCGGGACAAAGACATCGTCCGCGTTACGTTCCATATCCAGTGTTTTGAGAACCGCCTCGTGGTTGATGGGACCGTACACATGCGGGAACTTATCGTTCGCAGGCACGCCCGGAGGCGGACCGCCGGCAGGTTTTTCCCATTTTACAGGCGAGGTAAGTTTCGTTTCATCGATGGCAAGAATGGTCAACTTGCGCCGTTTTGGGAAAAATTCCGTTGCCACCGGCACCAGTTGTGACGCGGTCGAGCAGTGGATGAACCCGTCTTTATCGAGGCTTTTGTCTTTGTACGGTCCTGTTGCCAGTGCGTACCTCCAGTTTTTGCGAAAGGTGAGATGATAGATCATGGTGGCTCCTGTTCTGAATTACGCAATACGAAGTACGCAGTATTTTTTACTTCGTATTTACGGCATCACTTCATAAATAACCGTCGCGCCCTCGCGATACACTTCGCGCCAGTATTGCCCTTCGAGTTGATCGAACTTGGCGATACCTTCCGGCGTATATGCCGCGCGTTCGAGTTGACCGACGATAATATACTTCACATCGTACGTTTTGAGGAATGTTCGAATGGTTTCGGGATCGATGCTGTTGTAGAAATTTCCGACCTCCGCCACGCGCGCCTCGACCTGCGTGGAGGTGAACACGCGCTGTTGCCGCTGGTGCCAGTTCCAGCCGACCACTCCGGGCAAACCCGTGTAAATGGTGAAACGCGTGCACCAGCGATATTCAGGGCAGTTGGCTTCCACGATGACCGGCGAACCCTGCACGTTATCCTGCATCCAGCGGATGGCGCGGTAGTCTTCGCTCAAGTCCAACCGCTGACCGAAATCGTCGTAGTGAGCGTATTCCATGAAGGTCATGGAGTCCAACGTGCGCGGGGCTTCGAGGATCCAGCGGTCTTTGATCTTGCCGGAAGCGCCGGTCACGGTGAACATCGCCGCGCCGGAGATCATGAGGATCAGCGCGGTCTGCCAGAAAACCCGCCAGCCGAGATTCCAGCGGAAGAATGAGGGGAGAGTCCATGTGAATGCCGCGGCACTGCTGACCGCCAGCATGAACCACGATTGCAAATAGAACTTGAAGATGGTGTTCTGCCGTCCGATGTCGCCGACCACCACGAGCACTTCAACGACAACGGTGATGAGCAGGGCAGTGCCGATCAAGAACAAGATGAATCGTTTTACATCGGGAATGTTCGGGCGCAGGAGCAAAACGCCTGCCCAGGCCGCGATGGGCAATGCGATCCAACTGATCGCCATGCCTCCGTACGTCGTGTTCGATTGATTGTATTGAAGGATCAGCAGCATCAACGCGAAAACGATCAGCGCGGCTTCGATCAAGATCTGGAACGGCTTGAGTTTTCGCAGCGACGAGACCGGTGTGGACGCCATCCACTCGCGCGTTTCCCAGACCATCCACGCGACGATGATGAAGAGGAACACGCCCCACATGGTGAGGTACGAAGAGACGGGCGTGAAGGGTCCCTTCCACGGGTCGAGCGCGCTGTACGCCTGCGCGTACCACGCGCGATATGGTTGATACATCACGAACGATAACACTGTCAACGCGAACAACGCGCCAGTCACGCGAGTAACACGTTGTGTAATGGATAAGGAATCCGAATTTCGCCACAACGCGTATGCCAGCGCCGCAAGACCGACAGGCAGGAACGTGTACATGTCGGATAAGTTGGTGGGATACAACGCGCCGACGATCAACGCGCCTACGACGATTCCTGCCGCTGTGGACGCCTGATTCTTCCACTGGGCACGTCCCACCACGACGGCGAGCGCCCAACTGAGCGCGAGCAACATGATGGGCATGGCGATCATGTGCGCATGAAGGTCGCTATAGAGGAAGGTGAACAGCGGGAACTCGGTGATCTCGTTGCCCCCGCGCGGCGGGACGACCCGGCTGGGGTCCCAGTACCAGTCTCCGGGTCCGATGGGAAGCGTTCCTTCGCCGCGCAGGATCAGCTTCAATCCCTGTGTCGCCCATCCCACGCGTTGTGTGAACGTGGAGTCCCAACTGAACGCGCCGGCAGAGCCGAGTTGTTGCATTCGGTTGTAGAGCATTTGAACTGTGCCGAGATTTCCAAGTAGAACGGTGAGCAGGGAAGCGGAGAGCCCGGCAGTTAATTGTTGGATGTTGAGGCTGAATGGCGAAGAATCTCCCTCACCCTCTGCCTCCCCTTCGGGGTGCTTCGCGATCTCCCGCTGGGAGAGGGGACTCAATAAATTCCAGCCGAGTGAAAACGCGCAGATGCCCACGATGGCAAAAAGTGTTGGCAGGATAAAGTTGTACGCGATGGACGGCACGATGCCAAGCAGTTTGACCGGCGTGCCGACCAGCACGAAGCCGTAATAGTAGTAGTTGATGTATCCGCCCGCAAACCACGGATCGTACGGCGGGAAGGATGTGCTTTTGATGACCGCGTTGAAGTAGGAGAAATCCATCGGGCGTTCGCCGCCTTTGGACGGATGCCACAGGTCCGGGTTGCCGAGGCGGATGAGGAGGTCAACGAGGAAGAAGGCGAGGAAGAGGCCCTCGATCATCAGGAAGTATTTGCGTTTTGTTTTCCATTCTTCGATCAGTTCGTCGCGTTGGAGATGCCCGAGCACTGCGCCGAGGAGAATGATTCCACCGAACACGATCGCGATGGTCGTGCGCGTGTAGGGGATGCCGAGCGAGCCAGCCATCCACGCGAGCCAGCCGAAGAGCACGAGTCCCAGCGCGCGGCTGAGAGGATAGCCTTTGTCGGCAAGACCGGGCATGGCGATTCGAATCAACGGGTAGATCGCGAGACCGAGAATGAAGATGAAAAAATACCAGATGAGCAACCCGAGCCACGGATATTTATTTTGAATCCAGTCGTAATCGAACAGTTCAGACCACGTTCCGCCGGCGCGTTGACTGGCGAGCCTGTCGGCGGGCAAAAGCAAATTGGAGAAGTTATCGAACTGGCGCGGGGTGAGGCGGACCACTTTGGTCAAGTCTACTGTGCTGAGGATGGACTGGACCTTCGCCGAATCATAATTTTCGTTCTTTTTGAAAACCATCACTTTTGGATGATCGTAGAAGGTGAACGCTTCTTCAGCGTACTGATCGTTGATCTCGAAGTTGCCTAATTTCGGGAATGTCTCGAACACAGCAACGAGATCGAATCCGAGTCTGCCCTCGTAATCCTCAGGTTTGGCTTCATGATAGCAACGGATAATGTCTTCACCGACCGGGCAACCGATGAGTTCGCGGTAATACAACGTGGTCAGCGGATAGCGTTCGGGCAAGCGCGTGATCTGTCCGTATTGATGGTTGGTGGGGATGAAGATGTAGTCCGCTTGATCGAGCGTGGAAGTGAAGCGCGTCAGTTTGTCGGCGTTGTCGTCCCAGTAGACTTGGAGGTTCAGGTCGCCGCGGTAGAGTCCGCCGAACGCGTCGTAGCCGTCCACGCGGAAGGGAAGCGGGTAATCGTAGTCCGTTTCGTTGACGACAGCGGAGCCGGTCAGTGTGAGCGCGCCGGAATCCGTTTCGAGGCGAAGGTAGTACTGTGTATCGCCTTCAAGATCAATTGGTTCATCTAGCTTAAACGTGTACGAATCGCCGCGTGGGTCGTCAATGGCTATGAATGTCCCAGTCACAGACACGCGGGCAACCGTTTCATTGGTTGTAAATTCTGGGTTCTTGGAAATGGATAAGTTTAGAGTATGACTTTCAGAGGATGATCCGGGAAGTGTCGTTACGACATTTTCCAGATTGATCTTGCTCAGCGTCCCGTCAACTTGCGGGATGAAAGAGACTGTAAATGGATTTTCAGCAGTTACAGTGCAAGGGGCTGATGCATCGACGACCTGTTCTGTTGCTTGATCGCCATTCTGAATGACGATGCGTATGGTGCCGCAAAGATTTGCCCGCCCTTCAAGGATCGGATTCTCCAACTTCAAGTAATAGGTTTGGTTTGCGGTCACGGAGGTGGCAATATCAAAAATTACGGCATGCGATGTGTTCAATGATGCAGGAACAGAAACTGCTGAGGCAAGAGGCTGTGAGTCTTCCAAAGTCTGCCAAACAGTCAAATACAGCTGAGATGTGGTCTGATCCGGTAAATCTACAACGTGCGCAAGAAGTATTTCTTTGAGCAAGCCGTCGTTCTGTGCAATGAAAGGAATCTGGTATGGGGCTCCGGGCTCGATGAAAATCCCGGTGGGAAATGGCAGAGGGTGGTTGTAAGTTTCACCTTCGGATGTTTGGATGTGCAAATTGATCGGACCCGGCACGTTTTGATAGATCCAGCGGGAAGCGGCGATGCGCGGTTCCGTGCGCGTGTAAATGCTTTGGAAGGCGAATGCCCACAATGCTGTGAGGACAACCACGGTGAGGGTGATGACGAAACGCAGTACGTTGTACGCAGTACGTGTTGCGTATTGCGTACTGCGTATTGCGTAATTTTGTATCGGTTCAAACACCACCCACGCCGCCATCATCGCGAGCAGTGGATAGATCGGAAGTTGATACCGCATCGTCGGGTTGAATTGGAGCGATTGCCAGATGAAATACGCCGCCGTCCAACCCCAGAGCAGTGCGTGACGCCATTCACCTTTGAGGATTCGCCAGCCCATGTACAAGAAACCGATCCACGCGAGGATGCCGAGAGGCAAACCCAAACCCCAGATCGTCAAATTTTCAAAGGAATACAAATGGGAACGCCGCGCCCATTGAAGATTCCACGGCAGGTCGGCGTCGCCTTTGGCTTGAACACGTTGTTCCTGAATGTTCGCCACCCATTGTGGGTTCAACCCAAAGCCATCGAACGCGTAGGGTTGGAAGACGCGGAAGGAGATCAATGAAGCGAGTCCGCCGATGATGAGACACGCAGTGATCAGTAACCAGTAATCAGTGTTGAATGGTCGGTTGCTTTCTCTTTTGTTGATTAAGTGACGCAACGCAAACGCGCCCGGCAAGAGTATCGCCAGCGGATAGATGTTAACTTTCGATGCCAGCGCCATGCCGTAGGCAATGCCGAAGCCGAGGCTGAGGAAGAGGAGAGGAGAAGTAAATAGTAATTTGTAATTAAAGGTTGAGGGATCGAGAATTGGAGAATTGGAGACTCGAGACTCGAGACTATCTATTGAGTCGGCGGACAAATCTCTAGTCTCTAGTCTCTGCTCTTTTCGTAATGCTATCTCAACGGCAAAATAGATTGCCAGGAACGCAAACATGTTGACGAACAGGTCGGTAGTGAAGAAATGCGACTGCTGGATCTGCATCACGGTCAGCGCGGAGAAGAGCGCGGCGAGCAAACCCACGCGGCGGTCATACAAACGCGAGACGATCAGGTAGAGGAAGAAGATGGTGAACAGGTCGGCAAGTGCGGAGAATTGCCTACCCAGCAATTTCACATCGAACTCATTCGTCACCTCCGCCGCGATGCGCACAACGGTCATCGGCAGGTTGCCATAGACGAAGAACGCGTAGCCGCGATTGTACGGATTCAACGTGGAGGTCTTGCTGTCGAAATATTCCCCGAGGCTGATCCAGCGTTGTTGCTCCTCCGGGCAAGCCTCGATGGGAAGAGTTTCGTCCGTGCATGTGTGGGCATGGAGACTCCCAAGCACCCCTGAAAGAAAATTCTCATCCGGGTGCTGGTGTTCGCCTTCGCCCCAATTGATTCCCGTCAAACGCAAATAGCCTGCAAGGACGAGTACGAGCAGGAGGAGAAGATCGAATACCCAGAAATATTTTTTGTGATTCATAAATTTTCGAACCGCGAAGCCCGCTAAGAGCGCAAAGAAAAAAAGAAACTTCGCGTCCATCGCGTGCTTGGCGGGTAATTATTGACTCGGCACAAAGAACATCCAAAAATCGTGACCCGGCACGTCCGAATCGAACAAACGTAACTGTCCATTCGGATACAACGATTGCAAAATATCGAGCGACTGTTGGTCGTTGGCGGTCGGGTCTTCGGGGTTCGCCTTCACGATGAACAACTTCGGTCCTGTTAATTCTACTGTGCCTGCCAGGTTCTCGGGCCACATCGCCATATCGCGGTTCGGGATCCCCGCCCACACTGCGGGCAGGCGCGTATCTACCCAATACGGGAACGGCACCACCCAAACCGTGTCCGTTGTGCCATACGTTTGCTCGAACTCTCGTATGACTCTGCCCATGTCGGATGTGTTCCACGATCCCTGCCGGAACGAGTTGGCGAACGTATTGAACACGAGGCTGTAATTTTGCGAAGCCGACGCGTACAACAGGATTCCCGCGAGCGCCCACATCAGGACGCGGCGCATCCCTCCGCCCTTGAGGCTGGTGAGCAAGCCGTCGAACGCCATCGCCGCCAAAAGGAACGCCGGGATGGACGCGGCTCCCGCGCGGTTCAACGCCGGGTTCTCGCCGGGAAACGCCAATGACAGCGTGGACGGCAATTGCAACAACGGAATGGACACCAGCAGGAACAAATCCTGCCAATGACGCTCGCGTACGTAACGAACCAGCACGAGGAAGAATCCCAGCACGAAGAACGCGCCGGTGACGATATCCAGCGCGGGACGGTGCGGGATGGAATTGACCCAGATCTCGCCGTCATCGAAGTTGTACATCATCAATCCCTTAAGCACGTTCGAGGCGAAGATCTCGTGGGCGGGTCCCGGCAATGGTTGTTCGATGTCGCTCAGGCGCGAGAAGGCGCGGAAGCCGAACATCTCCGGGTTGTCGAGCCAGAATCGTAACAGCGGAAGAAAAACAAGTAACGAAGTGAGCGCGAGCAAGGCAAGCCAGATCGGAAGTGTTTTACGCGCGTCCTGCGACCGCGAGTGAAGCCAATACAAAACGAACGCGGCAACAACGACGAACGGCACAATGCGGAAGGGACTATACCCATGCAAGCCAAGCCCGAGGAACAAGCCGGAGAGGAGGAAATCGTTGCGGTTGCGGGTCCGCAAGCCGCGCAGGAGGAAAAGAAGCGTCGGCGCGACGAAGAGGGGATAGAGCGGGAAGCGCAGTCCGATGCGGCTGATCACGTTGGGCCAGTAAGCGATTCCCGCAAGGAAGAACGCGATCAACGCCACGCGCGGTCCGCCGATCTCTTTTCCGAGCAGATAAATAAAAGGAAGCGTCAAAAAGCCGAGGATGGCAGTGCCGAGTTTCAGGCTCAGATACGACAAGCCGGTGCCGAACAGGTTGGCGACCCAGAGAGTCCAATACATTTGAATGGCTTCGCGGCCCGTGTTGCGCGGGAAGAAGATGCTCGTTTGACCCTGCGAGACTTCGTACACATCGAGGATTTTTTCCGCGTGGTCGCTGAACGGCTCAGGCGGGACGGTCTCCGTCTGCGTGAAGTGGAAGAAAAAGACGAGCGCGGTGGCGGCGATGAGGAGTAGAGTCCATCGTGAAATGCTGATCGTCCACGAATCGCGGTTGAAAAAGGTTGTGAGTCGTACCCGCCAGTGTTGGTCGTTCGCGCTTCCGACCCAGAACGCCCACATGAAACAAGCGAGCGCGAGACACCAGATGAAAACGTTGAACCTCGTGAAGAGGTTGTTGTCGAATATCGCAAATGCCCAAACCGCAAGCCCAACACTGACGAGCAAAAAAATGAACCGATAGGTGAGCGGGTCTGTCCGTTCGGAGGTTGGCGCGGGCGGTGAGAGTGTCCACTCGCCGCGATAGAGCGCCCACGCCAACGCGGAGAGCGCGCCGATAAACAAGGCGATCCCCAACGGACGGGTATCCGGCGGCGGCTCGAGAAACCATTGACCCACGAGTGCAAGGAGCAGTGCGAGGAGGGAGCGCCAGGGAAAGGGCGTCGGTAATGGGTAATTTGTAATTGCAGATTGGAGACTGGAGATTGGAGACTGGGAGGTCGGTTTTTCATCCTCCACAAATTCAGGAATCTGAATCCTCTCGCCCTCCCCGAATCGAAACAGGGATTTGACGTAATCGAGGACGCTGGGTTCCTGCGCGGGAGTTCGGTCGCGGTCGTCGGGTTCGTTGTTCATCGTCAATTCTTTTTCGCAATGATCATAATGCTTTCCCCCCACCGCATGGGAAGGAAGACAAAGCCGGTGATCGCCTGAAATCCGCCGAGCGAGCCGAAGGTCAACTTTTGGATGAGGTTGGGGATGAGCGGAATATACGGCACGTCCCAAAACCCGTCGGCGAAGATGCGCTCAATTGTAAAGCCTGCGCCTTCGATGAAGGAGACCCATTCGGCGGGTCGCTTCAACGAGATATGTGTCGGGTCCTGATAACCGATCCACTTCTCGCCCTTCCACGGTTTGAGCAGGGAGTCGAGGTTCGGCGTGGCAAGGATCAATGTGCCGCCTTGTTCGGTCACACGCCCGATCTCGTGAAGGGCTTTTTGCGGGTCGGGCAAATGCTCGACGATGTGCTTGATGATAACCACGTTAAATGAGTCGTCGCTAAATGGAAGTTCCTGCGCGCTGGCGGTTTGCAAACTCGTTTTTTTTACAACGGATTTCGATCGTGTGACCGCCCAGTGGTTGATATCACAGCCGAACGTTTCGAACGTATCTTCGAGCTGACCCACGAGATGCCCCAAGCCTGAGCCAACCTCCAGCAGGCGCGCGCCGCGCTTGCCGTACCGCCGCGCCAGCATGGCATAAAATCGATTCGACCACCAGTACATGCTGAATGTGGCGAAGTTGACGTTGGCATACGTATGGGTAGAGAAATAGTTTTCGTCGAAGGGCATGGGGGATACGTATATCTGGTACACAAGTACACAGGTATACAAGTTTTGAAATAGCCTGTTTACGTGTCTACGTGTTTACCTGTCTACCTCTTCCGTGCGATATAGAAAGTAAATGTCCCGTTTTCGATCGGTTCAGGCGAGGCGTATCTGGCAACGAACGTTTTCGTCAGCCAGAGATTCCATTCGGTGCGCGCGATGATCCATTTGCCGGTGAAAAATTTTGCGAATAAAGAGGGCAAACCAAAATAATGTCCCCATTCTAACACGCGCATCGCGGAGGGCGAAAAGTAGTGCCAATGCCGTATCGTTTCAAAACCGGCGCGTTCCAACCGTTCTTTCCAAACGACAGGTTCATCCGCGTGGTGCACGCGCGAGATCTTGCGGAACCATTCGGTGTAGCCCTTGCCCAAGATGCGCGAGATGGACAGTTCGCTCAGATACCTTGTGTTCGGCACGCAGAAATAGAACGGCGCATCCTTCTTCAGTACACGCGCGGTCTCTTTCAATACATCGTCAATGTGCGGGATGTGCTCGAGGACCGAATTGCTGAATCCGCTGGCGAAATAGTCTGAAGGGAATGGCGACATCGCGCCATCGGCTTCGACGAGCGTTTTGTAGGCGTCGTATTTTTTCGCCTCGTGGATCGGCACATGCCACGGGTCGAGACCCACATCGATCTTTCGGTCGAAGGTCAGCGAAGCGAAGTGCCCGTCGCCGCATCCCACATCGTAGACGGGCGCGGGTAATGACAACTCTTGATAATACGACGATTCAATTGCCCGCAAGAACGCGCGGAAGTATGGCAGATCGCGCAAATGTAAAAATAGAAAATCCTTCGATTTACGATTTTCGATTTGCGATTGACGATTGTTCATTCCTTCCCTATAAGTCGGGCAAACAAATTTTCATATTCTTGTGCGATGGAATCGGGAGCGTAGGATCTCTTGATGGATTCAATATCGCCCTCGAATTTTTGCGGTTCATTCAGGACGGTGAGAATGGATTCAGCCAGATCAGCCGCATCGCCGATCCTGGCGACGCGCCCCATGCCGTGCATCGTCACTGGCTGGCGCACCCCCGGTAACGCGGACGGAACGCACGGCACGCCGTTCATCATCGCTTCGATCTGCACGAGCCCGAATGCCTCGGTTGAATTCAGCGAAGGGACGGTCAACACATCGAGGTTGGGGTAGAACGCCGCCATTTCGACCGGATCGAGGTTTCCCAAAAACGTCCAATGGCCTGCAATTTCATACTCGCGGATGCGCGGCATGAGCCGGTCGGAATAGGCTTGTTCGCCCATCACGTTTTGATACGTGCCTGCGAAAAGCACCTGTGCCTTCGGATATTTTTTCAGGATGGTCGGCAGCGCATCAAGCAAGACTTCGACTCCCTTTTCCGCGGCGAAGCGCGCCGCCATGCCGATGACCGGCTTCCTCTCACGGACGCGATGCTCGGTTGCGAACGCCTCCACCGCGCCGGGGAGTGGACTCGGCAACTCCACGGGAGGCAGGATTGGGGTCAGTTTTGAAGCGTAGCGCGAGAGGTAGGGAGAGTTGTCCGCGTAGTCCTGTGTGTACGTCACAATGTGACTCGATAACAGTCCCGCCATGTTGTTTTGAAAATCGACCACCGCGTTGACGAAGCGGTTGAACAGTCCGGGGGGCAGCAACAAATCGCAGTGATACGTCAACACGGCAGGCTTGCCGAACAGACGACCGCGGAATGCAACGCCGGGCGCATCGAATTGCGGCAGGTGCAACTGGACGACATCATGTTGGGCGACGAGTTTGGTCGAGACGATGCCGAACGTCGGCGCGAGCACGCCTTTGCTGATGCGCGCCGCTACCGGCAAACGGATGATCCTAACGCCATCCAGCGTTTCTTCGCGCGGCAATGACGGGTCGTATTGTGTGGTGAGAACCGTCACTTGATGCCCGCGCCGTGCGAAGGCACGTGCAAGTCGTTCCGCGTAGATGGTGAGTCCCGATGTATGCGGACGGTAGTACGTGAGAACGGTGAGGATCTTCATGAAGCGGTGAGATTATACCCTCACGGGTAAACTGCCATGCGGGGTTCAGGAGGCTCGTTTTCAAGTAACTTTCCAATCCATACGTGTTGTAAAGTATGGCAAGTGCCGTCATCAAAAAGGAGAATGAAAATGGCGACCAAAAAATCACAATCGAAAGCTCAGGCAAAACCTGCCGCTATGCCGCAAGCAAGCGCGGGCATGGATTCGAGAGCCACCTGGCGATGGGTGTATGTGCTCGGCGGACTCGTCGCCGCGCTGGCTGGGGCAATTCCCTCGATTCAGAATCAATACTTGGGCTGGGCGTTGATGCTCGTTGGCGTCCTCGTCGGTTGGTTTTTCGGGGATACGGAGGACCTCACGAATACCGGTGTGCGTTATCTCTTGTTGTACGTTGTGTACAACGCGCTGGAAACCGCCCCTGTTGTCGGCGTATTTATCACCGGTTTTGTCGGCGGCTTCCTTACTTTCCTCGGACCGATGATGCTTGCCTTGCTCATCCGCTGGTTCTGGAATAGCGTCGTTTCGCGCATGATGTAAGCGCAGAAATCCCTGAGTGAAACCGCCGAGCGATCGGCGGTTTTTCATTTGGTACAATTTTCTCAACGACCATGAATTCAAAAACAAAAATCTTGGAATGGATCATTACCGCTCTGCGTGAATCGGCGTGGGCGCCGCTGGCGGTGGTCGGTTTTTATCTGATCGGTCTCGCGCTGGGGCTTTTCGATTTGTTCCCGCCACTCGATATTCCCACACACTTCATGGGCGGCGTGGCGATCACGTATTTTTTTCGTTCCGCCATCAAACATTCGCAGAAATTTCTTGGCGATATTCCCGCTCTGATCCAAATCTTATTTGCCTTCACCTGTACCGGCACGACGATCATCCTCTGGGAATTTTACGAGAACGCGTTCGATTTTCTCTTTGGCACAACCATGGTGCGTGGACTGGAAGATACGATCGTAGATATGGCTGTCGGCTTATCGGGGGCGTTAGTGCTTTCTTTGGTTTACCGGAGATGATAGAACAGGCTTACTCAGGTGAATATTTGTTAATTGGATAGGCTGAAATCAATATCTCGAGGACACTTATCTGGCGATGTTCGACTAATTTCCGTGGCGATACCTTCCAGCGTTGCGATACTTAGCGTACACGAATCAATGCTTCGTAGAACAAGCAAAAAATACTCGTCGTTTATCCATGTTAATTGTGGGGGTATATGAATATTTGGAGCGATAGGCACGTTGAGAACGTTCAGTGGCTGATAAGCAGGACTAGAAATACTGCCTATTTGCCAAAGTCCATCCGCTTGAAAATAAAAATGATCATTGTCTGGAGTCCATTGAGGTAAATTTGTTACGCAAAAAAGAGAAGTTTTAGACGTTGAAGTAATATCATGGACGGTCAACATCCCCGTCTTAGGAAAACATGATTCGTCTAAATAGAGGACATATTGAAGATTTGGAGAAACAGATACTCCCAAATCACGAAAGGAGGGTTGAAATTCCGTAATCAATTCATTTTGTCCGTTCACAAAGAGTCGCCAAACCTGTACGGGCTCGCCTGCATAGTCAGAGTAGTGCCACTTTTCAGGAGGGATTGCTGTCATTACAAAACCTCCTTGGGGATCCCAATCAACTCTTGCAATAAACATGAATTCACTTGGAATCAACAGGGGCTTAAATTCAAGCAAGGTTATCTGTTTGTTGGTTTTCAAGTTCAATACGGCGATTCTAGAATTAGTCGTTAAGGCAACATGTGTCCCAGTGGGAGAAATGCTAAATTTTCCTCCTGAACCTGCTTCCGCTAAACGATCTACCTGCCCTGTTAGATCCAATGAATAAAGGTCAAAAAGAGGTTTTGATTTCGGAGAGTTCTGAAACAACCTTTCCGTTGTAAATAACCCAAGTTGCGACCTACCAAAGGAAGTTGATGGAGCAGGCGAGCACAA
>CAZQES010000095.1:0-15186 GCA_964591425.1 uncultured Anaerolinea sp.
GAGGAGACATTCCGATACCGGTAGATCAATGCACCGATGCCGATTGCCAGCAAGACGAGATGCCCGAGACTGCCGACAAGCGTATTATGCCAGAGTCCCTTTGCAGGCATGGTTAACACAACCCACATGAAGCATATGGGAACCATCCAACGCGTCCAGCGTGGCACAAACTGTCCATCTGGGAAAAGGTAGAACGCAAGGTATGAGGCGAGCAGTCCGATAGTGGTTACGACCTCATATGGAACGCTCCAAATAGGGTAATCGCGCGCCAAGGCATTGAAGGTAGGAGGACCGGTAACAGGAAAGGTAAGCAAAAGAATGGAAAAAATAATCGCGCCCTGGTCTTGAGATTGAAGGACAAATATGATCAAGCCAAGACAAGCCCAAATGATGGGCAGGGCTAATTCCAGTGTGGAATACCATGCATTGTAAAAAGGAATGGTCAAACCGAGACGCGCAACAGCGAGATAATCCGACTCCTCGAATTGCCAGGGACGGTTGATGCGATAGATCGATGCCGCCACGATCAACGCAAGACTTAAGCCTGCCGTGATCCACCACACCGCGCGTAGCATTGAAAGCAGGCGTTTATCCGGTTCTAAATTTATGTTCAACTGGGCTGTCATGCCTGACTCCGTGGGAGCGCACGAGGAATTATAAGCGCAAATACTTGTTGTAGCCAAAGATCACCGCCCTCCGGCAACGCGGAGGGCGGATCTAAAAACTTTGGGTTTTATTCTATGGCTGGGCTTGTACGTAGGGCAATAAACCCAACGCATTCTTCCGGTTCGTGCATTCTTCGCTGACCGCTTGTAATTTTAGAGCCTGAGGTGAGCCCTCGCCATTGAACGACAATTCGGCTTCGTAGGTTCCTTTCGCTGTCACCGGATCGCCGGAACAACCGTTGCTTGTGGCTTCAAGGATCAACTGCGTTCCGTTCACTATGAAGGTACCGCTTTCCACTGAAAAATTGTCGCTGAATTGTTCAAGTTCGAAGGTGACGGTATACGTGCCATCCGGTTTGAACCACCAATACGTTTGAGGCGGATCGCTGGGCGTACCGCCGTGTCCGCGCCAGATGCCAACCAATGGGTTGAGTTGGTGAATGGTGATGAGCGTGGGTGCTGAGGGCTGACTTTGGTTTGCCACGATCTCATCCCAGGAAGGCAGGTAGCCGATGCTTTGCATGAACGCCAGATCGTCCCACATTTCCCACGATTCGACGATCTTTCCGCCCTCGAGCCTGCGCACCACAATACCGGGGTGCAGGGTTGTATTGCCACTGGCGGGGATCCCAAAGTAATCTCCAGTGTGCGTGGTTGTCCATGTAAGTTCTGTTACCACGATGTCGCCCTTTCCAAAAATATCGTGGATTTCGGCGCGCAGGTCTGGGTTGGCGGCTTTGAGCGCGGCGAGATCGTCATACAGGAGTTGCGTCTCGACCTCTTCGACGGCGCCTGCGTAGTGCATGGTGATCGTGGCAGGATGCACTTCAAGGATCACATCCGCGTTGCCGTTCGAGAATTCTTCGTAGAACCGGCGGACAACCGCGATGTTCTGCTCGGTCTCATCCGTTTGCGCGGGCGCGGCGCCCTGGCAAGCCGCCAGGATCAATGAGGTCAACACGAGGATACAGAAGATACGGAACTTGGATTTCATTTTTTCTCCTTTTGAAAATTCTGCATCCAATGTAGCATGCCCGCTGGCAGGCACAAAGGGAACCTTTCCCGATTGTTTCGGGAAATTATCCCGAAGAATTTATGTGTTTCATGAAAGAAACGAAAGCACGGAGCGTTTTACGCTCCGTGCTTTTTGTTCATCTTGCGAATCTCTTGCACGGGTGGTGCAGAATCAACCACCATCACCGAGACCGACATCTTCTGCGAAGTCGACGTACACCGCGCTGGCATTGAAATCGAGCACACCCGCCGCCGAGAAGACCAGGTCAAATTGCATCGCAAGCCGGTACGGTCGTATGGGATCATTAGGGAAAACCGGATTCGGCGGCAATGCCAACCAAAAGGATGGCACGTACACGCGGAGAGGGTCATTGGGAAAGAGAGGGTCGTTGGGAAAGATCGGGTCAGTGGGAAACAAGAAACTGCTCTGCCCCGCGCCGTAGGCCATGTAGGGAATGCCTGTATCGGTCGTCACGGTCACGCCATCCGCCGAGAGATTGGCATGGATGTCCACCTGCGCCTGGCTGGCGGAGACTTGCTTCCAGCGCGCCACGATGTGGACCTTGCCGTTGAGGGTGATGAAGCTCGCCGTTCGGGCGTCGTACAAGAGGCCTGTGAAAGGCATCCATCCGTTGGAGACCTTGGCAGGGTTTGCGGCGGCGGCAGGTTGTGCACCCACTGCGCCGATGGCGAAAGCCAGCACCAGCAGTGCCAGCGCGCCGATCCGTAAAACTTTGAAAACTGGGGTTCGTAACATGGTTTATCTCCTTTTTGAATGTTTGTTTAACGTTCGTTTGTTGGCAATGCAGGTTGAGCCTGTAAGTAAAGCCAGATCGCTCTCAATTCATCATCTGTCAGATTACCGAGACCTTTCCATGGCATCGCATCCGATAACTGCCTTCCGCTTGGTGTACGACCATCCCGCATGGCAGTGAAGAAGTCGGCTTCGTCCCAACCAATCAGTTCGCCGCCTGGTGTGAGATTATGAGCAAAAGGCGCGCCCGGTTCCGGAGGTTGACCGCCTGCAAGGTTGCTTGCATGGCAGGCTTTGCAGCCATGAGCATTTGCAAGGTATTCTCCGTATTCCACGGTGACTCCCTCGGGAGGAGCGGACGGACGCACATTGTGAGGGATCGTTTCTGCTCGCAGTAACTCGCCTAACACTCCCAATTGAAACAACACTTTCCCAAGCGGGGTCAACGAACGCGAACGAGTTTCACGATCCACGGGAGGGAGCGTTTTCATGTACGCGATCATCCCGGCAAGAGCTTGATCATTGGCATAATAAAAATCATTGGATGGCATGAGAAAAACGGATTTGCCATTTGGCATCACCCCATGCCGGATCGCGCGAATCCAATCGGCATCGGTGTAGCTATTGCCAATGCCGCCTGTACCCGAAGTGAGGTTGGGGGCATCCACATAGCCAAGCGCCGGGTCTTCAAAAAACGGACCGCCGCCCAGGTCTTCCCCGTGACACGATTGGCAATGCACTTCAGCCCAATGCCTGCCGATTGCCAAACTGTCTGCATCGCTTACAACTGCAATGGACTCAACCTGGATGGTATAGGTTCGATTGAAACGTGCCTCTGCTCTCAAATACAATCCCGCAACCACAAAAAGAATAAGTGCAATAAGCCCTCCGACAAAGATCATAATTCGTTTCAATATCTTCTTCATGGCTACTCCGTCATTCAAGGACAGTTGATCTTGTTCTTCTATTCTCAGGAACCTAGAATAGTCTTGTATTTGTATACTGTAGCAATTTGCCCTTTGGGCTTGGTCACCAAAAGTGTGACAAAAAGTGTGACAATTATCTGGGTTCAGGATGTATACCCACCCTTCACGGACAGACATACCCCTCTGTGCGAATGAATTGATAATTCCATGCTTGCGCATCGTTTTGTCCGCTTTGCGATGCGGTCGTAAAGTTATCGCCGCGTTGAGCGTGATAATACAGATTCAAAGGGATGGTCCCGGGAAGTTGCGTTCTTAAAACGTACCCCTCGACAGAATCGCTCACACGCCAATATCCAGCCGCAATCGCCTGAGCGATTCCTTCCGAAGTTGCTACCGTGAAATTATCGAAAGATGTATATCCTTCATAATAAAGCACCAGAGGGATCGTCCCATCTTGGGGGTTTTGAAAAACATGTCCTTCGGTAGCCACAAAACGATAGCCCGCCGACGTTGCGCCGTTAATGCTTTCAACTCTGGCTACTGAAATATTGTCCTGACGTTCCTCGCTCCAATAAAGTTGAAGCGGTATGGTTGCGTATCGCTCACATACACTTTGCGGCACTTGTGTGACTGTTGGCGGCATCACAGGTGGAGGGGGAAATGTTGAAGTCGGCAGGATGGTTGGAACAAAGGAAACTGAATCATCCGCAGATGCGCTGGGAGGTTTCGTCACTTCAGGATTCGGCAAGGTTGCGATCATCGGCGGTGGAGAGGTGGGAGTGGGGGCAAACGGCGCGGGGATCACCCCCGCAACCACCAGCGCAACATAACTCCCCACCACAGCGGTTACGAATCCGCCCAGGGCTGTGATGCATCCGGGCAGGGTCAGCCAAAAGGAGGCTTTTTGCTCTTCTTTCTTGTCGCTCATGGGATATTTCCTTTTACCAATGATGCGTTCCGATTCGACCAGTTATAATGTTTATGAGAGCCTGCTTGGCTCCTCAGCCTATACAATAACAATTTATTATTCCCTTTTGGTCACACAAATTGTGACAAAAAATGTGACAATCTTGGTAAGTTAATCTGAATGGAACAAAACTCCTTTGGGTACTGGCTCAAACTCAAACGTAAAGCCCTCGATCTGACCCGCGAGGGGCTGGGCGAACGCGTCGGGTGTTCCGCGGCAACCATCCGCAAGATCGAAGCGGAGGAACGCCGTCCGTCGGAGCAGATCGTCGAACGATTGGCAGACATCTTCAACATTCCCAAAATCGAGCGAAAAGAATTCTTGCGTTTTGCACGCGGTGATTGGAAATTCGCCCCTGTTGAAACGGATGAAAACCAGCCTTGGCGAGCTTCGGGCAAAACGCCTCGTATAAGTCTCCCTGCTGCAACTACATCATTAATTGCCCGTGAAAAAGAAATTACCCTTGTACGCGAATATCTAGCCAGGGACGATATTCGTCTTGTTACCTTGATCGGTCCGCCGGGGATTGGAAAGACGCGGCTGAGCATCGAAGCGGCGCATGAAGCCCTTCACGATTTTCCAGATGGTGTTTTCTTCGTCGCGCTGGCTTTGTTTGAAGACCCCTATTCGATTGCCCCCGCGATCATTCAAGCGCTGGGATATATGGAAAGTGGTGACAGCGCTCCTGAAGATCAACTTAAAGAAAGCATTGGGCGGAAACAGATGCTGGTCGTGCTGGATAATTGCGAACATCTGATCGAAGGAGTGGCTTCCATCGCCTCCTTCCTCCTTTCAGCCTGCCCCCGTTTAAAGATGCTGGCTACTAGCCGGGAGTCGTTCCGCATCCCCGGCGAATGGTTGTATCCCGTCCCCGCGTTTGACATCCCCAAAGAAAGAGAGTCCATTGATCTGGACCACGCCTCAGACTTCCCCGCGTTGATGTTATTTGTCGAGCGCACCCGCGCTGTAAAGCCCGATTTCAAACTAACCGCCGAAAACGTACAAACTATTATTGCCATTTGCTCACGTCTGGATGGTTTACCTTTGGTGATCGAATTGATCGCCGCACGGATGCGCCTCATGTCGCCGCAGGCATTGCTCGAGCGTTTGAGCGGTCAATTCGTATTGACTGCCGATGGCATGCGCGCTGCCTCTGAACGTCAGAAGACGTTACGGAATGCTATTGACTGGAGTTACAACCTCCTTTCTGTCCATGAGCAAAGACTGTTCATATGCCTCTCGGTATTTTCAGGAGGCTTCACAATGGCGGATGTGGAGGCGATATTTGCGCACACAGTTACCGAGAAGTCTGTGCCCGAACTCCTCACCTTACTTCTCGATAAGAGTCTCATACGGCGGGCGGCAAATGAATCGCGTGAAGATCGTTATGAGATGCTGGTGACGATTCAAGAGTATGCTCTCGAGCGTTTGCGAGGATCGAGCGAGGAAATTGAAATCCGCAACCGACATTTGGCATATTTCAGCGCATTGGCAAAACAGGCTAGACCCCATCTTCAAAGCGCTGACCAGTTAGAATGGTTGTACCGTTTAGATGCTGAATACGACAATATCCGTGCCGCGCTGAATTGGGCGCAGGCAAGCGATGCCATCGCCGAAGGTCTCTGTTTAGTAACTGATCTACAATGGTTTTGGACTTGGCGCGTCCACGTGCAGGAACCGAGTCTGGCTCTCGAAAATCTGCTCACCAAACCTTTACCTGCCGATCAAATTCAAGCGCTTGCCAGGGCGCACCGCTTTGTTGGGGTTTTAAAATGGAATTCAAGTGACAAAAAGCAAAGTGAGGCTCATTTCAGGGAAAGTGAACGATTGTCTCTCCTTCTAGGACCGGAAGGCAAAGTGGACCTGGCATGGGCAAGGCATATGCACCATAATTTCACGAAGAGTACTATCACGGACACACCGATTCAGATACGTCAGAGGTATGACGATGTTTTGAAATTGTTTCAAGAAGCAGGCGATCCGTGGGAGATGGCGAGTATGCTTTCTGATATGGGTCTCGAATTAGAACGTAGCGGCGATTTCATGGGCGCACGTCAGGCATTGGAACAGAGCCTCAGGCTCTATCGGGAATGTGGAGATAGGATCAGCGCGGCAAAAACGAACGTCATGTTGGTGTATCTTGCATTGGATCATGGTAATAATTACGCAAAAGCCCGCCCACAGTTAGAGGAGGCTCTGCATTTCTACCGACAGGCACGCCTTAATTTCTTGATCGATATGCCCTTATGGCTGTTGGGCGTGATTGCGACTCGCGAAGGGGACTATACACGCGCCAAAGAGTGGTACACGGAATGTCTACTTTTCGACCAACAGATTGGTTTGCGAAGGCAATTTGCCGAGTGTTTCATAGGCTTTGCGAGCATCGCCAGTGTCGAAAAGGATTTCGAGCGCGCCTCGCAACTATTGAGTGTAGGAGAGGCAGAGGCAGAAGCACGGGCAAATCCTTTGGAGAATATTGATCAAATCGAGGTGACACGCCTCAAAGCCATCTTGCGCGAAGAACTTGGGGATGCAAAATTTGAGGCGCTTGCGTCAAGTGCCCGCTCCATGACGATGGAGCAAGCCATTGCGTACGCTCTGGATGAACAGGGCGGTTGATGATCTTCTTACAATCCTCTTATTCACCAGCCTCTTGACCAAAACTCGATTCCTGCATAAAGTTAAGCCCGCTTAACTAAAAAGAAGGCTTAACCATGACGAAATCCACGTTCACGCAAGCCATCCGTTCATGGATGGACGTTTTTATGCACCGTTCGATGCGCGGCTGGGGGCAGTTTGCCAAATCCACCGGACTCTCGATGCCGCAGTTCAGTATCCTGATGCAACTGCATCACAAGGGTTCGTGCGGAGTCTCCGACATCAGCGAACGGTTCGACATCAGCAATGCTGCCGCGAGTCAATTGGTGGATAAGCTCGTGCAGAACAGTTACATCAAACGCGACGAAGACCCGAACGACCGCCGCGCAAAACTGTTGAACCTCACTGACAAAGGCAGGAAATTGATTCAACAAGGTATCGAGGAACGTTATCGCTGGGTGGATGAACTCGCAGGGAAATTATCCGCTGAAGAGCGTGCAAAAGTCAGTGAAGCGTTAAACATCATGACCGATGCCGCGAAAGAACTGGAAAGGGAAACAAGTACACCGGTAAACACGTAAACAGGATGCACATTCCACCTACTTGCTTCACATTCAATTCAAAAGCCGAATGTAAACTTTAACTATAGTCTCCAATCTTCGTGAAGTATCTCTAATTCTCCAGTTCTCTAATTACCACTTACCAACTATCCAAAGGAACCTTATGCAAGCCACCCTCACTCGCTCACAACCCCGCGCACGCGGTCAACGCTCCTCCTTCAAGGGAATTGGGCGCGCCATCCGCTATTTAACACGCTACGGACGCCAAGCCGCGTTGCCGTATCTTTTCCTCATCATCGCTACGCTGGCGCAACTGGCTGTGCCGCGCATGATTCGAAACGTCATCGACGCGGTGACCAGCGGATACGTTGCCAATCAAGTTCTGGGCGCGCTCGATAAAATTCCAGCAGAATTCATCGGTGCGGCACTGCCGAAGATTCTCGAAGCCGCAGGCAAGGACGCGTCGCTGACGATGGACCAGCTCAAAGTCCAGTTGGAAGCGGATGTTTCGTCCGCGCCGCGAATCCTCATCAACGCCCTCATCTTGATCATCATCTTTGCCGCCTTGCGCGGGGTCTTCTCGTTCCTGCAAGCCTATTGGGCGGAGAAAAATTCGCAGGCGGTCGCGTACGACATCCGCAACGAGTTGTATGCGAAAATTCAAATGCTATCGTTTTCATACCACGACAAAAACCAGACCGGGCAATTGATGGTGCGCGCCACCGACGACGTGGAGAAAGTCCGTTTGTTCATCGGGCAGGGACTCTTGCAACTCGTGGGCGCGATCATCTTGCTAACCGGTACGGTGATCATTTTGTTTACCACCAATGTAACCCTCGCATGGACTTCGATGCCGATTCTGCCGATCGCATTCGCGTTGTTCGTGTTCTTCGGAATCATCAGCCAGCCGTTGTTCGCGCAGGTGCAGGCAAAACTTTCCGTGCTCAACACGGTGTTGCAGGAAAATCTCGCGGGTGTGAAAGTGATCAAAGCGTTCACACGCGAGAAGGTACAGCAGACGAAGTTCCGCGCCGCCGCAGATGACACGATGAATCAGCAGATCCACGTGGCGCGGCTGTTCACGTTCCTGTTCCCGTTGATCTTCATGGTGGCGAACCTCGGTCAAGCCGCGATTCTGTACGTGGGCGGCGAACAGATCATCACAGGTTTGCTCACGCTCGGCGAATGGCAGGAGTTTTCACTCTACCTCATTTACTTGTTCTTCCCCATCGCGCAATTCGGATTCATCATCACGCAGCTCGGGCAAGCCTCCGCCTCCGCCGAACGCATTTTTGAAATTCTCGATGCAAAGAATGACATTACCGATAAGCCCGATGCCATCACATTGCCCGATGTCACTGGAACCGTGAAGTTCGAGAACGTCACTTTCCGCTATTTCGGCGGCGGAGACCCAGTGTTGAAAGATGTCTCGTTCACCGCGAACCCCGGCGAGACGATCGCCTTGCTCGGCGCGACAGGCTCCGGCAAGACCACCATTATCAATTTACTGCCGCGCTTCTATGACCCGACCGAAGGCAGGATCACCATTGACGATCACGACCTGCGCGATGTGAGACTCGAATCGCTTCGCTCGAAGATCGGGATCGTCCTTCAGGAAACGACTCTTTTCAGCGGAAGCATCCGCGAGAACATCGCCTTTGGCAAACCCGACGCGTCGCAAGCCGAGATCGAGTCCGCCGCGCAAGCCGCGCAGGCGCACGACTTCATCATGTCCTTCCCCGATGGCTACAACACGCACGTCGGTGAACGCGGCGCCACATTATCGGGCGGACAAAAACAACGCGTCGCCATTGCCCGCGCTTTGCTCCTCAACCCGCGCATTCTCATCCTCGATGATTCCACGTCGAGTGTAGATCTAAATACCGAAGCGCAATTGCAAAAAGCGCTCGAACGCCTCATGCAGGGACGCACCTCGTTCGTCATTGCACAGCGCATCAGCACCGTGATGAACGCGGACAAAATACTCGTGCTCGATAAAGGCGAGATCGTCGCCGAGGGGGTACATCACGACCTCATGGAAGACAGCCCGATCTACGCGGAAATTCACAATTCACAAATATTGGTACATGAACATGATCATAAAAATTAACAACAAACAATGTCGTTGCGAGGAGGGCGCTAGCCCGACGAAGCAATCTCCTCGCCATGTTGGGGATTGCTTCGTCGCAACGAACGCTCCTCGCAATGACATGGCAGGTGCACTATGATGGGCAATCGGCAAGACCTCTTCAAACAAGAAACCGTCGTCGCGCGCAACGTGCGCGCCACGCTCATACGCTTGCTTCGTTACTTCGCGCCGTACTGGTACATGGTCGCGCTCGCGCTGGTTGTGATGATCGCCTCGACGTGGATGACCGTCACGACTCCCGTGTTGACCGGACAGGCAACTGATTGCTTCATTGTGCCTTTGGGATCGCAGACCGCTTCATTCGGACTTGTGGCTGATTCGCCTGCGGAAAATTCCGCGTCCGCCTGCTGGCTTGGGACGACCGATCCCTCATCCCTGTCTTTCACCGAAGAATTGATCTACAAAGCCTACACGTGGAATAACTATCCCGCACCGGATGCGTCTACAATGACCAGTGACCAGCGTATCGAAGGTTTGTTCCGCCTGACGATGATCATGGCAGTGTTATTCGTGGCTGGCGCGTTGTCGTTCGGTCTCACCTTCCTTGCCATGACGTGGGCGGCGCAACATGTGATTCGTCAACTGCGCTTGCAGGTGTTCGAGCAGTTGCATCGCCTATCGCTGAGTTATTACTCCGAACACACCGCAGGCGACCTGATGAGTCGCATCACCAACGACACCTCCGCCCTCGAGCAGGGAACCTCGTTCGCGCTGGTGCAATTCATCAGCGGCGTCATCCAACTCGTGTGGATCTCGTACAACATGCTCACCGCGAGCCTGCCGTTCGCGTTGCTCTCGCTATCCGTTGCGCCGATCATGTTCTTTGCCACTGCCTACTTCTCGGCGCAGGCGCGTAAAGCCTTCCGCACCAGCCGCAGGGAGATCGGCAACGTCAACGCGGAGTTGCAGGAAAGCATCTCTGCCGTGCGTGAAGTTCAGGCTTTCAACCGCGCGGACGAGAACATCGAGCAGTTCAAAGAGGTCAACGCCGCGAATCGAGATGCGAACGTGCGCGCCGTTTCATACACGTCCGCGCTTGCGCCGGTGCTGGAAGCCCTGTCCTACGTCGCGCTCGCCATCGTCGTCGGTGTGGGCGGATGGGCGCTGATGAATGGTCAGACCCTCTTCGGCGCAACCGTGACCTTCGGTCTGATCGTTACGTTTCTTTCCTACGTTCAGCGCTTCAACCAGCCGATCCAGCAGATCGCCGTCTTGTGGACGAACATCCAGAACGGCATTGCGGGTGCAGAACGCATCTTCAATATTCTCGATGAAGAACCTGCGGTGACGGAAAAAGCGAGTTCAAAGATCATGCCGCCCATCAAGGGACTCGTTGAGTTCAGCAATGCCTCGCACTCCTACGAAGACGGCGTGCCTGTGTTGAAAGATGTCTCTTTCACCGCGCAGCCGGGACAAACGATCGCCATCGTCGGTCCGACCGGCGCGGGGAAGACAACGATCATCAATTTACTTCCGCGCTTCTACGATGTATCGAGCGGCTCGGTCAAGATCGACGGTATCGATGTCCGCGACGTGACGATGAAGAGTCTGCGCGAACAGATCGGCATCGTCCTGCAAGACACATTCCTATTCAGCCAGAGCGTGATGGAGAACGTCCGCTTTGGGCGACCCTACGCGTCGGATGAAGAAGTGATGGCGGCGGTCAAACTCGCCAACGCGGATTCGTTCATCGAACGCCTCCCTGAAAAATATCAAACCGTGTTGGGCGAACGCGGCTCGGGCTTGAGCCAGGGTCAGCGACAGTTGCTGTCCATTGCGCGCGCGGCGCTGTCCGACCCGAAAATATTGATTTTGGACGAAGCAACCTCAAGCGTCGACACGCGAACCGAGCGTCTCATCCAGAAAGCGTTCGACGAATTGCTGAAAGGGCGCACATCGTTCGTCATCGCTCACCGCTTGTCCACCATCCGAAACGCGGATATGATCCTCGTGCTCAAAGACGGTCAAATTATCGAGCGCGGCAAACACGATGAACTGCTCGCGAAGGAAGGCTTTTACTACGAGTTGTACATGAGCCAGTTCAAGAAACAGGAAGAGATGGAGTTAGCGTAAACAGGTAAACGCGTACACAATCACAAAAGAAGCCCTCGCCGTTTTGACGAGGGCTTTTTCGTTTAGCTTTTGCCCGAGCTGAATTCGATCCCGCGCGGCATCATCACGGAAGCATATCATTTCTGATAGGGCGTTACCTTCGCAAACGGCGCGAGAGTATAATCCGCACATGCCAGAGTGGATTGGCAAGACGATCAGCAAAGTCCGCATTGAAAAGTATCTCGCACGCGGGGGAATGGCAGAGGTGTATCTCGGCACACATCTCACGCTTGAACGGTCCGTCGCGGTGAAAGTTCTGCATAGTCACATTGAGGAAGACCCAAGCCTGTTGGCGCGCTTTCAACGCGAAGCGAAGGTGGTGGCAGGGCTTCGGCATCCCAACATCATTCAGATCTTCGATTTCGATACCGTGGATGGTCACCCCTTCATTGTCATGGAGTATCTTGCGGGGTCGTCACTCGCCGGGTATTTGCGCAACTTGCACGATGCCGGCGGACGCCTGCCTTACGAGCAGGTCAACCGTTTATTGGCGGCGCTTGCCTCCGCGCTGGATTATGCACACGATCAGGGAGTGATCCATCGCGACGTCAAGCCTGGCAATGTTCTCCTCCATGCGAAATCAGGCGACGTTCAACTCGATAAAGAATTGCCCGAGGACGCGGAACCGGTTCTTACCGACTTCGGGCTGGTTCGCATTGCTCATTCAGCCACACAGACGACCTCCGGCGCAGTGACCGGCACACCCGCGTACATGAGTCCGGAACAAGCCGGGGGCCGGCGTGTGGACTCGCGCACGGATGTGTACTCACTGGGCATCGTCTTGTACGAAATGCTCGCGGGACGCGTCCCTTTCGAAGCGGATAGCACGATGGCTGTCCTGCTCATGCACATCAACCAGCCTCCACCGCCCATTGAAGGAATTCACCCGGGGATACAAAACGTGATCAACCGCGCGCTGGAGAAGGACCCGGACAAACGCTACCAAACCTGCCGTGAACTGCAATTGGATTTTCAATCGGCAATCGAAGCCGGTTCGCGGGCGGGAACTGTCGCGGCGGAGAAAAAGCCGGCGAAACCGGGGCAGACGAAACGCGCGAGTCGGAGGCGGGTTTGGGTCATCGCCGGTGTGATCGTTTTTTGTCTGCTATGCACTTTGTTGGAGATTCGGAATCGCAGTCGATCCGCCGCGACTCCAACCGAGCCGCCCGTGGTCACCGATGCTCCGATCGTTGAAGAAACGCCGACCGATTTCACATCTGCGTTTCCACCCGTTGCAGACGGCGTGCCTGTAGGACTTGTAGACTTTACGGATAACGCCGGCACACTGAGCCGGGCGGTGTTGAGCGCAACTTTGGCGTTCCCTCCGGAAGGCGCGCAGTATGAAGCGTGGCTGGTCGGCGATGGCGGTTCGCAAAGTTTGGGCGTGCTGGCGTTGAACGAAAGCGGCGGCGCGGAACTTGTCTTTGACGAACCCCAAGGCGGGAATTTGCTTACGGCGTTCAATCGTTTCGAGATCACGCTGGAGGCGAACCCGGATGACGACCCGGCGAATTCATCCGGTCAGGTGATTTATTCCTCCGCGATTCCGCCCGAAGCGTTTGGGTATATCTATCACCTCATCATCGGTTCTGATGCAACGCCCGATCAGGTTTCGTTGACGTTTGGCTTGTATGTTCAAACCGACCTCGTCAACCAGTACGCCGCCGCGATGTTGAACGCGTACGAAACGGGTGACGAGGCAGGGATGCGCGCGAATGCGGAAGCGGTGATCAATCTGCTCGTAGGGAATCAAGCCGGGGATTATTACGGAGACTGGGACGGCAACGGAGAGATTTTCGACCCCGGCGACGGGTTTGGTTTGCTTGCGAACGGGGAACAGTCCGGTTATCTCAACGGCGCCAACACGTACGCAGACTATGCCTTTTCAGCAACCGATGCCAGCGCCGAGATCAAATATTACGCAGACAGTGTGAAGACCTGCGCGCAGAATCTCGATGCGTGGGCGTTGCAATTGCGCGATCTGGTCGCAATGATTCATCAAGCGCCATTTGATGAAAACCTTGATCCGACGATCCGCGAAGCGGCTGGCTTGGCGTCTCAATTGCTTACCGGCGCAGATGCGGATGGGAATCAATCCATTGACGCCCTCCTCGGCGAATGCGGCGTGTTGACCATGTATGGATATGCCTATTACCTGCCGGATATGATCGTCCTGCCCGGCGCGGGTCAAATGCCTCCGCCGGCGCAATGATGACAAAGTTGCAGGGAGAGCCGCCGTGATGAACAATGACGACCTGCCGAGCGCTGGCACCGATCCGTTCGCGCCTCCGCCTGTATCGCAGAACAGCCCTCGTCCAGGTTCATGCCTGAATTGGGGACTGATCTTGATAGGAGGATTGATCACGTTATTTGGGTGCGCGATGGCATTCGCAGGCACCTCGATACAGATCGAGGAACAGGGAGATTGGGCAGGCTTTTTTGCTTATCTCATGTTATGCCCATTGCCTATTGTTGTTGTGGGAATCATCCTTTTGATTCTGGGCGCTTTACCGCTTGTGCGAAAGCGACAGATCGAAGAATCGCAATCGAATTCATCCCCTCTATGACAAAAGAGGGGATGAGCGTTTAAACGAGAATTAATCTAAAGCCGAAAATTTTGTGGTATATAAATTTGTAAACGGAATCATACACAGGGGGGATGAATCGAATCAATCAGCCATGTTGAATATTTTATTGCATCACTTGACCTTCTTGTACGGAGAAGAAAAAGCCGCTCCACTACTGGATCGAGTTCAATCTCTTCTCACGCGTTATCGCGCTCGCATCGCGCCACGGGACGGCGGACTCAGCCAGCGCGACTCGATCCTCATCACCTACGGCGATCAGGTTCGTTCGCCAAACGAAAAGCCATTACAAACACTCAAGAAATTTTGTGATGGATATTTGACGGATGTCGTCAGCGGGATTCACATCCTGCCCTTCTACCCGTGGACGTCGGACGATGGTTTCTCGGTTGTGGACTATCGCCAAATCGACCCTGCCCTCGGCGACTGGGACGACGTCTCGGCAATGCAAAACTTCCGCTTGATGTTCGACGCGGTGATCAACCACATTTCGTCCAAAAGCGAATGGTTCCAGAAATTTCTACAGGACGATTCGCGTTACCGCGATTATTTCGTCACCGTTGAAGGCGAGCCGAATCTTTCACAGGTTGTGCGTCCGCGGGCGCTGCCGTTACTCACATCCTTTCAGACTCCGTCGGGCGAAAAGAAAGTGTGGACCACTTTCAGCGCCGACCAGATCGACCTCAACTTCGAAAATCCCGAAGTCATGCTTGAAATTCTCGATATCCTCCTGTTGTATGCCGAACGCGGCGCGGATTTCATCCGCCTCGATGCGATCGCTTACATGTGGAAGGAGATCGGTACAACCTGCATTCACTGTCCTCAGACCCATCACATAATCCAGTTTCTGCGCGCC
>CAZQES010000096.1:0-15146 GCA_964591425.1 uncultured Anaerolinea sp.
AAAACTGCCATGACATACGGATCGTCATCGTAGGCGGTGAGTATTAACACGCCCACTTCGGGCAGATGGGCGCGCACCCAACGCGTCACTTCGATGCCGCTGGCTTTAGGCATTTGAATATCCAAGACTGCAACATCGGGCTTGTTTTTCTGGATGAGCGCTTGCGCCTCTTCACCATCCCCCGCTTCCGCAACGACCTGAAGGTCGCCCGCGCTTTCAAGCAGTTGGCGAATCCCCGCGCGGACGATATTGTGGTCGTCAGCCAGAAGAACGCGAATTTTGGTCTTTGATTTGCTCGAGGACTTTGGCATAATTTACCTCGTCTAATTTCTGATTATAGGCTTGTGTCTGGAAAACATACGGGAAGGCAAGCCAGACGAGGGCCAGACCAGCCAGAAGTCCGGTGATGAGGCGCATCCACGAGTTGAACGAGCCGAGTGCGTCTCCAACGTAAAACGATGACGGGAAGGCGTCCCTCGTCAAGATTGCCAGCCATTGGTTTGTATCACGAAATCCCAGCCCGATACCTGCGAGATCGCTCAATGCGTGCGTGCTGCCATCTATAGCCATCGGAAGCAGGAGCAGGACAAATCCCCACCACGATATCGGCTTAACTTTGCGACGAAACGGTCTCCACGCGATTGCGAACAGCCAGACACTTGTATAAAACGAGATCATACGGTCGGACCAGGCAACCTTCCAGCCCATGATTTCATTGCCGACGAATTGCCGCAAGATGAGAGGGTTGGCAGTATCCTCCCAGGCGGCTTGAATTTCGCTCAGGGAATACATGGTCTGCTGACCAAAGAAAAAGAAGGAACGCTCTGGCAACTGGTGGCAGAAGAAGGAATAAATAAAGTATATCGCTCTACCCGCTCCGGTCCAACCGATCTGCATGAAAACCGGCGCGAGAAAGGGAGTGAATACCCACAAACCGTAGACGACGAGGAATACCTCAACCCAATGTTGTGTAAGCCACTGGCTGAATATGAACAGCCTTGACTTTTCAGGTTTTATGATAGTGGCGGACATCTGATCCTCTGTGAAAGAGAAGCTTCGGAAGTCCTCATTGGACTTCCGAAGCCTTACGCTTTACTGAACCGGGAACTCGATTTCTTACTTGTAGTCCAAGCCATCCTTGCGAACGTAAACGGTCAGTTTCCAAGCGCCATTCATAGGCAAATTGGCGTTGATGGCATACCTGCCGCTGCCTTGTTCGGTGACGACTCCGCTCATGCCCATTCCCATCATGTCGGTATGGTCAACCGAGACATCCACCGTCGCGGCTTCGATGGGATTCCCGTTGGCGTCCGTTATGGTAAGGATCATTTCCATATCGCCCATCACGGCAGGGTGGGGGTTGGTTACCAACTTGATGTTAACTTGCTTTGTCGAGGTGGCGTGGGTGGGGGTGGCGGCGGATCCGCAGGCTGCCAACAGAACGGATGTGATAACCAGTATAACGATAAAGATTGATCTGCGCATACCGTACTCTCTCCTTTGAGGAATAAATTAATCAACGACATTGATTACCAACATCAAGCCGCCCGGCTCGGCGTTGTCGTTGGTGGTGTGGTGCAGGATGTGACAGTGTAACATCCATTGCCCAGTTTCTGTTGCGACGAATTCGATGTCATATCGTTCGCCCGGCGCAACGCTGACCGTATCCTTGATCAGACGCGCAACTTCGGGCACGGTATGCCCATCGGTCGCAACGATTTCAAACGGAAAACCGTGCAGGTGCATGGGATGAATGAATTGTCCGATCCCGATGAATCTCAATCGCACACGGTCGCCTTTCTTGACAGTGATCGTCTCGGTGGCAGGGAAAGCCTTTCCATTGATGGTGAAGTAATTCGGCTCCATCCCGCTCATGGGCATGGCGGAAAAGGTCTGTCCGTCGCGCAACAGCCACTCGGAAATCATTAAGGTCACATCCGCGGCTGGTGGATTGGCTTCGGGTTCCTTCGGATCAATAATGAAGGGGGCATACAAGCCGGCGCTTACCTGTACGTCGCCTTCGAAATGCGAGTGATACATGAACGTCCCCGCGGGTTTGGCAACGAACTCATACGTGAAGGTCTCGCCCGGCAGGATCGGATCCTGCGTGACACCGGGCACACCATCCATCGCGTTGGGGACTTCCACTCCGTGCCAGTGGATCGTCGTCGGGTCAGGCAGTTCGTTCTTCACGATGACCCGAACTTGGTCGCCCTCCGTGACGCGTATCATCGGTCCCGGCACGGTTCCGTTGTACGTATAGGCTGTCACGTTCACGCCATCCATGATGGGCCAGAGCACAGCCTTGGTGGTGATCTCAAAAACCTTGACGCCGTTTTCCTCGCGAAATTCCAACGGCTGTCCACCTTCGGTTTCAGTGGCAGGTTGGACGTTCGGAGCGCTGATCGGTTCCATCATGTGGGCGGCATCCGGATTATCCATCATCATATTGCCGGGCGTGGCGGTTGCCATCTGATTGTTTCCCATTGGCATGGTTTCACCATTGTTGCCGGTGTCAGGGTTCCCGCCCGTCGCTGGCGCACACGCCGCGAGAATCAAGGCAAGGCTTACAAGTACGAATATCGAAATCCTTTTCACATTTTCCTCTCGAGAATTTGGATGGTTGTCATCTGAATATAAGTAAATCGCCCGCTCTTTGACAGGGCAATTTCACGCACACATTCATAAGCAATATTGCCTATGGCTCTCCAGAACTTGGCATGCGGCGCGAACCACCCTTCCCCTTCCAGCAAGCGGAGAAGGGAAGGGTGGTTCGAGAGCGGCAAGACAGCGCCTCAGGGTGTCATCCCTGGCATGTCTATCATTTCCCTTTCAGGAATTTCAAGCTGCATTTCTGATGATGTGGCAGGGATTGCCGGCAACGCCGAGAAACTAATCCCATTTGGAGCAATGCCGCTGGGAATGGTGGCGATAACCGCCCTTTGCTCGATATCAATCACCGAGACAGTATTCTCGTAAATGTTTGTGATGTACGCATAGCGGCCCGAAGGATCAATCACTACACCATGGGCGCCAGCGCCTGTCTCGATTGTAGATATGACGGTGAAAGTGCCAGCATCCACAATGGAAACCGTTGCGCTTGGATTCTCTTTTGTTCCCTGATTTGCGACAAGGACGTATTTATTATCCGGGGTCACGAAGACTTGGATGGGCCCGCCGCCAACCGCTACTTTGCCGATCAATGCACGCGTGGCAACTTCCACTTTGCCAAGTGCATTCTCTCCGTTCAGCGAAAAATAGACGTATTTTCCATCAGGCGAAAAACCCACCTGCACTGGACGTTCCCCAACTTCGATGTCGGCAACCTTTGTATTGCTTTGTGTATCTATCACGCTCAAGGTTGTGGATTTCGCGTTCGCGACATACACCCACCGCCCATCAGGGCTGGGGCGCAGACCATGCGGATATTCTCCCACCGGAATGGTTGCCAGCACGGTCATCGAGTCTACATCAATCACACTTACGGTGTTATCGCCGCCATTCGTTGCATAAGCCGTCTTGCCGTCTGGCGAAAGGATGATGTGTGCAGGTTCCATGCCTGTTGGCACGGTGCCATGAACCTTATAGGTGGAGGCGTCAATCATCACTGCCAGCGCCTCATGTCCACTGACTGCCCAGACCGTTTTTCCATCGGGCGCCACCTGCAGATTGTGCGCGCCCTCGATCCCGTTCAGCGTGGCAATCACATTATTGGTCGCCGCATTGATCACGGTAATACTGTTCCCCTCCTCGTCCGCCACCCATACCGTCCCGTCTATCCGTGCTATTGGCTGGCTTGCATTGCCGCCGCACGCGCTCAAAACAAACGCAGCCGTCAGGAGCAGGATGCCCCCTCTCAAAATTACTTTTCGTTTCATTTTTCTTTCAACTCCTTTGAATTAGGATTTGATTGTTGCATCCGTCTTATATCAGTACCCATCATGGATTGAAAATACGCAGAATTGCTCAATACGAGGAAGTTTGTCGGGATTTGCTTGTGGGTAAGCTGGAGTTTTTGCATAAGCCAAAGTGCCTATCGCACCAGCCGCAATCTGGCGCAAGACGCGGCGAGATACAACGACTATCATGGGCGAAAAGGAGATTTATGATGAAACGATATCTTATTTCCTTCGCCGCTTTTCTGCTTGGCTCTTCACTGATTGCGGGCGTTTATTTCGGTATCCTCACCTGGGCGCAGGGCTGGGACTATGCCGCCAGTCAGTTCACGCTCAATCGTTGGTATGTTATACCGATCTGGGTCGCGTTTGGCATCCAAGCCGCGCTCTATTCCATACTGCGCTTCCGACTGTTTATTCCAACCACGAACACAGATCACGCGGGCGCGCTCATGGGGACAAGCGGCGGCACATCCGTGACTGCCATGGTCGCTTGCTGCCTCCATCACGTTACCGATGTATTGCCGATCCTCGGCTTGAGCGCCGCCGCGACTTTTCTCACCCGCTACCAGCGTCCGTTCATGCTGGTCGGACTTGGCACAGAAATTATTGGCATCATAATTATGCTGGTCGTGCTTTATCGTGAGCGCCAGAGACTATATCCCTTTCAAAAATTTCAGTCCGTTCTGTTGGAGACAAAATGAGACGTTTAATCCTGCCTCTTCTTTTGAGCCTCGCCCTCGTTGCCTGCGCCCCGACGCAAGCCGACCCGCTTCAAACCGACCCCTCAGCCTGGTTCTGTTTCGTCAGACTCCTCCCAAACCGACGCGGGGGATCTGACCCGCACCGACCAGCAGGGCGCTATCACTGTGGAAGTCAAACCATTGAATTTGGATAATCCTTCCGGTCAACTTGAATTTGACGTGGTGATGGACACCCATTCCGTTGACCTGAGCATGGATCTCACCACCCTCGCAACTCTCACAACCGATACGGGGATTACAGTCCAAGCGACTGTATGGGACGCGCCGCGCGGCGGTCATCACGTGGAAGGCAAGCTCATCTTTCCCGCCGTGAAGGATGGCAGATCCATTTTGGAAGGCGCAGGCAAACTTACCCTCACCATCGTGGATGTAGACGCGCCCTCGCGTATTTTTGACTGGTTGCTGCAATAACATGTTTGCAGCTTAAAGAGCCCGAGATGACGACAAGCAATGGGCGCGCCATCTCTCGCCGCGATTTTCTCAAACTGACCGCGCTCAGCGCGGGCGCGTTGGCGTTTCGTTCATTTGCGAGGCTGGCTTTGCCCGAATTTCCTCAGGCAGACAAGCTGGGACGCATCACCGTCGGCAAGATGGATGTGTACGCACGACCCGATGCCAATGGTCAGATCGTCGGCACGTTTTATGAGGATAATATTGTCCCTTGGGTCCGGGAGGTGGTCGGTGTCATGCCGAGCCGAACCAATCAGCGTTTTGTGGAAACACCTTATGGATATGTGTGGGGTGGGTATGTCCAACCGGTGTTGAATCAGCCCAATGTTCCGGTGACGAGCCTTCCACAGACCAGCCTCGGGCTGGGAATGTGGGTCGAGGTTACAGTCCCCTACGTGGACCTGATTCTCGATAATCCACCCGCGCGTGCGCCGTGGCTGCAATATCAACTTTCCATCAACCTTCCGCCGCGTTTCTACTTCAGTCAAATTGTGTGGGTGGATCAAATCCGCGTGGACGAATCGGGACAAGTCTGGTACCGGCTCAACGAGAAGTATGGCTCCGGCGATATTTTCTGGGGGCAGGCAGATGCATTTCGCCAATTGACCGTGGATGAGATTTCTCCCATCAGTCCAAATGTGGATGCTGCTCAAAAACGTATCGTTGTGAGAATTTGGGATCAAACGCTTTCCTGCTTTGAAGGAGATATTGAAGTTTATTTTGCGCGTATTTCAAGCGGTGCATTGTGGGATGCCTGGGGTAATCGCGTGGATGCCTGGCAAACGCCAATTGGTGAATCACCCATTTGGCGAAAAGCCATTTCTTTGCCGTTGAGCGGAGGCAGCGCCTCAGCAGGTTGGAACTTGCCCGCTGTTGGCTGGGTGAGTTTGTTTGTGGGAACAGGTGTCGCCATACACTCCACCTATTGGCACAATAATTACGGTGAACCAACTTCGCGTGGATGCGTCAATGCCAGCCCGGAGGACGCGAAATGGATCTTTCGCTGGAGCCTACCCCGGGTCCCTTACGACCCGGGCGATGTCACGGTCGAAATGCCGGGAGGAACCGTTGTCAGTGTCCAGGAGAAAGTAATCTGAGAATCCAATTCTTCACACTCTGGTATAGATCGGAGCATTCGCGAAACGCATTAAGAAGTATTGTTCTGAATTTGTATGGCTAACTTACAATCGTTATGCCGAATCGCGCGTTCGATCATGAAAAGCCGTTTAACGAATCCGCGTAGCGTAACAACAAAAAACCGACCTTTTCAGGTCGGTTCATTCGAACTTTCTTTTAGTGATGGAATCTATTTTGATCTTACCGCCCGGGAGGAGACCCTCTATCATTCCAGTGCATGATAAGCCCAGGAAACAACTCTGCGGTCCCGACGGGGGAGTTGAACCCATGGAGCGTAACCAGCTAATCGGGTAGTTTTCGATGTTTTGAGGCTACGATTGTATTGTGTCACTTATGAGACGTCAAGAGTTTGTGAATGATTACGTCAAAATCAAGGCAAATGTCCACTTATGTCTCACACAACTACTAACGTCATTTTCGTCCTGCTCGCGTCTTTTTGATCACGATATTGATTTCTTTCATTAGACCTCTTGCATAAGTGTGCCATAATAGGCACATGAACTACGAAACCATCGAACAACTAAAAGATAGCGATTTCAAACGACTAACGGGTGTCCAGCGCGAAAGCTTCGAACAGATGCTCGCAGTCATCAAGAAAGGGCTACGAGACTTCGGAAGACCGCCAAAACTGAGCCGAGCCGATCAACTGCTGATGACCCTGATGTATTGGCGAGAGTATCGAACAGAATTTCATATTGCGCAATCCTATGGTGTCAGTGAAGCTACTGTTTGCCGCACCATTCGCAAGGTAGAGGATGCCTTGGTGCGTTCCAAAAAGTTTCGTTTGCCTGGCAAAAAAGCACTCCAAGCCAGCGACACGGTGTTCGAGGTAGTGCTGGTAGACATCAGCGAACAGCCAATAGAACGCCCAAAAAAAAGCCAAAAACGGCATTACAGCGGAAAAAGAAGCGCCACACTCAAAAAGCGCAGGTGATGGCGGATCGAAAAAGCGGCCAAATTATAACTACCGCCTTCAGTTATGGACGCAAACATGACTTCCAACTGTTCAAAGATGACGCCTGTGAACTCTCTAACCATCTGCGCATTTTGGCAGATGCTGGCTATCAAGGTTTGATGGAACTTCATGAGAACAGCCAGACGCCTTTCAAGAAATCCAAATACCATGCTCTGACCCAACGAGAAAAACAGAGCAATCGGAGCTTGGCGCGGAAACGAATTGTAATTGAGCATATATTCCGTAAGTTGAAAGTATTTCGTATCTTGAGTGAGAGGTATCGTAATCGCCGAAAAAGATTTGCTTTGCGCTTCAACTTGATTGCTGCCTTTTACAACCTTGAACTCTATTCAAACTGACTTTTGCAAGAGGTCTAATGCTAAATTTGCAAGTCCTTTCGGGTCACTCTTTTAGCATGAAAAAGGAATGATTTCTACAGCCCTCCTTTTTGAGTGCAAGGAGTAGTTCTTTTATTTCCTCTTACAAGGCGCCCGTTGCGATAGAATGCCGACATGCTACCCAACCGCTTTCCGCTTCCATTTCTCTTTCTCGCCATCCTTGGCCTCCTTGCCGCGCTGTGGGCAGGCCTAATACGCCTCCGGTGACAACTGCCAGCGTTGACTCCATCTCTCGCGCTGGCGCATGGTCCTTTGATGATTTCTGGATTTTTAGGGACTCTGATCACATTGGAATGTGCTGTCGCCATGCAGAAAAAAATGGATGTACCTACCCCGCTTCTTGCTGGATCGGGATGGCTGGTTACTGTCCTCATGCCTTCTCCTCCACTGGGACTGATTCTCCTCACCCTCGCTAGCCTCGGCGGAGTCGCCATTCTGACAGAGATGACTCGCCGTGAGTTTGCCCTCCATACCGGCACGATGTTGCTTGGTATGTTGGCATGGTTCATAGGCAACCTACTCTGGTTATTCGGCTGGAAGATCTTTCAATTAGTCTTCTTTCGGCAGGCGTTTCTTGTTCTCACGATTGCAGGAGAAAGATTGGAGTTGAGCCGCGTATTACGCCCATCAAGGAATCAGCAGATTGCTTTTGGTGTGATCGCCGTTATATTTGTGGCAGGCATCATTGTTTCAACGTTCAATTTGCAGATGGGAACACACTTGAACGGAATAGCATTGTTATTGCTCGCAATATGGTCAATCCGCACTGACATTGCGTGGAGAAACCTGAAACATAAACTTCCACTGACACGTTACATCGCACGTTGTCTTGCATTGGGATTTGTGTGGCTTGGCGTCGGCGGGGGGATTAATCCTTGTGTTTGACGCACAGGTCGCAGGTCCAAGATATGACGCGGTACTGCATGTCGTTTTTGTTGGCATTGTGACCTCGATGATCTTCGGTCATGCACCCATTAATTTTTCAGCCATTCTGGGTGTACCAAACAATCTCCAGCCTGCGTTTTACATCCATTTGATTTTGTTACATGTGTCGCTTGCGTTGCGTGTGATTGCCGATGATGCCAACTTAAATACCCTCCGCATGTGGGGCGGATTGTTGAATGAGGTTGCGGTCCTGTTGTTCATCGGGATCACAATTTTTTTCAATACGAAAAAGCCTGATGTTGAAAGCATAGCCGTAACTGAAGTTCTTCGTGGTGATAATACCCACCAGAGGCACAGGCGCGGCAGAGGATTTGCCCGTTGATAGCGATCTCACGTTCGTTGATGATTTCCTCCCCGCATTGATCGCAGTTGACGCGCACTCCCGCGCGGCTAACGATTTGTTGAATGGGGATGTGCACGCGAACCGGTTGAATATCCAATAGTTCGTTTGCGGGCATGGTTTGGTACGCTTGCAGTTGGGCGAAGTAGTCGCGGGATTCGTTTGGGGCGTGGATCAAGGCTCGTTGGCGAAGATCCAGCTTTGGGGTAATGCGAAGCGTTCGTTCGGTGTTGACGTCTACAAATACTGCGGCGATTTTTCCGTAATCTTCGACGCGCAGGGTGCGATGTCCAACTGAACAACCTGTAGCGGCTTCGATGCCGTCTGCGAAACAACCGTCGGTTTCGAGGATGATCAGCAGGCGTTTGTCGTTGCGTGGAATGTCCAGCCCCAAGGCGTCTGTGCCCACCAGCCCGATGCGCGCGCCCAATACCTGTCGCGGACACAAGTGCGTGTGCCGCGCCGAGGAGATGGAAAGGATGTGTTGCAGATCGTTCATGGTAATCTCTGAAAATATTTCATTCACTTATGCAGAATAATTTTTCTTCCGCTAATCTACGCCAATCTTCGCGAATTTATCAAAGATTAGTATAGATTAGCGAGGATTTGCGGATCTATCTCAATCGCTGGCAGTCGCTTCGGATGCGGTGTCGTGGAAATCGAGGCGGTGCTCCAATGCAGGCGATGCTTTTTGCAACAGGCTCATCACCGTGATGTGTAACCAGCCGAAACTGACCGCCGTAATCAGAAACAAAAGGAAGAATGTGGATTGAGGGATGAGTGTCCATTCGTAGAAAGATGCGAACATGGGTGGCAGGAAAAACCCGCCCAACGCGCCCAACATGCCCACCAGCCCACCGACCGCGCCGACATCGTGCGGAAAATATTCAGGGATGTATTTATACACGGCTGCTTTGCCGACACCCATGCAAACCCCCACGACGAAGACCCAAATCGTGAACCATGTAGCGTTCATCGAAAATGCGAACGCTTCACGTTGCCCGCTGGGATCAACACTGGTTGGAACATTCAATATTATCTTTGCGCTGGGCAATGAAAGGAAGAGACATGCAACCAGCATCGCGCCAAAGACCCAGTACATCATACGGCGCGCGCCGAATTTATCGGAGAGATAGCCGCCCAGCGGTCGCAGTAAACTGGCGGGGAAGATAAATAAGGCAGTCAACAACGCGGCGTGTTTCAATTCCAATCCGTACACGTCCACATAATATTTGGGGAGCCAGACCGAGAGCGCAACGTATGCGCCGAAAACCACCACATAATACAAACTGAATCGCCACACGCGGACGTATTTCAACGGCTTGAGCATTTCGAGCATGGGGCGGTCTGCGCCTGGTTTGATATCCTGCTTCGGTGTGAAGACCCAGATGGCGACAGCCATGATCGCTAGCAGGATGCAATACATAAATGGGACGAAGCGCCAGCCGCCTGGGATGAATCCGCCTGCCATGCCTGCCGCTGGAACCAAAGCGATCAAAGTCGGCCCGATTAACTTGGTCACTGATGCCCCGACATTTCCCGCCCCGAAGACTCCCAGCGCGAATCCCTTTTGTTCACGCGGATACCATGCCGAGTTCCATGAGATGCCGATGGAGAAGGAGTTGCCTGCCATTCCGACGAAGAACGCCCAGATCATCAACTCGTTGTATGTGTCCGCTTGACTGACCATATAAGATGGGACGATGGTTGCCAATACCAACAGCGTGAAGACGATGCGCCCGCCGTAACGGTCAGCCAATATTCCGAAGAGCAATCGCCAGAACGAGCCGTTCAAAATAGCGATGGCGGCGAGCCAGCTGAGTTGAACGTCGGTCAAGCCAAGTTCTTTGCGGATGGGAATTCCCAGCACGCCGAACATCAACCAAACGGCAAACATGAGGGTGAAGCCGATGGTGGAAAGCGTCAGGACGCTGGTTTTGTTATGCTGATTTGTTTTTTCTACTGTAACTTCTGCGGTCATTTCTATAATTTCTCTTTCTTTCAATCGTAGGGCGGGTTTGCAGCCCGCCAACTTATGGGCTTCAAGAGGGCGTCGGGCTGAAAGCCTGACCTACAAGTTTGATATCACGAAGGCTTTTCACAACCTTTGCGGGTGTAGTACCACCAGTTGATGGCGGTGGCGATCACAAAGAAAACAACTGTGCCGTAGAAAAATGGAAGCGGTGAACCTGTGTTTGTAATCGAGGAACCGATCAGGGTGGAGAAGATGAACGGTCCATATGCCGCGACTGCCGCTGTCCAGCCGATGACGCCTGCGCTCTGGCGGGGCGAGTCGGCGAAGATGATCGGGTATTGCCTGAAGGTGGCGGCATTGCCGATACCTGTGAAGAGGAACAGAATCAACATGAAGATCACGAAGAGGGAAAATTGATCGAGCGAGGTGGGCGTGAATAATCCAAGGAACGCCATCGCCAGTGTACCGATAATCAAGGCGATGCCCGTGATGTGAGTCAAGATGGCGCCCCCGTATTTGTCAGCGACGGGTCCAAAGAGGATGCGCGCCAGTGAACCGATCAGTGGACCGAGAAATGCGTATTTCAACGGGTCGGGTGCGTCAGGGAAAGTTCCATAGAGTGATTTAATCAACAGGGGAAACGCGGCAGATAACCCTGAGAAAGAACCGAAGGTCATCACATAGGTAATGGTGCAGAACCACGTGTGCTTCATCCCGAAGATATCCATCTGCTCTTTGAAAGATGCTTTGATCGGGACGCTTCGTAGATAAATCCACGCGAGAATGCCCATGATGATCAGGAAGGGTGCGTACACGAACGCCGCATTCTGAAGCCAGATGGGTTTGGTTAAATCTTTGACGGTCATACTCTGCGAGCCGCCCGCGATGGCGAAACCGATGATCCATGGCGTGAGGAATTGGGTGAGGCTGACGCCAAAGTTGCCGATGCCCGCTTGTATGCCGAGCGCGGTGCCTTGTAATTTTTTCGGGAAGAAGAAACGGGTGCTGGGCATATAGGAGGAAAAGTCGCCGCCGCCGAAGCCTGCCAGGAAGGCAAGAAACATGAACAACCAGAACGGCGTATCGGGATTCATCACGGCGAGACCGATGCCGATGACGGGAATCAGTTTCAGGAACGTGGTGACGGTGATAACATGGCGTGTGCCGTAGATCGGCGTGAGGAATGTGTGCAGGATGCGGAGCGTTCCGCCCGCCAGCCCAGGCATCGCCGCCAGCCAGAATAATTGCATGGTGCTGAATTGGAATCCGATCTGTGGGATGCGCACAACGATGCCGCTCATCATGAACCATGAGGCGAAGGATAGGGTCAAAGCGAGCGTGGTGATCGTCAGCGTGCGCCAGGCGATTTTTTTGCCTTTCGCTTCCCAGAATTCAGGGTTTTCTGGTTCCCATTGGGTTAGCCAGGTGTTGTTCATTCGTGTTTATCTCCGTGAGGTGTTAAGTTGACCTATGCGCCCTCATCCCCAACCCCTGCGAAGCGTTCCGTTGGAGAAGGGAGTCTGTCCCGGACGCGTGCCCGTCAGGGTAGAGGGTTAGGTTGAGGGTTACAAACTCGCTTTCCTTCTTGTCCAAATCACAAGTTGGAATCTCCGCCACAGGTACGAGACTGGGAAGGTGGCGATATGCACCAACCTGCTGAACGGCATCAGCGCGAACAACAGGAAGCCAGAGAGAAAATGGACTTTATGCGCCAACGGCAGGGCAGTGACATATTGTGGCGCAGGCTGGAATGTAGCCAGTGAGATGATCCAGGGCGTGGCAGTATGGATGAACCAGGTGGCGCCCCAGCGGTAGGCAAAAGCAAGGATGAGACCGAATAGCACCTGCCCAAACAATAGAAACAGTACGATCCAATCTATGGGTGTGGTGATGGCGCGAATTTTGGAGGAAATTAACCGACGGTAGATTAAGATGGCTAATCCCGCCCACGCCATGATGCCCAACACTTTCCCTGCCAGTTCCGCCAGATAGAGCGTTTCTGGCGTGCTGTGAAGGGCGAACATTAACTTTGGCGCGAAAAATCCTCCCAGATGAATGAGGGTGGTTGGGATGATGCCATAATGCCAAAGCGTGGAGCCCCAAAACTGCAAATCATTTTCGAGGAACTGCGATGAGAGGCTGGTGAAGGAATATTGATTCGTCAGGTAGCGGTAGATTGTCCCGACGATCCCAATGGCGAGCGCCACATACGGGAACACGACAAAGAGCATGATTTCAAGCATGGGTCAATTCCTTTTCAGGGGTGTGAGCCAGAAACAGTTGAAGAGCCGTGATCAAACCAAAGTACGGGTTTTCGGATTCTGCATCGAAGACCTTGATCATTTTTTCGAGAGCGGGCAGTACGCCGTCGTGAATCAGCGCCTGACAGAATTCGCCCTGTCGGTTCTCCGCATCGAGACCGACGAAGCGCAGGATCACGGAAAGATGATCGGGGAGTTCCTGTCCAGCGGAATATTCGCGGGCATGGTAGGCTTCGTTCAATTGCGCCATGAACGCGCCGCGTTTGTAACTTTCACCAAACAAGTGATAGCCAACATAGGGATAGCAGACGGGCTGCATATCGAAGGTGATGGTGTACAGTTCACGCATCTTTTCCAGGGACAGTTGGTCGAGCCTGCGAACGAACGGATCCAACGCCTCAGCCGCTTCGGCGTGGATCGGTTTCAGTTGCTCCAAACAATCCTGAGCCTGTTCTGTCATTTCGGCGGATGGGTATTCCAACAGCGCGGCGAACGCGTCAAATAACGGGGAGAGTGAATCTTTGAACATGGATCACAAGCCTCTTTGCGTACCTTGACTTCTACCGAAACCCGCCTCCGCTTTGCGCTGTTGCGGATCGTACAATTCCTCGATGTCACCTTCGCGGCTGTAGGGTGGGACAACAAAGCGTTCCTGATACGTGGGCAGGGATGTCAGGCGATAGATGGCTTCGGCTTCCTCGGCGGTCATGCCCGCTTTGGCCAGGGCGGCGGCGGCATCTTCCGCGGTCACATCACCGACGGTTTCGGCGCGTTTGTAAATGCGGACGGCGATCATCTTCTGATAGGACTTGATGACCAGTTCATCGTTGCCAGCGGATAACGTGCGCGACATATAGCGGACAGGCACGCGGGCATTGTCCAGCGAACTGAACAGGTCGGTTTCCACACGCTGTGTGCCGTTTGACTGAGTCGCATTGAGGACGGGCAGAAGCGGCGGCACGTAGAACAGCATCGGCAGGGTGCGATATTCAGGATGAAGAGGCAATGCCAGTTCCCATTCCTTTACATAGCGATAGACGGGTGATTGTTGCGCCGCTGTGATCAGGCCGTCGGGTATGCCTCTTTCTTTCGCCGCCGCGACAACTTTCGGGTCGTGCGGATCGAGGATCATTTCCCGCTGACGCTGGACGAGTTGTTCATCTGGAACTTTAAGCGCGTCGGGAATCTGGTCGGCGTCATAAAGTAAAACTCCCAAATAACGGATGCGACCAACACAGGAGTGGAAGCAGGCGGGGGCTTGCCCTGATTCGAGGCGGGGGTAGCAGAGAATACATTTTTCAGATTTACCCGTTGACCAGTTGTAGTAGGTCTTTTTATACGGGCAAGCCGAAACGCACATGCGCCAGGCGCGGCATTTTTCCTGGTTGATCAGCACCACGCCGTCTTCGGCGCGTTTGTAGATGGCGCCCGAAGGACATGCCGCACCACAAGCCGCATTCAAACAATGATTGCAGATGCGCGGCATGTAAAAGTAGAAGAGCTGTTCGATGGAAAAGAGACGCTGTTTTTCTTCAGCGCTCATGCTTTCAAGCAGGGGATCTTTCACCGCGTAAATGTTAGAGCCGCCGAGGTCGTCGTCCCAGTTGGGACCCGCTTCGATATTGATGGGCTTGCCGTCCACACGCGAGATGGGACGCGCCGTCGGCTGGTCGTCGCCAAGCGGAGAGTTGAACAGGTCGCCGTATTTGTACGTCCACGGTTCGTAGTAATCGTCCATCGTGGGCATGGCGGGGTTGGAAAATAAATTGGCAAAGGTCTGCAATCGGTTTTGCAGTTTTAATTTCAACTTGGGATTGATCGGCTTATCCTCAAGTTCCCAGCCGCCATGATATTTTTCCTGGTCTTCCCATTGGGTTGGGAAGCCGACGCCAGGTTTTGTCTCCACATTATTCCACCACATGTATTCCGTGCCTTCACGATCGGTCCAGATGTTCTTGCAGGCGATACTGCATGTGTGACAGCCGATACATTTATCCAGATGAAATACCATTGAAACTTGCGATC
>CAZQES010000097.1:0-10035 GCA_964591425.1 uncultured Anaerolinea sp.
GCCGTCCGAGTACATGAACGAAACATCCTCGAAGACAATATCGCCTCGCACCGGACCCGTCGGCTGGAACGCGCCATCGTGGAGCGGTTCTCGCGCGTGCTTGACCACGTCCATGAGCCTGCCGTAGGAAACCAATCCCGTGGACGCTGACACGATGATCCTGCCGAGGTTGCGGATGGGCCAGATCAGCCACACAACGAGACCGACATACGCAATGTACATGCCGACCGTGATCTCTCCACGGATCGCCATGTTGGCGGCGTAGATGAAACCGAACAACATTTGAAAGCCAAGCACGATGTCTGAGAGGGGCCAGAACATCGAGTGCATGAACAACAGGATCTTCCCTTTAAGGAACTTTCCCCAGTTGTCCTTCTCGAACTTGGATTTTTCATAGTCCTGCCGCGCAAACGCTTTCACCACGCGCACGCCGGTCAGGTTTTCTTGCAAGGTAGTGGAGAGCACCGCCTCCTGTGCTTGATACTCTTCGTAGGCTTTGGTCACTTTTTTGAAGAACCACAGCGAGACGATCAGGATGAACGGAATCACCACCACCGACACCAATCCCAGCTCCACGTTGAGATTCAAAATGGCGAGGAAGTTGATGACGAAGAGCAGGATGATGCGTCCCACGCCGATGCCTTGCTCGCTGAAAAAGCGACGCAGCGCGTCCACGTCCGAGGTGACGCGTTCGATCAAGTCGCCGGTCGGCGTGGTGGCGTGGTACGAGAAACTCAACCGCTGGATGTGGTCGAAGAGGAAGTCGCGCAGGCGTCGCGTAATGCCTTCCGCCGTGTAGGCAGCCAAACGTCCGGAAAGAAACGAGAATCCGCCCTCCACGAGCGCGAGCAGGATGAACCCAAGTCCGATCCAAAGCGAGGTCTGCGCGAGGCTATCGCCAATGTATTTACCCTGTTGAAGAACGTCGTCGGTGAAATACCAAAGCAGAACGTACACGAACATCTTTGCCGTCGCCGAAACAGCGATGGCGGCGATCGCGCCGAGGTAAGGCACGCGGTAATCCACCATCATGCGCCAGAGTCCTCTCAGGCGGTTTTCATGGATGGCGTTGCGAAAGTCGAATGTGATTGCGGGTTCAATGGTTGTCATTGCATTCTCCAAAAATTTTTAACACGACGGACACGAAGGTCACTAAGGTGGGCGACCGACGAGCGAATAAAATTTCCTCAGATTATCTTTGTGTACTTTGTGTCCTTTGTGGTTAAGAAGCCTTAAATAAAAAGGCTGTGACGAGTACGCCACAGCCCAAAAACGACAGGGATGAAAGACCTAACGGTCAATAGGCGCACTACGAGAAGGTATGAATCCAGCGGCAAATGGAACAAGCCTGGTCGTGCAGATAAACATGGACATTCTCGCGCGCTCCTTTCTTGGGATTTGTACGACAAAATTAATTTTGTCGTACAAATCGAGTGTACACCCCACAGCCGAAAAGTGTCAAGGCTTATAATCGCGATGTCATTGCGAGGCGCGCCTTTTGTGACGAAGCAATCTCCTCGAAATAGGGGATTGCTTCGACCCTTCGGGTCTCGCAACGACATGATTGACATGATACGAACCTGGAAAATCACAAAAACAAAATTGGACGAACTCCGCTTCAACGACGAATCCTCCCTTGACGTAGTCACGCGCCAATTACCCGAAGGTTGGTATTCGACCTTCCGCACGTACGACGCGTGCACGCGGGTGATCGGAATCTCCGCGCATTTGAAGCGACTCCCTCATGCAGACGCTTCATTCCTCAGCACCAACCTGATTCGCCTCCTCGATTTTTATCGCCCCGACGAGGCGCGCGTGCGGGTGATGGAGACGCGCGACAGGAAATTCTACATTTCGATCGAGCCGCTCAAGCGATTGCCTCGTGAAGTCTACGAAAAAGGCGTGCGGGTGGAGACGACGTCACTTCAACGAAACGACCCGCGCGTGAAGTCAACCGCATTTATCACAGCCAGTGACGAGGAACGCAAACACTTTGCCAGAGAGGGAATCTTCGAGGCGTTGCTGGTAAAGAATGGAAAAATACTGGAGGGGATGACGAGCAATTTCTTTTTCGTAGCACAAATTGGCAATTTGTCCTACCTCGGCACAGCCCGACGCGACATCCTCCTCGGCGTTACGCGGACGATGATCATCCGCGCGGCGCGGGGCAGGGGAGTGGAGGTGAGGTATCGCGCGTTGAGGCTGGATCAGCTGTCCCTTGTGAAAGAGGCGTTCATTACCTCCAGTTCGCGTGGACTTGTGCCGGTAGTCCAAATCGACGATACAAAAGTGGGGCAGGGGAGGGTCGGTGCGATGACAAGAAAGTTGATCCGTGTTTATGATGAATATGTAATGAAGCACGCGGAGTTGATCGAAATCGCCCATGATAGAATTTAGTCCACCGGAGAAACCATGAAGCGATTCGCTCAAATCCTATTCCCCTTGTTGATATCAGCCGTTCTTCTTCAATCGTGTTTTCGCCCCAGAGTGGAGGACGATCAATTGTTGGAAGCCTCCAGCACGATTCAGGCAGACCACGCATTCGACGCTCTCGATGCCTGCGTGAGCGGTGTATGGAAGATGGATGTGTATGCCATCGAAAGCAAGTATCAAGACCTGAATATTTCGCCGTCCATGACGGTGATCGCGCCGAGCGAATTAACCATCGAGTTCCGTGACGACAATACCTTTGGGTTGTTCGGGGTGGTAACCATGCGGATGGACATTTCGGACGATGATTATCTGGTGCTCACTGGTACACATTCCGCTTCAGGCGGCTATCAGGCAGACGGCAGGACGATCACGTTTGTCGGCACTGTCAACGAAATTCAATACGGCACGATGGTCGCGTACATTGACGGCGAGGTTGAGGAAGGATTGTTTGCGAGCGAGGATGCGCCGCCCATCGCCCCGCCCGTGAGCGATTTCCCGGTCAGCGCGACGTACGATTGCGGTGAAGCAGAATTGAACCTGCAATATTCCATGTTGAGCAGTAGTGTTACCGAGATGTGGTTGCGGGCGAGCCCGTGAAGCCAAACAGACCGTCCTCTTTGAAGATGACGGGATTCCCTTACACTTTCAAAATCGGGACGCTGATGCACGCTGAAAACGCAGATTTTTCTTTTTAAATCAGCGAAAATCAGCGTTTTCATGGCGCCTTGGCGCCACGGTGCAAGGGTCTGCGTCACAAAAGCATTGTGTAAGGTAATCAGGATGACGGTCTGTTTTATTGCATCGTAAGGTTGTGAATCCATTTGCGCGAGAAATAGCGGCGGATGCCGAGAATCCACTTTGCGGCTTCCTCGCTCATCGCGCAGAGATAGACAAAATAGACGGGGAGGTGAAACACGTTCGCGCCGAGGTATGCCATCGGCACGCCAACCAACCAGATGATGAAACCGTCCAGGAAGAGCGAATAGCGCGTGTCGCCGCCGGCGCGTAAGACACCGACCACGATGGTCATGTTGTTGACGCGCACCCACAGAAAGAACGCGGCGACGCTGATCACATTGCTTGCGTTCGCGATCACCTCCGGCGAAACGTTGAACAACGAAAGCACAGGCAACTTGACGATGTGCAATAACAACCCCATGACGATGCCGCCCATGATTCCCAAGCCGAGCGAACGCCCCGCGTAGACGTATGCTTCCTCCTCCTTGCCCGCGCCGATACGATTCCCGACAAGAACCGAGGTGGCGTTCGAGATGCCGATGAATGCCACAAATGCCAACTGCTCGATGGTGCTGACGATGCTCATCGCGGCAAACGATTCGGTTCCCATGCGCCCGTAGATAACGTTGTACGTGGTGATACCCAATGCCCAGAACAACTCATTGAGTATGACAGGAGACATCGGTTTGATGACCCTCGCCACGAACGAAGAACCAAAGTCGGTGAGTTCGCGCAGGGACGCGGCGGCGGGCGATTTCTTTGCATAGGTGACGATGAGCAGTACAAGACATTCCAATCCACGCGAGATGACCGCCGCAAAGGCTGCGCCTTGAATGCCGATCTCGGGGAGACCGAATTCACCAAAGATCAATGAATAGGAAAGGAACGTGCTGATCAACAACGCGCCGACGCTGATCGCGGTCGGCGTTTTCACATCGCCGGTGGAGCGCATCACGAACGCATAACTGAACGTGACCGCCATAAAGAGGAAGGTCCACGAGTAGATGCGGATGTAGTCCGCGCCGAGGCGGATTACTTCCGTGTCTGTGGTGTAAACGCCGAGAATTTCGGAGGGGAGGAACTGGGATAACGCAAAGTAAATAAAGCTGGCAGAGACGGCGATCATCAAACACAAACCGAGCACGCGGCGCAGGTTGGGCACATCGCCGCGACCCCAGAACTGCGCGGTAAACATCGCCGCGCCGCTGATGATCCCGAAATGGACGAGTTGCAGGAGGAACGAGATCTGTCCCGCGAACCCTACCGCCGCGACGGAGGTCTCGCCTTTTTGCCCGACCATCACAACCCCAAGCATGTTCAACCCCGCAAAGGTAAACTGCTGGATGATGATGGGGATGGCGATCTTGCGGATGTTGGGAAAGTATTCCGGGTCGTTGTAATACTCGCGGATTCTGGCGATGAGCGTCAAATCTCCTCCGTTGGAGGCGTGATTATACCCGCTCGATGATTATGAACCAGTCAGCTTTTACGTGAAAAGAATATCTCCACGCTGGCAACAGTGATGACCAGCAGTGCGGCGGCGTTGAGAATCAACGTCAGCCCCCACAAGCGCGGCAGAGCGCTGAACAAGCCCGCCAAAACGAGGAACATAAAAATTCCATTGACCTGAATGACCTTTGTGGCAAATTCAGACAGCGGGCGAAGTGAATAATAAAGCGCTCCGATGCCAAGCAAGCTGACCAACACGCCGGTGGTGATGACCGAAGTCAGTGTGTCGGAACCATTCATATCCAGCAGGCTGAACACGTAGATACTGCACGAACCCTGGCGAGATTCAAGATCGCGGTAGGGTCTTTGCAGGATGCTGACAAGGATCAATCTATCGAAAACAATATCCGACTTGTCGACCGTCCACTGCAGGGACTGGCTTTCGAGTGCGCCGAGTTCGAGTGTTTGGGTCTCGATGCGAGGTTCGGATTCTGTGGCGATGAACGCGTTGACCTGCGGTTTCGTCGCCTGCTCGGGCAGGTCGTTCGTGACCACGGTTCGAATCGCAGCGGTTTCCCGCGCGGCGATCATCAACGGACAATCGATATCCAGTTTTCTATTCCCGGCTTGCTGTGTGAACAGCCGCGCTTCCATTTCACCCCAAAGTAAATTGCTGGAGACGAATAGACTCAGGATGTTCCCGCCCGCGAAGAGGAATATCGCTAGAACGGTTGTAAATTTACGCTTGAGGTTCATGAGCAATGATTATACGGGGAAAAGAATTTCCCCTCGCCATTCGGGAGAGGGGATTCGGTGGGGTGGTTTCGATATGACAACGAAATGCACCACCGTCTACTCAAACACCGATTTACTTCTTCTCAAATATCTCGTAATACCCTTTATCCAATTCATCATCCGATAGATGAGCATAGCGTTGTGTGACCTGGATATTTTTGTGCCGCGCGAGTTCTTGCGCCATTTTGAGGTTGCCTGAGCCGCGCAGGACGGTGGTCACAAAATAATGTCGGAATGAATGTGGGGTGATGGTGCCGACAGCCTCTTTACCTAAAATTTGTTCGACGCGTTCGGCGACGATGTTGCGTCCCGTGGTGGGTGTCATCGGCTTGACCTTTTTGCCCGCGCCTTTGTCGTGGCGGGCGAAGAGGGGCAGGGAGGGCAGGGGTTTGCCGGAGCCGCCGTCCAAAGAGGCGCGGAGCGAAAGATAATCCCTGATGGCGCGCATGGAGCGCGTCGAGAATCGCACCACGGCTTGCTTGTCGCCTTTGCCGATGACGATGGCGCGTCCTTCGTTCCAGTCCATATCGCCGCGGTGGAGTTTGCAGGCTTCGTGGACGCGCAGTCCTGTGTCTGCCAGCGTGAGTAAAAAGGCGCGGTCACGCATTGCGCGTAGATTTTCGTTGGCGTCTTGGGAGGATTGAAGAGTTTGATTGACCGCAAAATCCAACACACGCTCGATATCCTCGGCAGGGAATTGGGGCAGGCGAACGCCGGGGCGGCGGGCGCGTTGACGGATGAGGTTGTGCACGCGCGACAGATTGATCTCGGCGAGCCGTTCAGCATCCACGAATTGATAAAAGCCTTTGACCGCCTGCAAGACCAACTGCTCCGTGGCGGAGGAAAAGTTCTTGAGATACAGCGCGAAGGGCGAAAGCACATCCTCTGTGAGCGATTCGATGGGGGTCGTCTGCGGGTCCATCCATTTTTCGACGAGCACTTTGTTGAAAATGTTCATCGCGTTCTTGTAGGCGCGCGCGGTGTGCTCACTGCGGGCAAGTCGCACAGTGTCCAGATATTTGGCCGTGGCATCGGCGATGGTGGCAGGCTTTGCATCCTTTGGCATGGCTTCATTATACGAACTTTAGGGAGTTTGTCAATGTTTACGATAATAATACTTATCGAAAGCATAAAAGTAAACATTGTGAAGGCAGGAATTTTTGGATGATGGAGTCTCCCCCACCACTTGACCACGAACCCTCAGCATATAGACCTCAGATCCCTTCGCAGGTAAACGCATCACTCCCAGCCGATGATTGATTCTTCATCCTTCCACTTTCATCATTTCGACTTCGCTCAATACAAGCCTTCATCCATTTGACTCCCCTCCCTACCCCACTCGCGACGATCTCAATCTCTTGTACAAATTATTGTTCGCCTCTATACTGTGAGTATTCCTGCACGGGAGAATTGAAATATGCCACCGTTTGTCTCTGCTGAATGTACGAACTCAAAATGCAAGCATAAGAATCGCTATGACCTGGCTGAGTTGAAAAAAGACGGCGGGACGATTTACAAGGGTAGTATCTATCGCGCCGCTGAGGGGGGACGAAGAGTTGATTGTCACTTGCGAAAAATGCGGACAGCGATTCAAAATCGAAGTTCCCCATGCCCTTCTTAAAGGAGGAAAAAAACATGGCAAAGTCGAAAGATGAAATCATCGTATCTTCCTCTCCCTTATCGACACAGGATGAGCGGTTGGAAAAGTTATTCGATGATATGGAAAGCAGCTCTCTAGAAACACTGGAGAACGCCGCGCGACAGATCATCACACTCTCCACTGCTTTACTTGGCGCGTTCTTTGGTCTGCTGGCATTCAAGGATGCTCCTGCGTATTTGGGTTTTCTTGAAATCAAAATTATCGGAACGGGAGCGTTACTGGCGTTTCTAGTTTCGTTATTCTGCGCATTGGTGGCTGTGTCTCCAAAGAGATATGATTTCCCGCGCACCAGCCTCACTGCGAAACGCACGGCACTCCACGACATGCTCAAGCGTAAACAAAGTTCAGTAGCGTGGGCATCCTGGATATTCGGCGTTGGCGCATTGTTGATGCTCGCCGCGGCGTTAGATATTTTAATTTTCAGGCTTTAATGTCGTTGCGAGGGCGGTGCTCTTCCGCCCGAAGCAATCTCCTGTTGCGCGGGGATTGCTTCGTCGCAAAGAACGCTACTCGCAATTATATAAGGGACTTTTATGCTCACCCTCCACCTCACTCTTACGAACAACAAAGTCATCTTGAGCGCCAACGGCAAGGAAAGTCACCAGGTTTCCCTGTCGGATTTGAATTGGCTGCGGACGGAAGTCGATGTCAAAGCATTTGTTTCCAACCCCAGAGAAGTTGGATCAAATCTTTTTCACGCTTTGTTCAAGGATGATTCCCCTTCGCAGGTGGAGTTCGACGCGCTCTCCAAACAGTCCGAGCGGACGATTGTGCTGGTGTTGGAATCTTCTGAATTAGATGGCATAGCATGGGAGTACGCGTACAACAAAGCCAAAGAAGAATACGTTGTAGAGGATTGCGCGTTCGTGCGCGCATTGCCTGAAAGCGAACGTCCCGCAAACGGGCGGATGAAAAATGAAGTGGAGCGCGTGCCATTGTTGTTCATCCCTGCCAATCCGCTGGTGGATTTGAGCGGCGAGCCGATGCGCGCATTGGATGTGGAAGGCGAATGGCGGGAGATGAAACGTCACATCGAAAAGAGCAATGCGCCGTTCGATATGATCGAGTTGAAACCCGCGACGCCCAAAGCCTTGCAAACTATTATGGCGAGATTCCAAAATGGGATGATCGCACATTTCTCAGGTCACGGTGCGGCGACAAAGGCTGGCGCGATCCTGTTGTTCGAGCGCGAGAACGGGGCGTCGAATCCGCTGGAGGCGCGGGAATTCGTGCGCGAGATCAAAGATAAGGCGTGGATCGGCTTCTTGAGCGCTTGCCAGTCCGCAGTCCCGGAACGAACCGAGTTTTCCAATCTGGCGCGCGAACTAGCAAAGGCGGGAGTCCCGTTTGCGTTGGGAATGCAGTTCAATCTCGCCGATCCGGTTGCGCCGAATATCAGTGGACAGTTCTACAACTATCTCGCGCATGGACACGCCGTCCCCGAGGCGGCGCGGCAGGCGCGGCGCGCGGTGAAGCGTGAGAATGAATTTCATGAGATCATGGTCGGCATGATCGCGCTGTACGCCGCGCACCCCGATGAAGTGGGCAAGTTGACTTGGCGCGGCGCGGGCGTGCAGACTCATGACCTGTTCCGTCCCGCTGACGTGAGCGACCTGCCCTCCCCTGCCAGCGGATTGATCGGACGCCAGCGCGAGTTGATGCGCATTGGCACACGACTACTCGAGGGGAAGAAACCGCTGACGGTTACATTGCACGGCGCGGGCGGGATCGGCAAGACCGCGCTGCTCTGGCAGGCGCTCCTGCGCTTCGCCCCGTCCTTTGAGTTGACTCTCGCCATCGGGCTGGAACCACTGCCTTCGCTGGAAAGCGTGCTGGGACGGGTCGAACGCTTTTTGGGTTTGCCTTCGCCCTGCTCCAATGACACGAAGGAACGCGAAGCGCTGGTGCGGAACGCGTTGACGAGTAAGCGCACGTTGCTGGGGTTGGATAATTTTGAAACGATCAACCATGCTTTGAACGATGACGCCGCGAAAGGAACTGCAAAAAGTTTATACGCCTTTTTCAAGAGTTTGCCCGCTGCAGGCGTAACCTTGTGCGTTACCAGCCGCGAGAAGACCAACCTGCCTGGCGAACACATCGAAGAAATTTACGGTTTGGAAGACGCGATGGGCGGCGCGTTATTTTATGAAAACGTCAGCACGCGCAAGGATGCCTTGAACGAAGAAGGCTTGGAAAAACTCAGCGCGGCAGTCGGCGGACATCCGCTTGCCTTGCGCCTGCTGGCGCCGATCTTTGAAGAACAGGCGGGGTTATCGCTGGAACAATTTACCGAAAAACTACAAACCCTATTACCCAAAGCCAGCGACCAGTGGACGGAACAAGAACGTCATGAGAGTTTGGGCGCATGCTTTGCCTTTTCGATGAATTATTTGCCGAAAGATTTGCAAACAGCGCTTTCAAGGTTGAGCATGTTCATCGCGTTCTTTGTGGATTTTACGGCCGCGCCTGTTTTAGAAAACAAAATGTTTGAATCGGACGAAGAAGTTACCGCCATGCGTGAACGAGCAAACAACATGCTTCACACATTGCTGGAACGCGGCTTGTTGGAACGCGCCATAATACCTATGGAAGAGAAGAATTTTTATTTATATCGCCTGCATCCTGCGTTTCGATTTTTCGCCAAAGAGCATTTGACCGATGTTGAAACCGTGAAAGAAAATTACTGGCAAGCCATGAGTAATTTGGCGCGCATGGCAGAGGAACAAATTACCAAAAGCCCGCTCATGGCGCAAATTGCTTTCAGCGCAATATCTGATTTGCGTGCCACAGCAGAAGCAAAAAACGATGAAGATGCCGCCTTGATGCAATTCCGCGTCAGCAAGTTATTGCGGCAGTTTGGCTTGTATGACGATTCTTTACGTTTGCTTGGAAAATCTCACGATACAAACGTGTTCCTTCAAAACCTGAAAGGCAAGTCCGCGACGCTGCACGAAATGGCG
>CAZQES010000097.1:10135-15116 GCA_964591425.1 uncultured Anaerolinea sp.
AGTCGCTGGAAATCAAGGAAGGCTTGGGCGACCTGCAAGGCAAGTCCGCGACGCTGCACGAAATGGCGTACATTCTACGCGTGCGCGGCGATTTGGACGGGGCGATGAAGTTGTATCAGCAGTCGCTGGAAATCAAGGAAGGCTTGGGCGACCTGCAAGGCAAGTCCGCGACGCTTGCCATGCTTGGGCAGTTATTGGTGGCGCAGAAAGAATACCCGCGCGCGATCATTGCTTTGGTGGAAAGTTTGCAAACATTGTCATCCATCGGCGCGCGTCCAGATGCCGAAAAAGTCGCTGGAATTCTTCTCGGTGTTCGGCAACAAATTGGCGTGGAAAATTTTAATAATGCTTGGAAGGAAATAACTGATTCCCCCCTGCCTGAATGGTTAGCGCAATCTGACCTCACCCCCGATCCCTCTCCTAAAAGGAGAGGGGAGAATGAGGGCATGACCGTCGAGCAGTTCATCGCGGGGGCGATTCAATCTGCAAGGGAGAAGCGTCCCGAAGCGGAGGAGTATTTCAAGTCCGCGCGGAAGATGGCGGCGGATTCGTCCGCGCCAGCGGAAATGCGCGAGCTGGGGAGGGTGTTGCAACGAATCATGCTCGGCGATAAGAACGTGGATCTCTCGTCCCTGCCGAGGGAGTGGGCGGAGTTGGTGAGGAAAACCATCCACGAATACGACCACGAATAAACGAATGAAGGCGCGCGGCATTCGAGAATTCGTGTTCCATTCGTGGATGGGTTATCTCTGTGGAGGTTGTTCAAGCCCGCGCAATTCTCTGATTCTTGCGAGGAGATGTGGTCTCGATACGCTCCTCGCGAACCCCGCTCGTCGCTACTCGACCAGCGCCATTTCTCCAATTCTCTGGTTCTTGCGAGGAGGTGTGGTCTCGATACGCTCCTCGCAAACCCCGCTCGTCGCTACTCGACCAACGTCGATTCCCTCCTGCCTGCAAGAACAGACCTCGAGTCGTTGTGAAAACTCGAGGTCTGTTCAATTTCAAATGCAGGCTTGATTGCCCTTCTCGTGATTACGGGACGACACGCATGGTCCACATATCGATATCGTTGTAGTGGTTGCGGTCGCCGCCATAGTGTCCGATCGGTCGGCTGGCGTCCCTTACGAGGGCGATGTTGACGATGACGGTGCCCGGATTCGACGTCACTTTGTACTTGCAGTTGAAGACCCACGTCTCGTTCGGGTCGATCCGTCCGTCGTGATCGGTGTCGCCGCTGACGTAGTAGACGGGTCTGCATTTGTTATCGGTGACGGTCGGGGTCACGCTGGCTGGTCCGGAATTGGTAACCGTGTACACGTAGGTGACGACCTGTCCCTTGCGGGCGGTTGCCGGACCGGTCTTGTGGAGGTGCAAGTCGGCTGTGATGATATTTTCAAAGGTTGCAGTGTACCTTCCAAGGTTGGTGTCAACATTGATCACAGAGTTACTTGCGAGGTAGCCAAACGGCAGGTTTACTTCCTTGAAGATGTAACTACCGCCACTCAACCACAAATACGCTGGTGCGTTTTGGGCAATGGTCACCGTTTGCACAAGCTGGTTGTTCTTGTACACTTCTACCGTGAAAACGGTGTTATCCGCCGGCTGTGGAACATTCTTGTGATGCCCATTCCAATACAAGTAGACCTTTTTGTGCAAGGTGAACGGGTGGAGTGTGTAATCGTCTGTTGCGGTGACGGTTTGCGTATTGAACTTACCGCTGGCGATGGCGGTATTCTTTAGGTAGGAGTAGCCAGTGAACGCCGGTGTGTACGTGCATTGGAACGTCCACGTTTCGCCGGGTTCGAGCAGAGAATCGCCGTCGTCGCCAGATTGATAGCTAACCGGCGAACACTTATCGTCCGAGACGGAGACATTGCTCAAGGGAACATTGCCGGGGTTGGTAACGAGATAGGAATACGTTACCGGTCCGCCGCCGAGGGCGATGACAGGTCCCTGCTTGTTTATGGCGATCAACGGATTTGCGCGCGTGTTCGTGACCGTCGCGGTCGCGGTCTGCGCGATTCCCACAGTGGCGGGCGAACCAGTTATCGTTGTCGACCATGAAGCGCCGGGATTAGTCTCAGTAATGGTGTAGTTGCCCGGTATCAAGGCAGTCCAAGTGAGCGTGTCGCCGTCGAAGTCTGCGGTTTGGCACGCACCAGCTTCCGTTCCGAGGGGATACGAGGGACCTTGGATACAGATCTGGAACGTCTGCGCGTTGTCCGGTGTGAAGCCCGCCCAATCCACTACTTTCGTCACAGCCAGATTTCCAACGCACGGGCTGAGAGTCGCGTTCGGCTGGAATCCGATGGCGGGAAGTGTATCGGTGCCGTCGCACAGCCACGGATCAAAGTCCATGTTCGCGCTGACCGACACGCCGGAGCCGGGTCCGGCCCCCGATGGACCTGACGAGCTTCCCCACCAGTTCTTCTCACCATCGACGCCGGTCGAGGCGGTGTTATCCATCCCTGCCGTATTTCCTGAAAGGCTGTTCCAGTTCGCAGTGATGGTCGGAACGAACGTATCCGTAGTGGATTCATCGATGAGGCGGATGGCAGTGAGGGCATCCTTGATCTTGTTGTTGGTCACGGTTCCATGCGAATTCGCTGTGGTGCCGTATAAATTCGCATCAAAGGAAATTACTGCGATACCGATGTTGCTGGTGCCGCTCAACTCGTTATTGGTCACCGAGGCGGTACCCTGATCGAGGAAGATGCCCTCGTACCGGTTACCCACCATCGTGTTGCCGTTGATGGTCGGCGCGCCGCCGGTATCCACGTAGTTGTAGACTCCCATGTCATTATTCGAGATCGTGTTACCCGAAACGACGGTGCCTGCGCCGGGATCGAAGAGCAGAACGCCTGCCGATTGAGACGAGGTGAGCGGGTCGGGTCCGCATGTGGCGTGGTCGCACAGGTGATCCGTCACGGTGTTGTTCGTGACCGTAGCCACCGCTCCGCCGCTGACCTGAATTCCGTTCTGGGCGATCTCATCCTGCGCGCCGAAACCGGTCACTGTGTTGTTATTGATGGTAGCGCTCGAACTGCTGTTGCTGACGACGATGCCGCCTTTCTGGAAACCATCGATCAGGTTGTCGTGGATGTTGGCAGAGCCGTTCGTGCCAAGCGCTACGCGTCCCACGAGGATGCCGATTCCGTGTTGGCATCCGCTGAATGGAGCGCTCCCGCCGGGGTCATCGTCTGCGATGTCTTTGATGTGGTTTTGATGGATATGAGCCGAGGCGTCGTCGCGCACGATGATACCTGCCAGCGTGCCTGCGCAACTCAACGGACCGGTTGCAGGTCCAGCCACCGTAAAGCCGGTGATCTCGACGTTGATGCCCGTTCCGGTTACTGTCACGAGGTTGCGATCGCCTGCCTGCGGCGAGGGCATCTTGATCGTGGTCAGCGCGAGTCCGTCCTCACCGACCAGTTGCAGGGTTTTCGGAACGACCACCTGCTCCACATACGTGCCTTGATTCACCAGCACCGTGTCGGTCGCCACCGCGCGGTCCACCTCACCCTGGATCGTGACGCCGATACGCCGGACATCGTTGAAGGTGTACGTTCCGCTCGTGTAGGAATACGTTCGGACATCGAACGGAGGATACGCACCGATCAAGGTGATCGTCGCTTTATTGAAGGTGTTGTTCTTCCAGTAGGACTCCCAATCGAACTGGGTGTTATCGTACGTGCCGCGCGCACGGATATGACCCGAGGTATTGTCGGGGGTGTTGGAAGTATTCGTGAAATCGTTGCCCGTGATCTGGGCGCCGCCAACGGAGTACACGAACCATTCCACACCGGTGTTCGAACCGTTGAAACTGATCGAGGGCCAGTAATTGCTGTTCGTGAAATCGTTGTCCTTGATCACGCGTCCCGAGACGGGACCCGAGAAACCTGCACCGCTGGCAAGATCGAGGCTGACGCCTTCCTGGAAGTTGTTGCCCTCGATACGATACGCCTGCACGTGGGAGGTATTGGTGCCGGTATCGAAACGGAAGTCGTTGATGTAGACGGAGCCATAGAGGTCGGCAATATCGGAATATTTGAGGGTGAAGTTGTCGCCGATGACTTCGATGGTCTTATTCTGTCCTGCCGAGTTCGTGCCGATCCGGACGCCTGAGATGGTCACATCGTCCCCTTCCACGAAGATGCCGCTCGGTCCAAAGTTGTTTGTCGCATTCGTGTTGATGGTCGCCAGAACGCTGGAGTAACTCGTGATCGGGTTGTCTCCTGCGTCCACGCCCATGATGGTGATTCCGCTTTTCGCGTCGCCAATGAAGAGCCCGAAGGTGTACGTTCCGCCAATGCTCGTCAATGTGCGTCCGCTTGCTGTTTCGCTGTAGGTACCCGGAAGAACGCGGACTTGTCCGCCCGGCGACACAGCGTCAATTCCCGCTTGAATCGTTTTCTTGGCGCTCGCTGGCGTATCGCCCCCAAACGCATCGTTGCCATTGACCGCATCCACATAACAAACGCTGGTACAAGCTGTCTCTGGCTCGAAATCGTAAACCGTATCGTTCCCATTAATGCCGATGACGAGAGCATCCGCATTGCCGTCGAATCCGGCAGGCGCGCCACTACCAACTTTTAAGAGCACGCTACCGAATGGACCGCCGATGCCGATGTCTGGGAATGCCGCTAATACTTGAGTCCACGTGCACGGAGTGAAGATCGAACAAGTTCCCGAAATGGAGGCGTGTGTTCCCCACCAGCGGCCTTGAGTCAAAGTATCCCAGGTTTGCCATACACCGTTGATAACCGTTTCTGAATAATACGGCTCAAAAACGAGTCGACCCTTCCAAGTGGTGTCGCCATCCGTTACATCGTTATCGATATTGAATTGGAGTGAAGCAACTTGAACCGTGCTGGTGGATGTCAACGCCTGAAAGGTACTATATTCAAGCCGAGTGATCGAATCAAGACGGGTTTCCGGGTGAAGCCTTCCGATCAAGATGCCATCGCTACTGCTACCGGTC
>CAZQES010000098.1:0-15108 GCA_964591425.1 uncultured Anaerolinea sp.
GCCGAACACGACATAGGCGGCGCCGGCATTGGCCTTCGCGTTGCCGACGCCGTCCCCTCAACCTGGACAACCTGAGAAGTCTGATCAGGATCTCCAAGGTGAAAATTGTTCGCAACCCACTTATGGAAGAGTCGCAGGCAAATTTGTACTTGATAAAAGATCCTGGCGATGTGCCAATTCTGCTGGCAGCAATGAAAGCAAAAGTGGATTTCCTTGTTACACATAATCGCAAACATTTCCTCGACGACCCCAAAGTGGCGGAGAACTCAGGCTTGCGGATCGGCACGCCCGGCGAAGCGCTTGCCTGGCTGAGGGAAAATTTGTAGGTAAGTACTGATAGCCTCGCTCGGTCTCACACGGTTGGTGAAAAGGATGAGGAGATACAGCAATCATTGTGTAGATATTTGAATTAGATCACGTACAGATTTTCCTATACCATCAAGCCCCGGGAAGAGTGCGCTGCCTGTTACGTTCATACTGCCCAATTTCTTCAAGAAAATCAACTTTAAGCTTGCAGGAATTATAATTTTGTTAAAAACAAAGATAGGTTGATTGTCGATGGTAACCTTTGAAAAAATATCGCCATGGTCTCCCATCAGATTATGACAAACACTGAAATGTCCTTGTTGCGCAATCATTCGGATAGATTTATTTTTTCTAATTGCGAATGAGATTACAGGTTTAGCATCTTTTACTAAAAGCTTCCGTTCCAGGTCGGCTGATTTAATGGGCAAGTCAGCCTCGCCATATAGCTCCAGCATTTTTTGGCGAATCGAATTGACATGTATCAACCAAATTGCACCATCCCTCTCTAAATTTTCCGCTGTTGCAAAATACGCTGCAACAAAAATCGATCTAGTCCAATCGAGCAGCCGTGTAGGTACCCCGTGATGTTGCATTACCGACCACCAACTGAATGTATCTTTCGTGTTTTGATACTCGTTCGGCGGCAAATGAATGTGAGCCTGGGATTGAAATTCTGACGTTGCGTTTTTTTCCAAGGATAACGCATCCTCTTCTGAGAGTTCATTCTTTTCAATAAACCTCAATAGACCAGGCTTAAGATCCCAGTCGGCATCAGATTGTCCACGATACGAATAAGCAATTCGAAAAGCTCTCCCTACATCGAAACCATCAGCCAACTTAAGAAACTCTTGCCAGCTATTTATCCGAATTTCATCCATGTATTTTCCTAAGGTTGAAAATAATTATTGATTATACCTTTGCTTTTGTACGAAATGCTAGAAATGAAGAGACATTCTACATTGATTTACACCCCGCCTATAAATAGTTTGAGCGAGAAGTTGTCAATCCAGCGGAGAATACCAGTGGGGCCAATCAAATTCAGCCCTAATACTGCCTCCATTGTAATAGAGGATGACCTGTGTACTTCCTTTGTTGATGATCACGCACTCCCGAGTGAACTCACAGTCATTTTCGTGGAGGGTAACGTGACCAACATGCGAAACCGTCCAGCCGTCGGTCGGCGGCAAAGCTCGGTAGTAGCTCAGGAATTCCTCGATGCTGGTCTTCGGTGTGCTAAAGGTGTAAAGGTCGACGCCGATCCCGTTCCGATATCGGATCATTCCGCTGAAAGCGCTGTCCTTTGGCAGTGGTAAGCCAAGCTCAAAGGGCAGGTTTGCTGTTGATACCATTTCTTCCATATCGGGGGGTAACGTAATCTCGGTCAACTGGCCGATGGAAGACAAAGTTTGCGTGACCTCGTAGGTCTGCACAAAGTCGCCTTGTTTGTTGGTCTCCAGTTGATGCGAAAAGAGTATGAAGTTGCCCTCTCTCGCAAGATAAAGCTCGCCTTCCAGCTGGTAATTTTCGCTGGATGCCGTCGAGTTGACTGCATCCAGCACAAAGTGATACGCCGCAATTCCCTGATACTCCTGCTCGCCTGCAAACCTGGCTTCCATTAGTTTCCCGGCATAGTACGCAGGGTCTGTCTCGGAAAAGAATCCACGTTTCGTTCCGGTCGAAATGTACCAATCTCCGCTTCCCGTTAACTCGTACGTCCGATCATTGAGGACATAGGTTTTGTTCACGCCGCCGTCGAATTCGAGCAAATGATAGGCGGCGTAGGGTTCCTGCACATATCCGATCGTGAACGTGCGCTCGGTCAGTTGACCGTTGACCGTGTTCTTTTCGTTAATGGTGACCACAAAGCTATCCAAGGTGCGGAGGTCTTCCAGCGACCAAATATCAAAGACCGGGGGCCAGACCGTGGGGGTTGGCTGGTTTGTTGGGATCGGGGTTTTGGTGGATTCAGGTGCCGCTTGCACAGACGGAACGAGGCTTGGTTCGAATGCTTTGGTTGGCTCAAAGACTGAGGTCGGCGTCGAGGAGCCGCAAGCCAAAAAGGCTAAGGAAAAGACCAAAACCACAACAATAAGCATATATGTATTCTTCATCTCTGCCTCATGATTCCTTTTGGAACTCGTCTCTGTTTGAAACCATCATACACGCGAAAACATTTCGTCAAATCCCTCGTTGGTAGGAACGCGCAACAGTATTGGCTGGAACTATTCCCCACTTATTCCAAACTCATACATCACGGTTTCCTCTTCTGATATTTTCCCGCCAACAGACTTGTACAATCCATTCGCGGCGGTATTGTTCTTATCGGTCAACACCCAGGCGTTGACGCAACCGAGTCTTTTCCCCATGTTCAACATTTCATTCATGATCGCTTTGGCGATTCCCTTACCCTGATGGGGTGCCGCGACGCCCACTTCGTTGATCCACAATTCAGGCGGCTTGTCAGGGTGGATGTAATGGACAGCGGAAGCAAAGCCGATCACAATGCCATTAACCAACGCGACTACGATGTGATGACGCGGGTCTGCGAGAAATTCGCGCGCGAGGTTTTCGTCCACGGGGTTGTCGAAGACATCGTCCGTGGCGGTGAGGAGGAGGGGGAGGTCGGAAGTGGATAAGATTTTTAATGTGAACATTTCATTTCATCGCCGCGCCCCTACAATAATTCTTTTATTTCTGCAAAATCTGCATCCGATAATTTCCAGCCAACGGTTGCCGCGTTCGCGGTCACCTGCTCGGGACTCGTCGCGCCGGCGATCACGGAGGGAATCTGCTTGTGGCTGAACAACCAACTAAAAGCGAGATCGTGAAGCGTGTGTCCGCGCGATTCGGCGAAGGCGCGGAGTTTATCCAGTTTGTCGAAGTTCGCGTCGGTGAGTCGATTCTTCACATACGGGCTAAACGTGCCGCGCGATCCCTCGGGAGGCGGTTCGCCGCGCGAATATTTGCCAGTGAGCAAACCGCCCGCGAGTGGGAAGTATGGCAAAATGCCGATTTTCGACCACGCGCAATACGGCAGGAGTTCGCGCTCGGCATCACGTTCGAGCAGATTGTAGTGTGTTTGGATTGTGACGAATTGTTCCCAGCCCATCATCTCGGCAAACAAATTGCTGTGTGCCAACTGCCACGCGGAAAATTGACTCGTGCCGATGTAACGGACTTTGCCCGCACGGACGAGGTCATCGAGCGCGTGCATCGTCTCCTCGATTGGAACCGTTTCATCCCATGCGTGGATTTGATACAGATCGATGCGGTCTGTCCGCAACCGACGCAGGCTGGCTTCGACCTCGTGCAAAATGTGATAGCGTGACGAACCTTGATTGTTCGGTTCTTTCTCCCCATCCATTTTGAATCGGACCTTGGTGGCGATGACCACCTCCTCGCGTTGACCCTCCAGCGCCGCGCCGAGAAACTCCTCCGATGTGCCGCTGGGTCTACCGTACACATTCGCAGTATCGAAAAAATTGATACCCTCCTCCAGTGCGCGTTGAACGATGGTTTTTGTGCTAGCCGCGTCCACCTTGCCGCCGAACTGGTTGCATCCGATTCCAATGACGGATACTTTGACGCCCGCCTTGCCAAGATTGCGATATTCCATGTTATCTCCTGTCGATGTCATTGCGAGGAGCGTTCGTTGCGACGAAACAATCCCCTGTTTCAATAGATTGCTTCGTCAGACTAAAGTCCTCCTCGCAATGACATTTAACGCACATAAATCGGATTGCTGTACATCCAGCCGCGTGACCTGCCGAGGTAGCGACGATACACTTCCACGCGATAGACGCCGGGTTCGTTCGCGTTGTACGTAGCGGCGTAGGAATTTTTCCACACGCCGAGTCGTTGACCATCTTTGAGGAGGTGAATCTCAGCCGGTGTTGGGACGTGCGCGTGCAAAGTCACGCCGCCTCTCACTGAAATCTCCTCGCCCATAATTGCAGATTGTTCGAGACCCTTGGCTTTGAAGGTAAATCCGCGAGTGGGTGAAGGTAACTCATACGCGACGAAACATTGTCCCGAAGCGAGCGCGTCGTAGATCATTTTTTTATCGGTGGACACGTTGCCCGTCAGCGGTTGTGGGATCAGAACGTGCGTGTTGATCGTTTTGAAGTGGAACTCATACGGGAAGATGACTCGGTGCAACGGTCCCAGGTTCATGTGCATGGCATGTGCGTCCGAGCCGCCGATGGCAACGACGGGACGCCCGTGTGAAAGTAATTCGTCCCAGCGATTCAGTGTTTCAAGAATCGGGCTGTAGCCGATGAATTGAGGGAAGTACGCGTAGAACAAGCCGTGTAATTTTGTTGGCACAACTGTTTTGAGTTCGCTCAGTCCGTTCCACAGTTCGATGCCGGTGTAGTTTTGCACGTCCCAATCCACCCATGAAATGTCGGTTTCGTTGAACGCCGGCGCTTCAGGGTCGCGTGGATGCGCGATGAAACTGAGTCCGCCGGCTTCGCGCACACCGTTGATGAGAGTCTGCGGGTCGTCGGCGAGGGCGGAGAGGTCACGGTCCGCGTTGAAGATGAGCAGGTGATTCTTCTGCGGGTCGCGGTCCTGGTCGTGGACTTCCTGTCCCACGAGAAGCAGGACTCCCCTTGAACCGAGGCGGTAGTATCCTTCCACGCCGCGCACGAGCACGTTGTGATCCGTCACGATGACCGCATCCACGCCGGTTTGGATCGCGGCATGCGCGATGTCTTTGTGCGTGCCGCTCCCATCGGAGTAACGCGTGTGCATATGCAAATTGACTACGATTTCGTGCATTTGACCTCGTTTGACGTATTTTCCGCCCAGCGGGTATAATGACCCCGCTTAATAAAAGGAGGCAGTTGTTCATGGTAACGTATTTGGATTACGCGCTGATTATAATCTCCGTCCTGCTCATCGCGAGCGTCATCTTGCAGAGCAAGGGCGCAGGCTTGGGCGGCTTGACCGGCGCCGACGCGGGAAGCGTGTTCACCGCGCGCCGCGGCATCGAACGCACGTTGTTCTGGATCACGATCATTTTGAGCGTTGTGTTCTTTGGTCTGGTCATCGCGCTGCTCATCATTTCTTGATTCAGTGATTCACACGAGAATGGGCCCGTTTGACCCGCGCGGGTATGTATGCGTGGCGCGAACGAGCCTTTCTTTTTGTATATGAGACAACTACGCTGGCAGATTTTGGTCGTACTCGTCACGCTGGTCATTGTGGCGGTATTGCTGTTCACCCAGCAATCGCAACAAGTGACGGGCGGACCCATCCTTGCACAACCCGAACAGGGAGGCGTGTACACCGAGGGGCTCGTCGGCTCGCTGGGGCGGCTCAACCCGCTGCTCGATTGGAACAACTCTGCCGACCGCGATGTGAACCGCCTGCTGTTCAACGGACTCGTCAAATTCGACGAACGCGGGATCCCGCGCGCCGACCTTGCGGAGGCGTGGGGAGTCGCGCCGGATGGCACAGTCTATAACTTCACCATCCGCGCGAATGCGGTCTGGCACGACGGGACGTCTGTCACAAGCGATGACGTTATCTTCACCATCGAGCGGATGAAGAGCGCGGGCTCGCTCGTGCCGCAGGATATCAAAGATCTGTGGGGGCGGATCACGGTCGAAAAGCTCAACGACAAGAATCTGAAATTCACGCTCCCCGAACCGTTCGTGCCGTTTATGGATTATTTGACCTTTGGAATCCTGCCGAAGCATTTACTCGAATCGATTCCGCCGGAGCAAATGCCCGATGCGCAGTTCAACATCAACCCGGTGGGCACGGGACCGTACAAGTTCGATCATCTCATCGTGGATGACGGTCAGATCACCGGCGTGGTGCTTACAATCAATCCAGATTACTACGGCAACCCGCCGTTCATCGAGCAGGTCGTCTTCCGCTACTACGCCACCTCCGCAGACGCGCTGGACGCGTACACTCAAGGCGATGTGCTCGCCATCAGCCGCGTTTCAACCGATGAGTTGCCAGCCGCGCTCGAAGAACCGAACCTCTCGATGTATTCAAGTCCGTTACCGCAAACGAGTTTTGTGTTTTTCAACCTCAACAATCCCGAGGTTGAGTTCCTTCAAAACGCGAACGTCCGCCGCGCGTTGATGTTTGGATTGAATCGCACATTCATCATCAACTCGTTCCTGAGCGGGCAGGCGATCCTCGCCCACGGACCCATCCTGCCGAGTTCGTGGGCGTATTACGACGGCACGGAACGATTCGAGTTTGACCCTGAGCGTGCAGTCGCACTTTTGAAGGACGAGGGATTCATTATCCCTGCCGGGGGCGGGGAGGTGCGCGCAAAAGAAGGCGTGCCGCTTGCTTTTACGATGCTCCACCCCGACGACGCGTTTCACACACAGATCGCGCAGGCGATCCAGAGTCAATGGGCGAAGATCGGTGTGCGCGTCGATCTGCAAGCTGTGCCGTACGACCAGCTCGTGTTGACCTCCCTCGCCTCTCGCGCCTATCAAGCCGCGCTGGTCGACATTAACTTGTCGCGCACACCGGACCCCGACCCGTATCCCTTCTGGCATCAAGCTGAAGCCACCGGCGGACAAAATTACTCGCAATGGGATAACCGACCTGCAAGCGAATATCTCGAACAGGCGCGCGTCACCGCAGATTACGATCTGCGAGCGCGTTTGTATCGTAATTTTCAAGTGGTCTACGCCAAAGAATTGCCCGCGTTGCCTTTGTACATTCCCGTGTATTCCTACGCGGTGGACGCGCAAGTGCAGGGCGTGCAGGTTGCTCCATTGTACGATCCGAGCGACCGGTTCGCGACCTTCACGCAATGGTTTTTACTGACCCGCCGCGCGTTACAACCAGAGGCAACTGAAACTCCCTCGCCGTAAAATATTTGTAAGGGCGAGGCTTCGAAGCGTCTCGCCCTGGGCGGCAAGACGTCGCCCCTACACAAAATCAATGGAGACACCATGACCGACCATCGACAGTCTGCTCTCGATTATGCTCATCAGCACAACGAACGATTTATCGAAGAGTTGAAGGAATTTCTTGCCATCCCTTCGATTTCTACCAGCCCGGATCACAACGCGGATACACAGCGCGCCGCAGAATGGACTGCCGCGCAATTGGAGTCGTGGGGGATGGAGAACGTGCGCGTCATGCCGACGGGTGGGCATCCCGCCGTCTACGGCGAATCGCTCAAAGCGGGGAAAGACGCGCCGACCGTCCTCATCTACGGTCACTACGATGTGCAACCCGTTGACCCTCTCGAGTTATGGGTGACTGATCCCTTCAAAGCCGAAGTGCGCGGTGAAAATCTTTTCGCGCGCGGTTCATCCGACATGAAGGGACAGGTCATTGCTTCGATTAAGGCAGTCGAGTCCGTGGTGCGCACGGGCGCGTTGCCTGTGAATATCAAGTGGCTGATCGAAGGCGAAGAGGAGATCGGTTCGAAAAATCTCGGCGAGTTTATCAAGAAGCACAAAGATATGCTCAAAGCGGATTTCTGCATCAACCCCGATGCCGGCATGATGAGCGCCGACTTGCCGACCATCACCTACGGATTGCGCGGTCTCGCGTATTTCGAGATTCGCGTGTACGGTCCCAACCGTGACCTGCATTCCGGTCTGTTCGGCGGGACGGTGCACAACCCCGCGCAGGCTCTCGCCGAATTGGTCGCGGGTATGCACGATAAAAAAGGACGCATTACCTTGCCGGGATTTTATGACAAAGTGCGCAAGGTCGGCAAGGCGGAACGCGCGGAGATCAACCGGCTTCCCATCAAGCCCAAGGATGTCGTCAACATGACCGGCGTCCCGGCGTTGTGGGGCGAACCGGATTACACGCCGGAAGAGCGCGTTGGAATCCGCCCGACGCTGGAGGTGAATGGCTTGCTATCAGGCTTCACCGGGGAGGGATCGAAGACCGTCCTGCCGGCGTGGGCGATGGCGAAGATATCCTGCCGTCTCGTACCAGACCAAACGCCGGCGTTGATCGAGAAGTCGATGATCAAATACATGAAGGCGAACGCGCCGAAAACGATCCGTTGGGAAGTGAAGATCATCACCGGCTCGGATGCGGCGATCACGGAACGCGACAGCCTGGGTGTGCAGGCAATGGCAAAGGGACTCGAACAGGTGTGGGGCAAACGTCCGCTGTTCAAACGCGAAGGCGGCTCGATCGGCGTGGTGGTGCAATTGCAAAAATACGTCGGCGTGGATTCGGTGTTGACTGGCTTCGGTCTGCCCGAAGATAACGCCCATTCGCCGAACGAGAAATTGCACCTACCCACATGGCGCAAAGGCATCGACGCGCTCATTCATACGATTTATAACTTGACCTAATTTTAAACACAAAGGGCACAAAGGTCACGAAGGAATTAAGCCCAAAGGTTTTTCCTTTGTGGTCTTTGTGTACTTCGTGGTGAATCGAGAAAAATGGAAGATAAGATCATTACTTACGGCGGGCAGGCGGTCATCGAAGGCGTGATGATGCGCGGGCAAAAAGCATTCGCGATTGCCATGCGCGCGCCGGACGGCAACATCGTCGTCCACAAGGAAAGTCTTGCGGCGGTGTATCGTTCGCGCATCGCAAAGATTCCGTTCTTACGCGGCTCGATCCTTTTGTGGGACGCGCTCGGGCTCGGCATGAAAGCGCTCACCATCTCTGCGAATACACAAACGGGAGAAGAGGAAAAACTCGAAGGTCCCGCGTTGTACCTCACGATTGGCACATCGCTGGCGATAGGGATCGGGTTGTTTGTTTTGCTCCCTGCCAGCGTGGGCGGCTGGGCGGAACATTCGCTTGGCTGGCGTAATCTTTCGCACAACCTGCTCGAAGGCTTCATGCGATTGGTTTTGCTAGTCGGTTACATCTGGGCGATCGGAAAAATGCCGGATGTCAAACGCCTGTTTGGCTATCACGGCGCGGAACACAAGACGATCAACGCCTACGAAGCGGGCGCGGAACTCAAGCCGGAGATCGTCGCGCAGTATCCGATTGAGCATCCGCGCTGCGGTACTGCTTTCTTGCTGACGGTGGTTTTACTTTCCATTCTCGTTCACAGCCTGCTCGGTGATATGGACTTCTGGTGGCGTCTCGCCAGCCGTATCTTGTTGATCCCCGTTATCGCAGGACTTGCGGTGGAATTCATCCGTTGGACTGCCAATCATTTGAACAACCCTCTCGTGCGCCTCCTCATCAAGCCGAATCTTGCCCTGCAATCCCTAACTACGCGCGAACCCGACACGTCCATGCTGGAGGTGGCGATTGAATCTTTCAAGACGATGAGGAAAGCAGAGCAGGAAATAGCACCGTAGAGCACAAGTAGCCTTATGAAAATACTTGATTCTTTGATTGACAAATTCTCCAAACCGCCTTTTGAGATAGGAGATACAGTTAGGTTTGAGCCTAATGAACGTGCATTGGGATGGTTGCCTCCACATCCAAAGTTTAATTACGGGTATGTAGGCAAAGTGACTCGAATGGTACGTGGTACAACAGGACTAATGAAACTAGAATGGAGCGTTTATGTAGACGATATAAATATTGGTTGTTCTGGAGCTTTCTATAGATTAATAAAAAAGAAATCTGAAGATACTCAATCGGAAACATAACACCAGATAGACCATATTTAAATCAATCGTACGCAAAAGTTTCTTGTAAATAGAAACTTGATTACTAGAGGGCGGCTTTCCTCCAAAAATTCAGGTAGAATTTTCTCATGATAAAAAGAAGAATAACAGGAATTGTGTTTGCTTCTCTGATAATGCTTGGAATAGGATTTGCAGTGTATTTCCTCGTATTGACACGCGGCAGACCTGCTCCTCTCCCAACCCAAGAAACCCTCTACGAAGGTGTGACGTATCAACGCGTGGTGAGATATTTTCCCAACGCGATGATCGCGCACATCATCAAAATTGACACAAAAGCGAAAGGGATTCAATTCCTCGTCACACCTGCCGATTCAAAGAGCGCGACTCCGCTCAATGCGCGAACCACGTCACAATTCCTTGATGAGTTCGACGTACAAATCGCCATCAACGGCGACGGGTTTTCTCCGTGGTGGTCGCGCGGTCCCGCGGATTATTATCCGCACACGGGCGATCCCGTCGCGCCGCTGGGTTTCACTGCCTCCAACGGCGATGATTACTGGCAAGGTTTTGAACTAGAGGAAGGCGAACGCCCGACGCTGTACATCAGCCGCCGCAACGCGTTCAGTTTCAACGACAAGCCGAATCGAGTCTACAGCGCGATCTCAGGCGATCGAATGTTGGTCTTGCAGGGAAAACCTGTGCCCGACCTCAACGATTCTGCTCTTGAGCCGCGCACGGCGATCGGGCTGAATAAAAATGGGCGATACGTTTATCTCATTGTTGTGGATGGTCGCCAGCCGTTTTACAGCGCGGGCATCACGTTTGCCGATCTCGCGCAACTGCTGGTCGATCAAGATATTTATGTTGCGATGAGTCTCGATGGTGGCGGCTCATCCACGCTGGTGGTCGAGGGCGAAAACGGCGAGCCTGTGATCCTGAATTCCCCGATCGATAATTACATCCCCGGGCGTGAACGCCCCGTTGCGAATCATGTTGGGGTATATGTGCCGTAACATTCCGTCATTGCGAGGAAGCCCGAAGGGCTGACGAAGCAATCTCCCTCAATGTTGTTGGGATTGCTTCGCCACTTCGTGGCTCGCAATGACGGTGAAAGTTAGAACGCGATTTCCCCGATCTGCTCGAAGTTGACGTCGAACAATTCTTCCGCTTCCATCTCTGCTTCGGCTTGGTCCGCCTCACCCGCGCGGACTCCACGCTCGCAGTACGACCTGTAAGGGCAGTAAAGGCATCGGGTCCGGTCGTCAGTTAGAGGGTAGGATGAAGCGGTGGCGATTTCGTCCGCAAGTTTGACGAGCAGGTCCCAATCCCGTTTGTAATGCGAGGACGTGTACGCGAAGCGCGCGGGGTCGTTGGGAAAATCCGCGAACCAGTAGACCATTTCGATCTGTTCAGGCTCAAATGGAATTTGATCGTTCAAATGCGCTCCCGCGTGGACGAGCAGTGCGCGATAGACGCGGGTTTGCATCCGCGCCGCGAGCCATTCGTTGCGCGGACGTTTGCGATAGGTTTTCCAGTCGTAGATGACCGCTTTGTTTTCGTGGATCGCGATCAGATCATATTTGGCAAGCAGTCGAAAATTTCCGAGAGGCGCGGAGAGTGTGGCTTCGGGGTATAAACCTGTTAGGTCTGTAAGACCTAACAGGTTTTTTTCGTTTAGAAAACTCTCCCACCAGCGTTGGAGGTTTGGCGTGTTCGCCAGTTTACCCACCTGTTCGTTTGGAATTCCAATGAGATGCTGTTGCACAAGCCGATGGAAAAATTCTCCCTCACGCTGGTGCAATTCATTCTCCAGCGCAGGTTCGGATTCGACGGCAGGGTAGGCGAGACGATCCACATAACGGAGTTGGAACCGCCGCGCGCAGTCTACATAATCCTGCAGGGAGGATTGGGAAAGGGTGGTGAGTTGCATACTATCACGTTGGTCGAGTGGATGGCGGTGACGTTCCGCCATCGTACCGAAACCACATGTTTCGCATTATAGCATTTCGTTGGACAGGCAAAGTTGCACTTTGAAGAGGACATTGATTCGGGTATACTTTGCCGCAATAAATTCACAGGAGATTGTTACATGGAATGGCTTTCACAACCTGAAACCTGGATCGCTTTTATTACGCTGGTGGTGCTCGAGCTCGTCCTCGGCGTGGACAATGTGATCTTCATCTCGATTCTGGCTGGCAAACTACCCGCCGAACAGCAACAACGCGCCCGCACCACCGGCATCCTGCTTGCCGTGGTAACCAGATTATTGTTGTTATTCTCTCTTTCGTGGATCATCCGGCTCGAAGACCCTCTTTTGAACGTATTCGGGTTCGATCTTTCAGGTCGCGACCTGATTCTGCTGGCAGGCGGAATCTTCCTGATTTATAAAGCCACGCATGAAATTCACGATAAGCTCGAAGGCGAGACGGGTCACGCCTCCGCGAAAGTGCAAGCCGCGTTTTGGAGCGTGATTGCCCAGATCATGGTGTTGGATATTGTCTTCTCGCTCGATTCGGTCATCACCGCGGTGGGCATGGTGGATGAACTGCCGATCATGATCGCGGCGGTCGTTATCGCCGCGTTGACGATGATCTTCGTGGCAACCCCGCTCGGCAAATTCGTCGAAGAGCATCCCACGATCAAGATCCTTGCGCTGAGTTTCCTCCTCCTGATCGGTTTCACCCTGATCGTCGAAGGCTTGCACCTGCACATCCCGAAGGGATATATCTACTTCGCTATGGGCTTCTCTGTGTTGGTGGAAACGTTAAACCTGCGCCTCCGTCAGAGGGCGGCTGCGCCTGTCCAATTGCGCGAGCCGTATGTGGCTTCCGCTCCCGTCCCTGCAGTGGCGACGGCGTCGGTTAAGAATGTATCTGTAAAAAGAAAAACCACGAAGAAGAGAAAATAGTCATTTCCTCTGGTGGTCGAGTAGACGGCGTGGTTTTCGCCGTCGTATAGAGACCACACCAACTCGCAAGAATCAAAAGACTTCCGGGCATTCGGAAGTCTTTTTGAACCACTGATAACTGATCACTTTCCGCTTTCACTTCCTCCCATTCTTTGCCGCCTTCATGAACCCCACGAACAGCGGATGCGGCTTCATCGGGCGCGACAAAAACTCAGGGTGGAATTGACTCGCCACCATGAAGGGATGGTCTTGTATCTCGGCGATCTCCACCAGTTTGCCATCGGGTGACATCCCAGAGAACACCATGCCGCCTTTTTCGAAATCCTTTTTATAAGCGTTGTTGAATTCGAAACGATGACGGTGACGTTCGTCCACTTTTTTCTCGCCGTACGACGCGGCGGCTTTCGTGCCTTCCTGCAATTCACACGGATACAAGCCAAGTCGCATGGTGCCGCCCATGTCGGTGATCGAGCGCTGGTCGAGCATCAAGTCGATGACGGGATATTCCGTGCCGCGGTCGAACTCTGATGAGTTCGCGTCTTCGTGATTCAGCACTCCGCGCGCGAAGTCAATGCACATGACTTGCATCCCCAAGCACAGCCCCAAATACGGCACTTTCTTCTCACGCGCGTACCGCGCCGCAAGGATCTTCCCCTCGATGCCGCGCGAACCGAATCCGCCGGGTACGAGGATTCCGTCCGCGCTTTGCACCACCTCCCAGCCTTTGTCCTTTTCAAGGTCGGCGGCGTGCACCCAGCCGATCTCCACCTCCACATCGTTGGCGAGCGCGGCGTGTTTCAACGCCTCCCGCACCGACATGTACGCATCCTGCAACTCCACGTATTTCCCAACCAGCGCAACTTTTACGGTGGGCTTTGGCTTTCGCACACGCTCCACAAGTTTTTCCCATGGCTTCATGTCCGGCTTGCGCGTCGACTTCATGTTCAATTTTTCCACGAGATAATCGCCGACGCCTGCGCGTTCGAGCAATAGCGGAATTTCATAAAGCACATCGCTGGTGACCATCGGCACGACCGCTTCTTTCTCCACATCGCAGAACAACGCGATCTTGTCGCAGATATCCTTGTCAACGGGATAGTCGGAACGGGCGATGATCATGTTCGGTGAAATGCCGATCGAGCGCAACGCCGCGACCGAATGTTGCGTCGGCTTGGTCTTGATCTCACCTGTTGCTTTGATGTATGGAAGCCACGTCACGTGGATAAAGAACACCTGCTCTCTTCCCACCTCATTACGGAGTTGACGCAATGCCTCGAGAAACGGCTGTGACTCAATGTCGCCGACGGTGCCGCCAACCTCGACGATAACGACGTCTGCATTTGTTTCTTTTGCGATACCCGCCACGCGCCGCTTGATCTCGTTGGTGATGTGCGGGATCACTTGGATCGTCCCGCCGAGGAAATCACCGCGGCGTTCCTTGCCGATGATCTCGGCATACACTTGTCCGCTGGTGAAATTACTGGAACGGCTGAGGCGGATATCAATGAATCGTTCGTAGTGACCGAGGTCAAGGTCTGTTTCTGCGCCGTCATCGAGAACGTACACCTCCCCGTGCTGGTACGGGCTCATCGTGCCGGGGTCCACGTTGATGTACGGATCCAATTTCTGCACCGCCACGTTGAACCCGCGCTCCTTGAGCAAGAGTCCCGTCGCCGCGGCGGTCACGCCTTTGCCGACCGATGAAACGACACCGCCAGTAAAAAATAAATATTTTGTGGTCATCCAATTCTCCAATCTCTAATTCTCTATCTTCCAGTCTCAATTCACAAACAGGAGATTGCTTCGCTTCACTCGCAATGACATTAAAAGACGATGGGGAGGGCGTTGAAGCCCTCCCCATCGGGGATTGCGTTTCCTGTGAGTCGCTGGCTCTTCTTCGTTTTCATCCGACCAGCTTCACAATGTCTTCTGCGGCGCGCCGCATTTCGAGGAAGATCATGCCGAGTTTGGCGTCCTGCCTTGCCATCGCGGTCAGAACCGCTTCGTCCCCGATGGACGTCAGCACGATCGCGCCCGCGTTGCCTTTGATGTACACCTGCTCCAAACCTGCGCGTCCCAACTCCGTGGAGATTCGTTCGCCGAGCGAGAGCATCGCGGCAGACATCGCCGACACGCGATCTTCCTCCACCCCGTGTTGCAAAGCAGAAGCCATGATCAACCCGTCCACCGAGACGACCGCCGAAGCCTCGATATCGGGCGCGGCGGCTTGCATGTTGCGCAAGCGTTCTACCATCTGGTCGGAGCGGGATTTTGCCATGACATTCTCCTAAAACAAATCTGCCACAGTTTACCATAAAAAATCCTGTCATTGCG
>CAZQES010000099.1:0-15050 GCA_964591425.1 uncultured Anaerolinea sp.
AGCGCCGTCGGCGGGCACGAATGTGTCAAAGACCAGATGGTGGAGGACAAAGCTATCTGTGAAAAGGTCAAATCGAATGGATATCGCCTGATCGTAGCCGCTGGGATGCAGGTCGCAAAGACACGCATGTACACGTCCCTGCCTGAGATGTGGGAAGGCTGGACGAAGAATATCTATCTTGGCCTGCGGGACCAGGCGGGCTTGTTATGGCTCGGCGTGTTCGGAGCGTTCCTTGCAGTGATGGCTTCGTTATTTCTTCCCATTTGGCCTCTACTTGGTGTACTCTGGTATTCCAATGGCGGAGGTTGGATGGCATCGGCAGTTGTGGTTGAGTCTTTATTGTTGTGGGGATATTTGATCTTCACCCGAGCAAGGGTCGCGGTCAACATGGAAATCTCTCCGTGGTATGCATTGACCACTCCGCTGGGAGCGGGGGTCTTCGGGGCAATGATGTTCACGTCCGCGTGGAAGGTGGTGTCACGGCAAGGGGTGACGTGGAAGGGTCGGGTTTACGGTTCAAGGTAGCCGGGTAAAGGCGAAAGGGCGAAATGACAGCAATGGCTGGGGCAGGTTTCGGGGAGGAAAGAAACGGGTATCACATTAAATACAGGATATGAATCACTTTTCCAATCATGCAAATTGGGTTATCTTAATCCATATTCTACGATTAACGACTCGTGATCTAAGGTCCATTTAGATATGTCGCATACAGATACGCTTGAAGCAGAAAACTCCCACAAAGGGACGAACATGTTTAGAAACCCGCTCTTTATTGCGATCGCGGCGGCGGTCATTGCATTAGGCACCTTTGTATTCGTCACCGATGCGCCCGCGTACGCCGGAACAAACTCTGAAACGTGCGCAAACTGTCACGTGATGGATTCGATGTACGAGAATTATTATCACAGCGCGCACAGGGAATGGGCGGAATGTTCAAGTTGCCACCTGCCTCACGATACTTTGGTGAACTATTACTTTGAAAAGGGACGCCAGGGGATGCATGATGTGTTTGTGTTTAGCACGGGGCAGACGCCAGAGGTGATCCGCGCGAACGAACATTCGAAGAACATCATTCAAGGGAATTGCATTCATTGCCACGAAGATGCAGTGGAAACGATCATGATGGGTGCACAGCCGTACGACCGGTATTGCTGGGAGTGTCACCGCAACGTCGCGCACGGACCGCGCGGCGGTTCGATCGCGCCGTATCAGGACTCGAATTTTTATCCTGTGAAATAATTCGAGGTGACGGTCATTCGATTGCTGACCGCCGCTTGTTAACTCAAAAGGAGAATTATTCATGAAGAAATACACAATATTCATCCTGGTGGGAATCATCATTCTGCTCGCCGCCGTATTAACCGGCGTGCTGGTTTTCATGAAGAACCAGCCAGTGCAGGAGCGTGCCTTCGAGCCGTTGGTGGAGATCGCGCCCATGGAACCCGACTCTGAGAAGTGGGGCGTGAACTTCCCGAATCAGTACACAACAATGCAAAAGACCGCCACGAACAATATTGATACGACCTACGCAGGCTCGTCGGCGTTCTCCTGGCTCGAGCGCGATCCGCGCCAGGTGATCTTGTTCAAGGGTATGCCGTTCAGCAAGGACTACAACGACGACCGCGGTCATGCGAATGCGTTGGAGGATGTGCGCGCCACCGAGCGTTTGAATCTCAACGATGACGACCCCAAGCGCACACCGGGAACCTGTTACTCGTGTAAATCCTCCGACAATCCGGGTCTTTGGACCGAGCTGGGCATGGAAACGTACGATAAGATGTCCTTCAATGAGTTGACTCCCGAGATCAACTATTCGATCGGTTGCGCCAACTGCCATGAGACAGGCACGATGAAACTGGTCGTCACCAACCCCGCGCTCAAAGAGGCTCTCGAAGCACAGGGCAAGGATTGGGAGACATTTACCCGCCAAGAAATGCGCACGGTCGTTTGCGCCAACTGCCACGTGGAGTATTACTTTGCCGGTCCTGGCAAATACCTGACCTTCCCGTGGGCAAAAGGTACCCGCATCGAACAGGTCTGGGAATACTATGAAACCACCCTATTCGACGGAAAAAGATTTTCCGATTGGTCGTATCCCGATACCGATACGCCGATGCTGAAAGTTCAGCATCCTGAATACGAATTCTTCACAGCGGGCTCCACGCATTACAATGCCGGCGTCTCCTGCGCGGACTGCCACATGCCCTACGTTCGCGAAGGCGCGGCAAAGTATTCCTCACATGATGTTCACAGCCCGTTACTCAACCCCGAGCAGGCATGCGGGCAATGCCACACGGACAGCGAATATGTTGTCCGACGCGTGAATATCATTCAAGAACAGGTCGCGACAACCAAACAGGATACCGAAGACGCGATCATTGACGCCATCAGCGCGCTCAAACTCGCCGCGGCAAACCCGAACGCCGACCAGGGTCTTTTGAATCAAGCTCGCGACCTGCACCGCAAGTCGCAGTTCTTGTGGGATTTCGTCTCCGCCGAAAACAGCACTGGCTTCCATAATCCCGAATATGCACTCGAGATTTTAGCCGAATCGACCAACCTCGCACGGCAGGCTCAAATGCTGGCAGCACAGTCGGTAAACGATATGTCGCTGTTGCAGGTAGGGACGTATTACCAATCGGCTCCTTAAAGGATAAAATGATGCCAGGAAGACGCTGTTCTTGTGAACAGCGTCTTCTTTGCATTCCAAAAATGACGATGGTATAGTTAAATGCCTGAATAGCTCGGGCTGACAAAATCTATTTTTACAAGGTTCACAAAGATGAAACGATCTGTTGTGCTTATGCTTTCAACAGCGTTATTGTTGAGCGCCTGCACGCTCAAAGAAGGAATTGAAGTCCGCGAGGCGTGGACGCGTGCCGCCGCACAAGGCGAGAACGGTGCGGTGTATCTTGTCATCCATAATTACTCGGAGATCGACGATGCATTGGTCGGCATCTCAACGGAAGTCGCCGAAGCGGTCGAATTCCACGAGAGTGAAATGGCGCATGATGTGATGCAGATGCGAATGGTCCACTCGGTGCCACTGGCATCGGGTGAGGATGTGAAATTTGCGCCGGGCGGATTACACATCATGCTGGTCAATCTTAGGGAGGAGTTGAAAACCGGGGAACACGTCGACATCACCTTGCACTTTCAGAACAACCCGGATGTTTCCATCAGCGTCCCGGTACAAATTAGCGAAGACCACAGCGAAAACGACAATTGACCATGCGGGAACAATTTCCGCTGGCAATCGTCTACCCAGCAAGGAGTAAAAATGAAGAAACTAATTCTTATCTCGCTCGTTTTCATTCTTGCGGCATGTTCAGCAGGCGGAGCCTCCTCCGACCGGCAGAAGTGGGAAGATGCAAAAATTCCGCACTATCGTTTTGAGTTGACCCTCAGTTGCTTCTGCGCGTTCCGCGACCAGATGCCGTTGACCATTGAGGTGCAGGATGGCAAAGTGGTTTCGATGACCTTCGCGGACGGGCAAGCCGTGCCAACCGACGATCCCAACTACGAGTTCTATCTCACCTACGGGACGATGGAGAAAATCTTCGAGAGAATCGAAAGCGCAGAGACTGACCCAGAGGCTGGACAAGTGACCGTGACGTATGATCCCACCTTCGGCTACCCTGTGGATGCCGTAATCGACTACATCGAACTGGCGGCAGACGATGAGATGTATCTCACTGTGTCGGGGTTTGCGCAACTCCCCTAGGATGAATCAGAACTCCCCCGTCGAAATGAAGCGGACAGGCGACTCGTACGAGTCGCCTGTCTGTTTAAATTTCTCCCAGCAGGACTTGATCCGTACCCCGGTCGATTTCCCATGGATAAATGATGAACGCATCGGTGACCGCCGCGTAATAATCGGGGCGCGCACTTCCAAACAGGTTTCGATACGGATTGAAATACAGGACGCATGTTTCGGGAAATCCGCCCGCGGCTGAGACCCGGTTCTTGACCGCCGTGATGGTCCGTCCCGATCCCCAAACGTCGTCCACAATGAGAGTGGGTCGCCCGCGCATCTTTTCATCTGCGGGGAATTGGATGAACTCGGGCCACGCCATAATGGATTTTTCTCGCGCGAGTTGCGCAGGGAAATCCACCGCCGCCGTGAGGATGTGCGTTATACCCATTGCCTCGGCGAGCATGCCACCGGGGATGATACCGCCGCGCGTGATCATCACCATCGCGGTGAATTCGCGCTTGAATTGCGGGATGAGATGATCGATAAGACGATCCACTTCGTCCCAGGTGATCAGCTCGCGGCGAGGTTCGGGTTGCATGAGTTCAAATCACGAAGTCTTTCCTCTTTCTTCTTTCATCGCGGAATAAGGAAAGATGAAAGAAGAAAGAATTTTTCGTCACGCTAAAACTGCCGCCAGCGGCGCAGGCGCGGCGACGTGAATATCCTGACCCGCCACTTGCGCCTTCTCGGCTTCGCGCGCCCAGAGATACAGGCAGGTGTGATACGCCGTTGTCGTGTACGAGTTGACCACACTCGCGATCATCACAAGGGCAAAGAAGATGAACACGCCCACGGCGATAGCCAGAATCGAAATCACGCCAAAATCGCCTGTCAGATACACCGCGCCGCCCCCGATGGCAAGCGCGATCACGAAGCCGCCGAAACCAAACACGAAGCCGATCAACCCGGTCACCCACCGCACGCCGACGAAAGTGATGCCGATCAACAGCAGGTTTTGTTTGGTGATGTTCCAAATGCGTTGGAGACCGTTTTTCAAATTCAGGTCGTCAACCACCATGGCAGGCAATACGAGGTAGGATGTTTCAAGCCACAGCGCCTCCAGCACGCCGCCGAACGCACGCAAAACCCCCGTCGCAACACTGGCAAATAAATTGTTGCGCCCGCGGTTGTTGCGCGTTGCATTGCGGAACCAGGTGACGAGTGTGGAAACCAGCGCGAGCGTAAGAATATCGAAGAAGTCGCGGCGCACGATCGCCCACGCGTGATCCATGCGTCCGTCGCCTTCCGCGAGATACCCGTAGATCAAATACACGGTCATCGCCGAAAAAAGATACGTAACAACATATTGCACGAAGATCATCAGCAGGCTCAAAATGCCCATGATGACCTGCCCGACTTGCGAATCTCCGAGCAAGATCGCTACGCCGACGATGGGGACGATTCCGATCACCGAAATGATCATCCCAACGATCAATGCGTAGATGGAAGGCTTCAATAAGTCTCTATCTTTGAATGCCATCGCCCAGGCTTGTTTAAGGAACGACCAACCGCGTGAAAAAGCTTGCATTGCATTCTCCTCATGATGTGTCACCCTGAGCGTAGCAAAGGGTCTCTCCTCAGCAAGCAGAGATTCTTCGCCGCTTCGCGGCTCAGAATGACAAGGTGATCTGATTATAGCAAACTGATCGGGTCAACTTCCACCCGCCAATTCTCTAATCGTACGCCGCGTAAGGATTCAACTGGATTCGACCCGCGCAGAACGATCTGCCATCTATAAAACCCCGCCACCTTGGAAAAGAAACACGGGACGGGTCCGATCACTGCTGATGACTTGCCACTGATCACTGATAACTTCTCTCCCACGCGCCTCGCTTCCTTCTCAGCCGACGCCTGATCCGCGTCCCTGTATTCGAGTCTCACCAGACGCGCGAACGGCGGATAGCCCAGCCGCTTGCGGTTTTCCAACTCGTACTGGTAAAAGCCATCTACGTCATGCCGCGCCGCGGACTGGATGACTTGATTCGCAGGGTCGAAGGTTTGCAGGACAACCTTCCCGCCGCGCTCACTGCGACCCGCGCGCCCCGCCACTTGGGTCAACACCTGAAACACGCGTTCCCCCGCGAATGGGTCGGGCAAGTGCAAGCCCACATCCGCCAGCACGATGCCAACGAGAGTCACCAACGGCAGATCTAAACCTTTGGCAAGCATTTGCGTGCCGATCAACATATCCGCTTTGTGATTGGCGAAGTGCGTGAGGATCATCTCGTGCGCATCCTTTTGACGAGTCGTGTCCCAATCCCAGCGCAGCGTCCGCGCTTTGGGGAACAGCGCGTTCACTTCGGCTTCCACTTTTTCACTGCCCAGCCCAAACTCACGGATCTGCTTCCCTCCGCACTGCGGACAACTCTTCGGCTTGCCGCGTTCGTATCCGCACTGGTGGCATAGCAATCGTTCTTTATCTTCAACATGAAACGTCAGCGGCGTTTCGCAGTTCGGGCACTTCAACACAGTTCCGCAATCGCGGCAGAAAACGTACGTGGAAGTCCCGCGTCGATTGAGGAAGAGAATCGCCTGCTCGCCGCGCTTGAGGGTGGATTCCAATTCACGAAGGAGGAGCCTGCTAAAAATCCCGCGTTGACCCGCTTTGAGTTCGTCGCGCATGTCCACAATGTGGACGGGAGGCAATCCCGCTTCGACGATGCGCTTGGGTAAAGATAATTCCCTCACCCTTATCCCCTCTCCCGCGGGGAGATGGGGATGCGCCGCGCGAAATCGTTGTTCGATGGTCGGCGTGGCAGAACCCAACACGCACACCGCGCCGCACAGACGCGCGTATGTTTGAGCCGCATCCACCGCGTGATAAAACGGCGGCTCGGCTTGATGGAAAGACGCGTCGTGACATTCATCCGCAACAATGAGACCGATGTTCGGCAGAGGCGCGAACAACGCGCTACGCGCGCCGATGATGACCTTGAGTCTTCCCGCGCGTGCGCGCCGCCACGTATCGTATCGCTCGCCCTCCGAAAGTTTCGAATGGATAAGCCCCACCTGCCCGGGGAAACGATTCAAAAATCGCCGGACCGTTTGCGGTGTGAGCGCGATCTCAGGCACAAGCACGATCACTTGTTTGCCGCGCTTTACCACTTCTTCAGCGGCACGCAGATAAATTTCTGTTTTGCCCGAACCTGTCACACCATACAAAAGAAATGATACGTACTGCGTCCCTTCGGCTCCGCTCAGGGCAAGACTGCGTACTGCGTGCGTGATGTTACTCAACGCACTTTCCTGCTCAGGAGTCAACTCAATTACTTGTCCGCTTGCGCGTGTTTCCGTGTTTACTGGTGCACCTGTCTCCGTGTCTACCTGCCTACCCGCCTTCTCCAACGGATCGCGAAATATCTCGCTCTCGAACAGACGGATCAACCCGCGCTCTTCGAGTTCCTGCAAGTCGGCGAGATTGCATCCGCTTTCGGCATACACCCACGAAACGTTGATCGCTTCGGGCTGTCGTATCAAAAATCGCAGCGCGGACTGTCTGCGCGCGAGCGTTTGCTTCGTCCCCAGATTCGGCATTTCACTTTCCGCTTCTTCGGGCGTGACCGCGAGCTGGGCAACACGAATGAACTTGGATCTAACCCTCGGCGGCGGCAACACTGACCGCGCCGAGATCACGCCTTTCCTCACAAGAAATCCCGCCGTCTTGCGCCAGTCCACCTTGGCGAAATGAGTGTCAATTTGTCGTCCACGCAACGCGCCGCGAGTTTGGAGCAAATTCATGAGCCGAGCTTCGATTGTGAGGCGCTGTGTTTTCGGGCTGATGGTCTTCGACCGTTCGATATTAGATAATTCGAAATTCGACTCTCGAATATCGAATATCGTATCAACTTGTTGACTTAATCCAACGGGCAAAAATAATCCAACGACCGCCGCCAGTGGCGCAAGCGTGGACACTGCCATTGCTTCTGCAAGCGCGATCTGTGCTTGAGTAAGCACGGGTTCAGGGTCAACGAGTTCGATGATTTCTTTCACATCGCGCACAGATGGCTGGTCAATGAAACGGAAGACCACGCCCTGCACGGTCTGTTTCCCAAATGGGACGATGACCATATGCCCGACTCCCATCCTCCCTGCAAGGGATTCGGGCACGGCATAATCGAACACACCTGCAACGGCTGGGACGTTGACAACGATTTGAACAAAGGAGGTCATTTGGGAGATTGTATCGTGAAAGGGTTTTGGATGTAAAATCTATCTTGAAAGCCGTGATTGTAAAACAATAAACCATTTTCAACGGAGGTCAATATGAGAAAATCCATTTTCTTTTTGTTCCTGCTGTTGATTGCTTGTACCCCCGCTTCAATTGCCACTCCTACTTCAACTCCCATTCCGCCCACACTAACTGTAACCCTATCTCCGACAGAGACGCCTGAACCCACAGCAACTCCGTCAGGGTTTCAAGTTAGTACAAATGGAGCTGTACGAGTTTTTGAAAACGGCAAGTGGGTGGATCTAAATTCCCCTGAAGGAGTTTGGGGTCCGGTTGGCGGGATAAAAATTGTTTTGGAAAAGGATGGGGCGAATGAAAATGTCTTTGCCCAAATGATACTTGAGGGTGGTTTTCTTGACGTTGACGGTGATAATCTTGCAAATGTTGCAAGGTATAACAAGGAAACAAAAAAATGGGAGGTTTTGGATTTTATGATAACTCGTTCACTAGATGAACTAAAAACTTTATCCGATAAGATTTATGTTCTTAACAGATTTCCAAATTTGCCACTTGATATAGTTGCTATGCAGGCTTCGTTGGTGGGCATCAAATTTAATATCGATAATAATGGGTTTTCAACTTTAAGGTATTTAGTGCTTTACAAAGACAAGGTTTTTATGATTAAGCCCGACATGACAGTGGTTAACAAAACACTTAACGGAGACCTAAGAACGTCAGAGCTTGAGAAAAATAGTTTCTCGGTTAATCAAGTCGTGGATCTTATCGATCTTGCAAATAAAAATGCGGCTTCATTAAACGCTGATGTTAACTTCAGCTTAGGCTGGACTATTATTCCAATGGGTGCTAAACCAGAAGACTGCGAAGACGGATCGCAATTATTTGGCGGGCGTCAATCCAAAAGTGTTATCGTGTGGTGTAAAGAAGAACTTGCAAAAGAAAATACAAGAACGATTCCATCTCTGGAAGTTATTCAAGTAAAAATGTTGAGAGGCGACAATACAATTATTGTAGATAAAAATGCAGAGACGGTTAATATGGAAGAGTTATGGGATACTGTGGAGGTAAAAGATTCCATTGATGGTACATTCGTTAGTTTATGGCTGTCTCTTAGCCAGTAAATAGTTATCGATTATTCTGTTCACTGGAGGGGTTATTTCAATATCACCCCCGCCCCATACCCAACAACTGAAGACATATCCCCCGTCACATCGCCTGATGTGGCATGATGCAAAATTTGCACTTCGTTCGCGCCCAATTCACGCGATGCCCACAATACTGCGGCGACAGCGGCATGTCCGCAGGCGAAGGCTTTGCCAGTGTGTTCCGCCTCAAAAATGGATTCGGGGTCGAACGACTCGAATCGCTTGAGCATTTCTGCGTCAAGCATGTTCGCGGTGGTCTGATCGTAAAAGTGGGAGAGGTCGGTGGATGCAACCAGCAAAGCATTTTTATCTTTGAGCGCTTTCGCCAGCGCGAGACCCAGTTTCCGCGCCACATCCGCTTCCTGCGCGCGGATCATGATGGGCAACAATTTGAAATCGCCCATCAACGCGCGTTGTAAAAACGGAAGTTCGATTTCGAGTGAGTGTTCTTTATCAGCAAAAACTGGCGTGATGGGAATATCGAGATGCAAAGAGATTTCTGCCAGCACGGATTTATGCACATCGATGTTGCCGAGTGGAGTGCCATACGCGTCGTGCGCGGTGGTCAGCAATGGATAATTTGCTAAATTATGAAATGGGGAAATAACCGCGACTAGATCGGGCTTCAAATCTCGTACAACAGCAAATGAATATCCTGCGACCGCCCCCGAATAACGATGCCCCGCGTGCGGCGCGATAACGCCAACGACTTTCCCATTTAATTCAGGCAATTGTGCCTGATCCAAATATTCGTCAACAACACGAGTCAAATTCTTCGCATTCCCCTCATACCACGTTCCAGCGATCGGCGAAGGACGAACATCAAGCATAAAAAGATTGTAGCACTTTTTGCGTGGCGCGAAAAGCAAGCGGCGGCAAATTTTCTTTATCGAACCATTCAACGGCATCCGCGTCATCATCGGGTTTCATGTCACCGCCCATTACTTCCGCCAGATAGACGATGACAAAGTCCGCGCCGCGCGGATGCTCACGACCCGACACAATGTCGAACACGCGCGTCACGCGCACAGTGAGACCCGTTTCTTCCAAACATTCACGCTCCGCCGCCTCAGCAGGGTCCTCGCCGCCGTTGACGAATCCTGCGGGCAACGTCCACAGACCGCGAAAAGGCTCGTTGACGCGCCGCACCAACAACACGCGCCCATCTTGAATCACCAACACTGCCGCCGCGACCTTCGGGTCCACAAAATGAATCCACCCGCATTGCGGGCAAACGGGGCGCACACGTCCAAACCGTTCTTCGTGCGCCACCGACGCGCCGCAACGCGGGCAGAAATTGAAATCGGGGGTTGTCATAAAAATGGGGCGGGATAACCCCGCCCCCACGTGATTATTTCCAACGATCGGCAGAACTTCGACGCATCGCCGCCATCAAGACGGCTCCCAGAATTGCGATCACAGCGAACACGGTCAACCAAACAGACGGAATGAACGGCGCGGGAGTTTGCGGTTCATTCATGATTTGAGTTTGACTCTCGTCCCCGGCATTTCCCACCTCCCCACCTTTTGCGGCGGGTGTATCAACCACACGAGCAGATTCCTCCACCGGCGGCAGTGCTGTCCCTTGTGGAGCAAGGTCTGAGGCAGACTCAATGGGAGGTTCTGTCGCGGCAGGCGCTTCGGTGGCTGGAGCGGACTCCAACGCGGGTGCCTGTTGCGAAAATACTTCAGGCTCGCCGCCTCCACCCATTCCAAACGCGGGAACCTGCGCAAGTTGCGGAGCGAGTGTGTTCAATCCAAACGTGAAAAAGAACAGCAAGGTGGCGATCACGGTCGCGAATCGGAACGCGGGATAGGCGCGCGGGAGCGGTGGATTTAATCCCACCATTTTGCGCGTGAGGGTGAAATTACGCGGTGCGCGCCGCTTCGGCAGTTTGCGGAGCAACGTCCGGGCGGCGCGTAGATCGTCCAGGGCGGAGGCAAGTTCCCCGTCCGAATTGATGCGCAATTCCACGCGCGCCGAATCAGACGGAGACAGTTCTCCGTCCAGATAAGCAGAGAGAAGTTCAATATCGCGCGAGTTCATTGTGCTATTCCGTTTTCAAGACGATACGAGGATGGCAAAAGTTCCGCGAAGCCCTGCAAACATTCTCGTAAGCGCAGGCGGGCGCGGGCGAGACGGCTCTTGATGGTACCGAGCGGGACGCGAACTGCAACCGCGACTTCGGTGTAATCCATCCCTTGAATATCCGCCATCACAACGACGGTCTTGAATTCGAGCGGAAGATTATCGAGGCAATGTTGGATCGCGTGTTCGACTTCGTCGGCTTCGAGTTGCTGGTCGGGAGTCATGTTCGGGTCGGCGAGCCAGCGCGGAGAATCCATTTCATCGCCATCGTCGTTATCGGGTTCGAGCGGAGTGGTGGGTCGGCGTTTTTTGCGGCGCAGTTCATCGTAGCACGCGTTGGTGACCGTGCGCATCAGCCACGCTTTGAATGACCCGCCGCGAAAGGATGAAATGCTTTTGAACGCGGAGATGAACGCCTCCTGCGATGCGTCGGCGGCTTGGTCTTCGTCGCCGAGGATGCGGAGCGCGGTGTTGAACACACTGTCTTGATAGTGCAAGACAAGCGTGTTGAAGGCGTCGAGGTTGCCGTTTTGTGCGTCGGTGATGAGGGCTTGTTCGTTCATTGATGGTATTTTATCACTGAGGGGAAATTTTTTACCACGAAGGACACCAAGAACACAAAGGTTAATTGTTTTATGATGTTGACGATTCCCCAACCCTTATTTGCGGTTGAGGAAGAGATAAAGTCCACGCCAGAGGATCACTCCCAATGCAGAGGTCGCGCCGAGAATGATAGCAAAGATTGGAATGACCGCTGAATTGAGGATGATCCCACGCAGAACAACCGCGAGCGGCGCGGCGTATACCATGACAAGGGCGGGGCGCCAGAGTTGTTTGGGGCTGGAGGCGATTTCGTGCTTAAAGAGTCCAAACCACGGAGCGAGGAGAAACCAAGAAATGGTAAGCGGAATGTAGATTGCAAGGAAACGCGGGAGGAAGGACAAGTCCGTTTCGCCGTGTGTAGCAAAGCCGATGAGCGTGACGAGAGCGATGGCGAGGGCATCGCCGAGGATGAGGAAATACATTTTGAAATCCGTATGGGCGGAGCCTGCTCCGCCCATACAAAATCATTCTTCCTTCCTCAACGCGGGGAACAACAACACTTCACGGATGGAATGTTTATCCAGCAACAACATCGTCAACCGATCCACGCCCATGCCGAAGCCGCCGTTGGGAGGCATACCGTAGCGCATGGCGCGCAGATAATCCTCATCGAGCGGGTGTTTCTCGGCATCGTCCGCCGCGTAATCGCGTCCCATTTCGAGGAAACGCTGTTCCTGATCGAGCGGATCGTTCAACTCGGTGAAGGCGTTGCATAATTCAAAGCCAGCCACGTAGCCTTCAAAACGTTCGACGGTCAATGGATCGCCGGGGATGGACTTCGCCAGCGGTGAAATATCGCGCGGATAGTTATACAAGAATGTCGGTTGGATCAACGTCGGTTCGAGGAATTCGCTGAGCAGGAAATCGATCAATTTTCCACGCGTCGCTTTCGGGTCGGGAGTTTTGCCCGGGTGTTTCGCCTTGATCACGTTGAACAATTCCTCCGCGGTCTTATATTCGGAGATGTCGACGCCGCTGGTCTGTTTGATTCCCTCGCGCATTTCGAGGCGCTTCCATGGCGGGGTCAAGTCAATTTCGTGTTCCTTGTATTTAATCTTCATCGTGCCAAGCACGTGTTGAGCCGTGAACGAAACCATGTGCTCGGTCAATTCCATCACTTGCAAATAATCCGCGTATGCCCAATAGAATTCGAGTTGCGTGAATTCAGGGTTGTGTTTGAACGAAACGCCCTCGTTGCGAAAGTCACGTCCGATCTCGTAGACTTTTTCCAAATTACCAACCAACAATCTTTTCAAATACAACTCGAACGAAATCCGTAAATACATATCCTGTTCGAGTTCGTTGTGATGAGTCACGAATGGACGCGCCGCCGCGCCGCCGTACAACGGCTGGAGGATGGGGGTCTCCACTTCGAGAAAACCTTTGCCATCCAGAAAATCGCGCAACGCTTTGACGATCGCGGCGCGCTTGCGAAACGTCTCGCGGACTTCGGGATTCACCGCCAGATCCGCGTAGCGTTGACGCGCGCGCAGTTCGGGGTGTTCCAACGCGGCGTGTCGGACAACGGTCCCATCTTCGAGAGTCTCGTCCTTCGCGGCGGGGAGCGGACTCACCGCCTTGGCGAGCAGATGAATGTCGTGGACGTGAAGCGTCACTTCGCCGCTTTTCGTGCGGAACATCACTCCGTCGGCTTGAATAAAATCGCCGAGGTCGAACATCTTGTTGAAAAAGTCCACGCGGTCTTTGCCGAGTTCGTTCACGCGGAGGAATAATTGAATCATCCCCGCGCCGTCTTCGATATGCGCGAATGAAACCTTGCCCATCGCCCGCGTCGCGCGGATGCGTCCCGCGAGAGTCGCCTGTACTTCTTTGCCATCCTTTTCAGCGGCTTCGAACGCAGCGATCGCTTCCGTGCTGAGGTGCGTGCGTTTGGCGCGCGTAGGGAACGGCTCCACGCCCTCGGCGCGCAGTTCCTCGAGTTTTTGCAAACGGATTTTTTCGAGTTGAGTGTAATCGGTCATTTCCACAGCTCCAATTGTCGTTGCGAGGAGCGCTCTTGGTTTTTGCGACGAAGCAATCTCCTCACCAAGACGGAGATTGCTTCGCAACGTTCGCTCGCAATGACACAAAAACACAAAACCCCGCGAAAGACGCGGGGCATCGAGTTTCTGTTGCTCCTGAGTCTATCCGACTTTCAGGATTTTAACATTATATGTGCCGCCGGGCGTCTCGACTTTAACGGTCTCGCCGACCTTGTGATTCAAGATGGCTTTACCGATGGGCGACTCGTGCGAGATCTTGCCCTCGCGCGGGTTGGCTTCCGCCGCGCCCACGATGGTGAACGTCTCTGCCTCGAAGTTGCCCTCTTTGATGGTCACCTTCGAGCCGAGCTGAACCATATCGCCCTTCTTCTTGCCGTTATCTTCGATGATCTTCGCGGTGGCAAGCAACAAGTCGAGTTCCTGAATGCGCCCTTCCACGAAAGCCTGCTCATTCTTGGCGGCTTCGTATTCGGCGTTCTCGATTAATTCCCCGCCTTCCATGGCTTCATGCAGACGATTGGCGACTTCCTGCCTTTTAGCGGTTCGCAGATAATCCAACTCGTCCTGAAGTTTCTGGTATCCTTCTTTGGTTAAAAAGTTGTTAGGCATCTTTACTTCCTGCTATAAGAATTTTGTCCCGCGACGCGGGACAAAGCAAGGGAGAGCCGATTCGGTTGGTGTTTCCCAAAAAGCGGGCATACTATATCACGATTTTTCGGTCAATACAAGTCGGATGTAACTGTCTAACCAAATTGCAACAAACGGATTCCCTGCAGTTCAGACCAGTAGGTTCGAATGGAGTCGGTCACTTTTTCCGGGGTATCGAATTGGTCTCCGAGCGCGGGGAATTGGGACTTATAGGCGAGCGCCGCTTCGATCCAACGGGTGAGGCTGGGTTCAGTTATGCGGACGGTGGACTCGTTCATCCCAACCGCTTTTGCTTTCAGTTCATGTGGTTTGTAACACCAGTATGGAATGTCGATGTCATAACGGAGCGGTCTACCCAGAAGTTCCGCGGCGCGGCGCACGAGAACATGGTCCACGTGTGAACCAAGCCCAAGCTGGCAAACCAGTTCATCGTCCGGTTCGAGGCGGGCAGAGATGGCTGAGGCGATTTGCGCGGGGAGGTCTGCATCCGCATCGTGAGGCGGCACCGAAATTTCGGAGTATAGCCAATTCCCGTTTTTGTCGCGGCGGTAGATGCAATCCAGAAAATCAAAATGAACGGCTTTCGCGCCGACAATGGACGCGGCTAACGAATCCTCCC
>CAZQES010000100.1:0-14925 GCA_964591425.1 uncultured Anaerolinea sp.
GTGTGCCCATCCTCGCCGCACAATCGTCGGGATTCCCGGCGATCTTGACTCCACTCGACCTGTTCGGCGCCCTCGTTGCGCTGATTGGTTTGCTCTTTGAAACAGTTGCAGACCTACAGTTGACTCTTTTCAAGCGCGACAGATCAAACAAAGGGCACATCCTCACCACAGGCTTGTGGAAATATTCCCGCCACCCGAATTACTTTGGCGAAGCCGTGGTGTGGTGGGGAATTTTCATCATCTCACTCGCGGTTGGCGCGTGGTGGACTGTCTTCTCCCCCGTTTTGATGACATGGCTGTTACTCCGCGTTTCCGGTGTAGCCATGCTCGAACGGACGATGCAGAGCAAACCCAGCTACGATGAATACATGAGGAAAACCAACGCGTTCTTTCCATGGTTTCCGAAACAGTAGGGGCAGGGTGACCCTGCCCCTACAAAATCATCCTTGCAATTTCCTTTTAGTTCAAATGGGTCTTCGCTTCAAATATCCCGCCATGCTAAAATAATCGAAACATGACCACCCTCCGCGCGCCATCCAAGATAATCCCGCGAGCCTTCCCCGGCATCAAACCCGGCGAGATCGAAGAGTTAATCACGAACAGTCAGGTGCATGCCTACGCGCCGGGCGCAGTGTTATGCCGCGAGAACGCGGTGGAGGATCGTTTTTACATGATCCTCGAAGGCGATGCGGAAGTGACCAAGGTCATCAACAACAACGAAGCGCGGTTGTTGAAAACTTTGGGACCCGGTGATTTCTTCGGAGAGATGGCGCTCATCCACAACGCGCCGCGCGCCGCGACCGTTCGGGCGAAGACTGCACTCACCACGCTCGAACTCGATAAGACCGGCTTCGACCGCGTTCTGCATTCCTCCAACAGCGTGGCGATGGCGATGGTCAGCGAGATCAGCAACCGCCTGCGCTCGAACGACCAAATGGCGGTGGACGACCTCCGCTTGCGCGCGAGCGAACTCGCCGAGGCGTATCAAAAACTTGCCGAACAAGACCTCGCCCGCCGCGAGTTCCTCACCAACATCGCGCACGAGTTGCGCACTCCGCTGATGGCGGCGAGTGGGTATCTTCAAATGTTGCAGAAAGGCGCGATGAGCGGCGACCAGCTCAACACGGGGATCGACACGGTCGCACGCAACGTCCAGCAAATTGTGAATCTCGTCAACGACATCCTGTTCTTACAAGAGATGGAACTCGTCCTCCCTGAATTCCAAACGGTGGACATGAACGAAGTTGCGAAAAATGTGACGGACCGCTACGCGCCCAAAGCCGTCGAGCGGAATGTGAACCTGCGCTTCGCTCCCAGCCCCAGCCTGCCTCACATCTCCGGCGATTCCAAATCCCTTGAGCGCGCGCTCGCTGCCCTCGTGGACAATGCCATCAAGTTCAGCCCCAAAGGCGGAGACGTGGACGTGCGCCTGAGCGCGTACGGCAGTGACATCGTTCTCACTGTGCAAGACCACGGCATCGGCATCGAAAAAGAAAACATGTCGCGCATCTTTGACCGGTTCTATCACCTCGAACGACATGAGAACGACCTCTTCGGCGGCATCGGGCTGGGACTCGCCATCACGAAGCAGGTCATCGAGCAACATCACGGCAATCTCACCGTCACCAGCACCCCCGGCAAGGGAAGCACGTTTACGGTGACGCTGAGGAAGAAGTGAAAACCGTCATTGCGAGGAGTGGCGAAGCCACGACGAAGCAATCTCGTGTAACTTCCACACAATTGCTTTGATCGTGCCACGAGATTGCCAAGCCGCTTGGTTTCGACACCTGCACTTGCGTGCTGGTGCAAGTGTACGGACTTTGTCCTACTCAACCACCAGCGGCTCGCAATGACACTTAATCCCCAACCTCTACAACTAACTCGTCTTTTTCATCATATCGCGACCGCGCGCTGAAGGGCGGATTGCCGCGCTTCATGCCATGGATGATCGTTAGCAAAGTTGGCACATCCTCCACAACAGGAATTTTTCCAATTCTCTCGAACTCGATCCACTCTGCCAGACCTTCTTCTGACGGCTTCGGCTCGCCGTCACATTCCCCGGTGAAAATATACAAACCGATCCCCGTCGCACCAGCATCAACGATCAGAGTTCCGCACAACCAGAGGTCCGCGGTGAGACCAGTTTCTTCGAGCAACTCGCGCTTCGCCGCGGATAGCACATCTTCCCCTCTTTCCACATGACCGCCGAGTCCGTTGTATTTGTTCGCCCAGAGACGTTTCGTCGGCGCACCTTTGAGGAGCAGATATGAGTTTCCACGCCGCAAAAATATTGCCGTGCGCGGGATGAGGGTATAACGGTCGCTGGTGGTGCCTTGATCGGATTTGGGCATGGACGCCTCGAATCGAATTCTAACATGTGGCACATTTTGGCAGTTTTTTGGCTGGCATTGGCAGTCCCGATGAAGTATATTTCAGGCACGCCAAAAACCCGGGAGACAAGGTTCTCACCCAAAGGGTACAATCCTCACAAGGAATCGCCAAGATTGCATCTTGAGATTAATGCCCAAAGGAAATACCAGTGACAACGCAAAGATTCCCCTACATCACCGATTACATCAACGAGATCTTCGACAAGGAAAAGTCGCGGTTCGACTATCTTGCGATCCGCCCGTTGTTCACGATCACCCATTTCTTCGTCCGCATCCTCCTTGTCCCTTTGAAGTTTTTGTTCCACCGCCGGGCGTGGGGCTTCGAACGGAAGATCATCGACGCGATCCTAGCCTTCGGCATCAAATACTTCGCTTCACGCGACGCGCTCGAACTGCTGATCCGGCATGTGCAGATCGAGCCGGTGCTGTATCGCTATCTGCTCTCAGGCACACCCCAGCGCCGGGAACGGTCCGGCGAAATGCTTAAAGGCATTGACGGCGATTTCAGCGTCAACTCCATCGAGGATATTCTCAAGCACGGATTGACCATCTGTCACGACGACCTTTCGTATGAAGTCTTCGAGCGTTTCGACAAGAAAGCCTTTCTTGAAAACATCGAGTTTTACCGCAAGACCCGACCGGAAGATATCGAACAGTTCGGCAGGGGCGTTCTAGAGTTGAACCGCAAACACTCATGGCAGATCTTCGGCGCGACGAATATCGTCATCATCGTCGTTTACACGATCACCATCTTTGCCGATTTCCAAACGTCAATCCGCGCGCTGAATTCGTTCGATTCCGACTCGCTCGTGCTCTGGTGCCTGAAACACATCTGCGCAGACGATCCGCAGGCGATGATTGACCTCGATTTCTACTTGCAATCTTACAGCAACCGCGGACATTACAACAGCGACGCGTTCCGTTCGGACCCGAACCAGTATTTGTATTACCACATCGGGTTCGACGAATTTGCCTACGAGTTATTGAGAAAAAGAAAGATCACGGCTTGATGAAATGGAGGCGAGATGACCAGTTCCTACATCACCAGCACGGGTACGTTCCTACCGGGTGAACCGGTGGATAACCAGGGCATCAATCAATACTTGGGGAGAGTTCTTGGAGAGGGAAAGGTTCAGGACAAGATACTTGCTGTCAACGGCATCCACACCCGGCATTACGCGCTGGATAAGAAGCAGAACCCAACCCACACAATTTACGAGCTGGCATCCAACGCGGTGAAGGATTGCCTTGCCGATGGCGCGCCAAAGATCGATTATCTTTCGGCTGGCACCACGCATGCGCCGATCCTCGCGCCAGGGATATCGTCCCTGTTGCACGACCAGTTGAGCAAGGACAAGGTCATCACGCATTCGGTGGAGGTGAACTCGAATTCAGGGATTTGCTCCTCAGGCGCGCAGGCCATCGTCAACGCAAACCGCGCGGTGAAATCGGGAGAGGCGAAAGCGGCGGTTTGTGTCGGCGTGGAACAATCGTCGGATGGTCTCAAGTCCAGGAACTTCCGCACCACGTATGACATTCCCAATATTCTGCGCGATGTGCGTAAGTCCAAATGGTTCATGTCCGTATTTTTGCGTTTCATGCTTTCGGACGGCGCAGGCGCTTTCCTTATCGAACCGCAACCGAGGGAAGACACCCTCTCGTTAAAGATCAACTGGACATATTCGCGCTCGTTCGCCAATCAGGCGCCGCTCTGCATGAAGATCGAAAGTCGTCCGTTAATGTTGACACAGGATGTGAAAATCCTTGCCAAGTACATGGCTCCCCTCTCTAAAGAAGCAGTGACAGGCGCACTGTGCGAGCACGATGAAACGCTCGAGAGTTACACGATGGTTCTGCCGCACATGTCTTCGTATTACTTCGAATCTTCGGTCAAAAAAATAATGGCGGAACTTTCGCCAAACCGTGAAGTCCCTTACTGGACGAACCTTCGCACGGCGGGTAACACCGGCGCGGCGAGTATCTTTATCATGCTCGATGAATATTTAAAGACCAAACCTGTCAAACGCGGCGACCGGCTCTTGCTCTTCGTCCCCGAGTCGGGTCAATTCAACTACGTGCTGATCAGCTTGACGGTCGTGTGAAGCGTGCGCTCTTTAAACACAAAGTACACGAAGTGCACAATGGTTTGTCGGTTGAAGACAAAAATTCGTATCCATTCGCGGAACCCGCGGCTATGTGAATCGAAAAGAAAAAGACTTTTTGAGGGATACACATCATGAGAATCGCCGTCGTTGGCGCGGGGTGCAGTGGACTCGTCACATTGAAATACCTGCTCGATTCATTCCCCGCGTCTGATATCGTCTGTTTTGAGAAGAGTCATTCGGTGCGCGGCGTGTGGGGCAATCAGCGCGCGGACTTTGTCTCCACATCCACCAAATACACCACGCAGTTCTCGTGCTTTCGCAAATGGCGGCTGGATGTATCGCCTGAAAAGAATTTCGAGGAGTTCTATCGCGGCTCCGAGTTTGGCGATTATTTGGAGGAGTTCGCGGCGCACTACAACTTGAAGAGATGCATTCGCTTCGGCGCGCAGGCGCGGCAACTCGCGCGGGTCGACGAGCGCTGGTTGCTCTCGGTGGATGAAAAAGGGAAAGAAGAAAATCACGTATTCGATGCTGTGTACCTTTGCACGGGTTTGGCGAATCAAAAAGCCCCGCTGAATTCTTTTGGCATCCCCGTCACGGACGACCCCGAGGGTGTTCGCGATTCAACCGTCGTTGTGGTTGGCGGCGGCGAATCCGCATCGGACGTCGCCAATCATCTGGCAAAACCCGAGCACAACAACAACGTCTATCTTTCGCTCCGTTCTGGGATTCGCGTCAGCCCGCGTTATCATCCCATCCGCGGCGTGCCGTCCGATTTTTTGCGCAACCGCCTGTTGCTCTCGTTCGGCAAAGACGCGCGCAACTGGGTGGGCGAACGATTCGTGACCTTCCGCATCCGCTTTGACCGGTTGCTGGCGAAATGGTTCCCGCATCAACGCGCGAGCGCAACTCCCGATGAACAAGCGCGCGCATTACGGCGCGAATGGGATCTCAAACTCAAGGCGCGCGCCAAGGGCGGACTGTTCAACGTCTTCCACAACAAAAGCGATGATTTTCTCGACGCGGTTGCGGAGAAGCGACTGCACATCATCGGTCCCCCAGTGAACGAAACGTGGACAGAATACTACGACTTCGACCGGACCTCCACGCTTCCTCTCAAGCCAGACCTGCTCGTCTTTTCCACCGGCTTTAGCTCACGCCTGACGAATCTTTCGGACGATATCCGCCTGAAAGAATTTTACCTCGGCTGTGTGCACACGGATTTGCCCAACCTGTTCCTGATCGGGTTTGCGCGACCGATCATTGGAAACATCCCGTCTATCAGCGAGATGCAGGCAATGTACACAGCTGGCTTGCTCGCAGGGAAGTACAAACTGCCCGCAGGCTGGCGAGACAAACACAAAACGGATTGGGAATCGCTGCGCACCGAGTACAACGCCATCAACACGGAGAACGTCTACCCTGTGGAGCATTTCACGTATTGCGACACCCTCGCCCGCGAGATGAACATCATGCCGACGCTTGCGAAAGTCCGCTCGTTTAGAACATGGTTGAAGATTGTGCTCACCCCCATTAGCACACTCCATTATTTGGATGAGTATTTCGATTCAACGGAAATTGACGGTCAGAAGGTGTACATGCCCGCTGTCATCGTCTTTTTTCTTGGGTTAATGCGAGTCTTGGGGTTTCCGTTTTGGGTACGAAATGGCAGTAAAAAATAGGAAAAAGAGGAACCATGAAAATCAATAACAAATTTTTGTTGGCAGTCTGGTTGCTGATTTTCCTCTCTGCATGTCAGATCAAACCGAAAATTATCAACCACACACCGCCCGATCTCGTCGTTTCTTTCGAGGCTTTCAATGACCCTTCTCTCGCCTCCAGATTTGGTTGCAACGAACTCCAGATGCCGTCCAATTTGCTCGGCGGACTTGAACCGCCCTACCCGATCGCGATCTGTACAATTCAATACATCCCCGGCGAAGGCTCGGAAGAATTGATCGCGGCGATCGATAACGGACAATACCTCTACTACACCGGCGGCTTGTTCGGAACCTACATCCGCTATGTCATCCAGCAGGATGGTGAATTCGTGTTGCTCAAGACAGAAAAGGATTTTCGGAAGGTATTTGCACCCATCGAGTCTGCGGATGAAGCCCTGAGTTACGCGCTGGCGGTTCGAAACCTGTCGGCGTACTATGGTATCGAATACTTTCCCGAATATGAATATGAAGTGGACACGATCGAAGACACCTTCGTCGCCCCCGAAGCGGACGGTTACCTCGTTCATCTATTCTACGACTCAGTGTTCGGCTGTGGTCCGCATTGGACATTCGCCGTCGATGTGCACGTTTCTACCGACGGAAGCATGGAGGAATTAAGCAGTACACCGCTCTTCCGCGACCCAAATCTCGACGAATTGTGCGTGGATTGATTTACGCCACCGTCACGCTCTTATCCAAATACACATCTTGAATCGTGTTCAATAACTTCACGCCTTCCGCCATGGGGCGTTGGAAGGCTTTGCGCCCGGAGATGAGTCCCATGCCGCCCGCGCGCTTGTTGATGACGGCGGTTGCCGCGGCTTCGGCAAAATCATTTTCGCCGGATGCGCCGCCGCTGTTGATGAGTCCGATGCGGCCCATGTAACAGTTCGCCACCTGATAACGGCACAGGTCTATGGGATGGTCGCTGGTTAGTTCGCTGTAAATGCGTTTATCCAATTTGCCGTATGAGACACTTTCGGTGTTCAAAGCGATAAATCCGCCGTTATTTTCGGCGAGTTTCTGCTTGATGATGTCCGCTTCGATCGTGACGCCGAGATGATTCGCCTGCCCCGTGAGGTCAGCGGACACGTGGTAATCCTTGTCCGTTTTGAAGGCTTTGTTGCGGAGGTAGCACCACAACACGGTAGCCGCCGCCGCACCCATATCATGCGCCTGTTTCACCGTGCCGAACAGAATCTGCTCGAAGTTGTTCGGGTAGGTCAACAATTCGTTGTGGTTGATCTTCACGAGGAACGGAATCTTGTGCGCGTACTTGCGCGCGACGATTCCCAGCACGCCGAACGTCGAAGCGACGGCGTTGCATCCGCCTTCGATGGCGAGTTTGACGATGTTCTCCGGGTCGAAGTAATCGGGATTCTTGGCGAAACTCGCGCCTGCCGAATGTTCGATTCCCTGGTCAACGGGAAGGATGGACACATACCCCGTCCCGCCGAGGCGGCCCGAGTTTTGAATCCACTCTAAATTGCGAAGGACGCGGTTGTTCCTGTCCGAATGACCGAAGACCCGGTCCACCGATCCGGGACTCGGGACGTGGAGTCTGTCTTTTGAAATTTTCGGGGAGTTGAAACCCAGAAGCGATTCCGCTTTATCGCCCAGCAGGGATTGAATATCGGTGGTCATGGCAATTCTCCAGTTTGTTTTTTCTTGATTATAATGGGTTTGTGCGACTTGTCGCATTCGGACTCGTATACTCTCCTTGGAGGCTCACATGGATGATTTCTTTCAGAAAGTAACCAGTATGCAAGACCCGTTCAAAAAGTTGGCGTCGTTCATCCCCGGTTTTAGCGGGTACATCGAACGGCAGAACCGCCGCGACGCGGACAAACTCCTGCGCGACACGGTCGCCCGGCGTTTCGAGGAACAGCACAAGCGCGCGTCGTTATTGCAGACCGAACTCATCGGCGCGGGCAAGATCGAATTCGTGGATGACATGGAAAAAGCGACCATCAAGTTGCAAACGTTCATCGATAAGATCAGTCGGGCGCCGCGCGGCTACTCTGGCTTGTTCGATGCGGTGAAGATCAACGAGAAGGAACTCGAAGCGATCTATCAATTCGACGCGGCGTTCTTCGACCTCGGCGAACAGGTCGGGCGCGCGCTCGATAACGTGGAGCAGTCGCTGGCAGACGATGCCGCGCTTCCCGCCGCGATTCGCAACCTCGCCACCCTCGCACGACTCGCGGTGGAGACCTACGAAAAACGCGCCGAAGTTGTGACCGGGACGAACTAATTAATCGTGGGGCGGGATGCCATCCCGCCCTACGGAATTGCATATGTGGCACACTTACATCAACGCGATTTCCGTTGACGAAGTTCTACAAATCCTCAAGGACAAGGGGGAACGCACCCGCATTATCGCGGGCGGTACTGATTTAATCCTCGAACTCGAGCGCGGCGTCCGCACAGGAATCGAAACTGTCATAGACGTGACGCGCATCCCCAACCTCGACAAAATCACAATTGACGAAGATGGCGCGATTCATCTCGGTCCGCTCGTCACGCACAACCAGTGCGTCGAATCGAAATTGATCCGCGAGCGCGCCTATCCGCTCGCACGCGCGGCATGGGAGGTCGGTGCGCCGCAGATTCGCAACCGCGGCACGATCGCGGGCAATCTCATCACCGCCTCGCCCGCCAACGACACGATCACGCCGCTCATGGCGCTCGGCGCGTCGATCACTCTGCAATCCACCAACGGCACACGCAAAGTCGCGCTCAAAGATTTTTACACCGGCGTCCGCAAGACGGTGATGCAAGCGGATGAAATGCTCGTGGACATTTCTTTCCCCGCGATGAGGACTACCCAACGCGGCACATTCATCAAACTCGCATTGCGCCGCGCGCAGGCTATTTCCATCGTGGACGTGGCGATTCTTCTCGACCTGAAGGTTGATCTTGTCACCTCGGCATCCATCACGCTTGGAGCCGTCGCCCCGACGACCATCCACGCGCCAGAAGCGGAAAAATATCTCGAGGGAAAAAAATTGACCGAAGAGGTCATCGCCGAAGCGGCGCGCATGACGATGGACGCGTCCAAGCCGATTGACGACATTCGCGGGAGCGCGGCGTATCGCCGCGAGATGGTGCGCGTGTGCACTGCGCGGAGGTTGAGGTCCATTCGTGATGGGCAAGAGCAGGCTGGGATGCCGTCTGACGCGGTTTTGCTGGTGAACAGGAAAACAACGGAACGCGGACTTTCAGTCCGCCCAGAACCGCTAGCGCCCATCGAGACAACGGTCAACGGTAAAAAATATTCATTGAAGAACGGTCATGAAAAAACATTGTTGCGATTCTTGCGCGATGATATCGGCTTGATCGGCACAAAAGAAGGTTGCGCAGAAGGTGAATGCGGTGCGTGCACGGTGTTCCTCGATGGCAAGGCAGTGATGTCATGTCTCGTGCCTGCACCGCGCGCGCATGGCGCGGAGATCACTACCATCGAAGGGCTTAGGCCCCCTCTCCCTGCGGGAGAGGGGTTAGGGGTGAGGGAGAAATTGCATCCCGTGCAGGAAGCCTTTATCGAACACGGCGCGGTGCAATGCGGTTATTGCACGCCGGGCTTCGTCATGTCTGCGGCGATGCTGATGGAAGAAAAAGAAAATCCCACGCGCCGTGAGATCGAGCAGGCGATCACCGGCAACCTGTGCCGGTGCACCGGCTATTACAAGATCGTTCAAGCCATCGAAGACGCCAAAACGATGACGGAGGCAAAACATGGGTAAATATACAAGCATGGCAAAAAAACAGGAAACCCCGCGCATCACGGGGGTGACCCCGGTCATGAAGGGATTGGGGTGTTTCATCTTTCTGCTTGTGCCGCCGCTCTCTTACGGGATAGCCGCATTGCTGGTCCAGTTCGGAATCCAGCAGGGTTGGCCCCTGCCTCCCGAATGGGTCGGTTACGTGGATATTCATCCGGTGGTTTGGAGGCTGGAAGGACTCGCGCCGATCCTCACCCTCCTCGAAAATCAAAATAACCTGATCGCTAATCTGGTCTTTGCCTTCGGCGTGATGATCTTTATCGGCGGCATCATGGCGATCTTCTTCGGTTATTTGTATAAATTCCTCGGTCCCTCACCGTACGGACCGACCGACGTGCCGCCTGTCCGCGTCAAGGTCAAACGCTACAAGAGATAATTGAAAAAATGAGCGTTCACGAAGTTATAGGCAAATCACTCCCGCGCGTAGATGCGCGCGGCAAGGTCACCGGCGAGACACCTTACTCCGGCGACCTAGCCATGAAGGGCATGTTGCACATGAAGATGCTCTTTGCCGGGCGTCCACATGCGCGCGTCAAAAGTGTCAAAACAGCCAAAGCGGAAGCCGCGCCCGGTGTGGTGGCAGTATACTTAGCGAAAGATGTACCGGTCAACGAGTATGGTTTGCAATGGCAGGATCAACCGGTTCTGTGCGGACCGGGTTCGTCGAAACCGGGTGCGGACGTGGTTCGTTTTGTGGGCGATCAGGTCGCGGCTGTGGTGGCGCGCACCGAAGCCGAAGCCGCCGCGGCGGTGAAATTGATCGAAGTGGAGTATGAAGACCTCCCCGTCGTCACAGATCCGGTGGAGGCGATGAAGCCCAACGCTCCGCGCATCCATGAGCACATCGGCGATTCGAATATTTGCGTGCATTACAAGATCCGCAAGGGGAATGTTGACGAGGCGTTCAAAAAATCGGACGTGATCGTCGAGAGCGAATATCGCACGCCCGTGCAGGAACATGCGTATCTTCAGCCCGAAGCGGGACTTGCCTACATCGACGAGGCGGGACGAATCACCATCGCTTGCGGCGGGCAATGGACACACGAAGACCAGCATCAAGTGGCGCACGCGCTGAACATGCCGAATGAAAATATCCGCGTGGTGTACCCGGCGGTGGGCGGCGCATTCGGCGGGCGCGAAGACATGTCCGTGCAGATCGTGCTTGCTCTCGCCGCGTGGAAGTTGCAACGACCCGTTCGCATCATCTGGTCGCGGCAGGAATCGATCATCGGTCACGGCAAGCGGCACGCGGTTGTGCTTCGAGCAAAATGGGGCGCGACGAAAGATGGAAAAATAAACGCGATCGAAAACGAGATCATCGGCGATGGCGGCGCGTACATGTACACATCCAACAAAGTGTTGGGCAACACCACCATCACTTCAACGGGACCGTATTTCATCCCCAACGTAAAAACTGATGTGTATGGCGTGTACACCAACCACGTCCCCGGCGCTGCGTTCCGCGGGTTCGGCGCGCCGCAAGCGCTGTTCATGGCTGAAATGCAAATGGATAAACTCGCGGAAAAACTCGGCATGGATCCAGTTGAATTCCGTTTGAAGAACGCCTTGCGCGATGGCGATACGATGGGAGTTGGCACACCGTCGCCAAGTCCGGTTACGGTGGCGCAGTGCATCGAAGCGGCAAGAGATAGATTTGGTTGGGATGAAGGAAAGACGAAAGAAGAAAGAGGCGCAAGCTACCTCAAACGCGGTCGAGGTTTCGCGGCCGGCTTCAAAAATATCGGTTTCTCGTTTGGCTATCCCGAGAATTGCTGGGCAAAGATCGAATTGCTCGGCAAAGGCGAGATCGATCAAGTCGTTTTGCATCACGCCAGCGCGGAAGTTGGTCAGGGCACGCACACGGTGATGATTCAAATGGCGGCAGAGGCGCTCGGAGTTCCGTTCGAAAAAGTTAAATTGATCTCTTCCGATTCCGCAACGATGGGCAACTCCGGCTCGGTCTCCGCTTCGCGCATGACCTTCATGTCCGGCAACGCGATTCGCGGCGCGGCAGAACTCGCCTTGAAAAAATGGGAAGCGGAGGAACGTCCCGCCATTGCCGAGTTCAAATATCTCGCGCCGCGCACGACTCAATTCGATAAAGAGACCGGTCACTCCACGCCGAATTTCGCCTACTCGTGGGTCGCCCAAGCCGCCGAAGTGGAAGTGGATACAGAAACCGGTCACGTGCGCGTGGTGCGCGTCGTCTCGGCGGATGATCTCGGCAAACCCATCAACCCCGCGCTTGTCGAAGGGCAGATCGAAGGCGCGGTCGTACAGGCGCAGGGCTACGCCATCCTCGAAGATTACAAGACAAAAGATGGACGCGTGCTGACCGACCAACTCAGCACCTATCTCATCCCCACCATTTGGGATATTCCCGAAAAAGTGGAATCGGTCATCCTCGAAATCCCCGACCCCATCGGACCGTGGGGGGCGCGCGGCGTGGGCGAACTGCCTTACCTCCCAGTCGCGCCCGCCATCGGAGCGGCAATTCACGATGCGATCGGCGTTTGGATCGACGAATTCCCGTTCACGCCTGAACGCGTTTTGCGCGCGTTGGGAAAAATTTAAATTTGTAGTGGCAGGGTCTCCTTGAAGAGGGCGGGTAAAATCCGCCCCTACCAAACCATGTCATTCCCCTATCGCGATGAAATTAAAGAACTGAACGACGAGGCGCGCCGGTTCGCGGGCGGTTCCTTCGCTCAACTTCCCAATGGAATGACGCATTATGAACTGGGTGGGAACGAATCGGGCGAAGCCGTCGTTTTTGTGCATGGTTTTTCTGTTCCGTATTTCATTTACGATCCCACGTTCGATTTTTTAACTCGATCGGGTTTCCATGTTTTACGATACGACCTCTTCGGGCGCGGATTTTCAGATCGTCCACGCGCGCGCAACAATTTGGATTTCTTCGTCCGCCAACTCGCGGATCTTTTGGATGCGATCCGCTTCTCGCGACGGGTCAACCTGGTCGGCCTCTCGATGGGTGGACCCATCGTCTCCGCGTTTACCGCCCGCTTCCCGGAGCGTGTCGACAAACTCGTCCTGATCGCCCCGTCCGGCGCAAAACCCATCGACACCGCGTGGGCAGTCCGCTTGGCACGAGTCCCCATCCTTGCCGAAATTGCATACGGTCAAGTCGGCGCTTCGAATTTTATCAATGGCGTCGCCAAAGATTTCTTCGACCCCGCGCTCGTGCAACACTTTCAGGAACGGTACAAAGTCCAGATGCAATACAAGGGATTTATGCGCTCCATTCTGTCCACCATCCGCAATGACATGTTAAACTCCACCATCAAAATATATCGGATGCTCGGCAAACAAAACCAACCGGTCCTATTGTTCTGGGGACGAAACGATCAGACCGTCCCGTTCGAGCATAGCAAGCTGTTGCGCGAAGCGATGCCGAATGCCGAGTTCCACGTCATCGAAAATTGCGGGCACATCCCTCACTACGAAAAGCCTGAAGAAGTAAACCCAATTCTCCTGCAGTTTCTGAGGAAAGAACGAACGGAGTCAAGCAAATGAACAAACAGGATATTCTTCTCCTTTATAAATACAACCAGTGGTCAACGGCAAAGATTCTCAACGCCGCGTCCGGCATTACCGAGGAACAATTTCTCGCACCCGCATCTTTCCCACACGGAGGCTTGCGCGGCACACTCGTCCACGCCCTGTTTGCAGAGTGGATCTGGCGTAACCGCTGGGAAGGCACTTCGCCGAAAATTCGGCTCAAAGCGGAGGATTTCCCCACATTCGATTCACTCCGCGTTCGTTGGCTGGAGGAGGAAAAACTCCTGATGTCGTTCGTGGAAAGTCTGACCGACGAACAACTCAACGCGTCTTTCGGTTACACTTCAACCGAAGGAGAATCTCACCGCAGGGTTTTATGGCAAGCCATGGCGTATCTCGTCAATCACGGCACGCAACACAAAACGGAAGCCGCGGCGATGCTCACCGGCTGCGGTCGCTCGCCCGGCGATATTGATTTGATCTGGTATCTCATCGAGAGTCATTAACTCTTCTTTATGACGAACAAATTCCGCAATTTCATTTACCGGAACCGGCACAACCTCACGGTCTTTGTCCTGCTCAACATTGCCTGTGCAATGTGCATCGGGCTTGTACTCGCGCGCGTGGCGTACAGCGAATCGGGCAGGCATCTCGGATTGATCTGGAACCTCTTCCTTGCGTGGATACCTTTCATCCTTGCCTACCTCGCCCACGCCACGTCGTGGAGGCGCATCACGCTGTACTTCGCACTGCCGTTCATTGCCGTCCTTTGGTTGATCTTTTTCCCGAACGCGCCTTACATGCTCACGGATCTACAAGACCTCTCACGCGGCTCCTCCGGCGCGCCGCTCTGGTACGATGTGATCATCGTCGTCTGGTGCTCGTGGACAGGTATGTTGCTCGGCATCATCTCGTTGTACCTGATGCAGGATATCGTCCTGCGGACGTTTGGGAGGGTTTTGGCATGGTTGTTTGTCTTCGTGATCACTCCGTTGAGCAGTTTTGGTATGTACATCGGCCGCTTCGTGCGCCTGAACTCGTGGGACATTCTCCAAGACCCGGCAGAAACAGCGATGGACATCCTCGGCTTGGTCATCGACCCCAGCCGGCGTCTCGCCGCATTCACCTTGCTCTACACGGTTTTCTTCCTTTTCGTTTATCTGCTACTTTATTCATTCAGCCATATGCTCTCCGAGCACAACCTCAAAGCGCAGGAAACCCCGGAGCAATTGGCAGTGACCCAGCCCAGCGATGCACTTCGATAATCGCGTTCTGATTCGCGGCGGCGGCGACCTTGCAACCGGTGTCGCGATCCGCCTGCATCGAGCGGGAATCAAAGTTCTGATAACGGAACTTCCCCAGCCGCTGGCTGTCCGCCGGGCGGTTGCATTTTCAGAAGCGGTGTACG
>CAZQES010000101.1:0-14831 GCA_964591425.1 uncultured Anaerolinea sp.
GTCATCGCTGAGAACACGCAACTCGGCGCGGGATATTCGATAGCCATGCGCGACCTTGAGATTCGCGGCGCAGGCGACTTGCTCGGCACGCGCCAACACGGACACATCCAAGCCGTTGGGTTTCATCTTTATACGCGGTTGCTGGCGGATGCGGTACGGCAAATAAGACGGATTGAATTGTCGAGAGGTGATGGCAAAACGAAAGAAGAAAGAGGAAAGATTGAGGTTACGTTATCGAGTTTGAGTCAGCCGATTGCGATGCCTGTGAACGTTGACTTGCCCCTCGCCGTTGGAATCCCTGCCAAGTACATCCCCGATCAGGATTTGCGCTTGCGCTTGTATCGCCGCATCGCGGATTTGCGCGATGAAACCGAAATCGACGCGCTGGCATCTGAATTCAAAGATCGTTTTGGTGAACTGCCCGAAATGACCGAGAATCTTTTTTACCAGATGCGAGTCAAGTTGCGAGCCGAGAAGGCGGGACTGTCATCAATCAACTGGGAAAGCGGACAGATCGTCTTGCGTTATCCAACTCCCACCAACGGAGCAGAGCCGAAACGTCTCGCAGATTTAGGCGCGGGCATCCGCGGCGGCAAATCCGCGTATTGGTGTTCGTTTGGGGAAGAGTGGGAGGGGAAGTTGTTGGAGGTGTTGGTCAAACTCTAAAGCCTAGCCACAGAGAACACAGAGTTCTCTGTGTTTTTTCTCAATGCTCTCCGTGTTCTCTGTGGCTTCACTATTTCGCGTGAATTCGCGAAATTCGCGGCTGAAAAATTATCTCAAGGAGAATACGAAACATGAACGCCGATGCCTTTCGCCATTTGTGCAACTATCACTTCGCTGAAAACCGCAAACTATGGGACAGTTACATCGTCACACTTCCTTATGATCAATTCGTACAGAACGCGAACTACTCTCATGGCTCTGTCCGAGACCAAATTGTCCATCTGTTAGACGTGGATGACGTATGGTTCAGCGGACTACAAGGCGCTCAACCCTCCGAACCGATTCCTCCCTCAGACACCGACGACCGCGAAACCATCCGCGCGCACTGGGATAAGGTCGAGGGCATGATGCGCCTCTATCTCGCAGAATTACAAGACGATATGTTGCTCACGAAACCGATCAAAGAACCCGAAGAAGACAAGAACCTTATCGTGTGGCAAGTGCTTCTCCACGTGGTGAATCACGGCACAGACCACCGCGTACAACTTCTCAGGTTGCTCAACGATTTGGGAGTCAAGACCGCGCCGCAAGATTACATTTTCTATGTGTATGAGAATCCGTAGGTTGAGAGCAGAAAAAACTCGAAGCGTGGAAAATGCTTGCCGTAGGTGTCGAAGAATCCCACACGTCAGGTACATTATCACCGTGATCTTCGGGGACACTTTGTTAGTCACGGTTTTATAAAAGAAATAACTTTATCATTACAAACGAAAGTGTTGAAAGCAATAACAGCAGCATTGCAGCTTTGGGGGCACAAGAGTCTTTGTTTGACGACTGCATAGCCCTTAATTCCTTAGTGGCGCTTGCCAGTTCCCCAATTTCATTTTTTAGTGTTCCATACAAATCCGATAATTTTTTATCGCTTACTTCGTAATTGGCAACTGTGTAAAAAAACCGATTGTTCCAATCTTGAATATTGGGTCGAAGCACTAGCCTATAAAGAGTTAATGGCTTAGGATGATAGAAATCTTTTACGCTTACCCCAATAATATAGTTGGGAATAGAATGTTTGTGGACGATTAATGCGACGCCGTAATCTGATACAACTGTTTCACCTTCTCGCCAGCCAAATGTAGAATTACAGAACCCTTTGACTTTTTCGCCGCTCACAATTTCTCCTATTTCTCCAAAATACTCCCTCTTTGCAATTGAGAAAATTCCAATCAATTGTGGCTCTATTGACTCCTTCCATATTTCCATAACATCACTTCGTGGGGACATGTTTTCCTGCCTTTCCTTTATCAAAAGAACACATAGACAAATATCTTTGATGTTTGAAAGTGCCTAACGCTTTGTCGGCGTTTTTGTCATATCCTTAAATTGGGAATTTGAGTACTTCAAGATTATCATTAGCGCTAAAGTATCGAAGATTTGTAAGTTCACCAATCTCATCTGGTAAAGAGGTTAGGCGGTTGCCACGTATATCAAGGCGCGAGAGATTTTTGAGATGCCGTATCTCTTTGGGAATCTCTGTTATTTGATTATTGGCAACGTTCAACTCTCTCAGGTTGGTGAGTGTAAAAATTACTGGAGGTAAATGTGTAAATTGATTGCTACGAATGGTGAGATCATAAAGCTCTTTTAGTTGTCCAAGCTCAATTGGCAAATCTTTGAGCAGATTTTCTCCCAATTCAAGCCTCCTTAAGTTTGATAACTGGATAATTTCTGGTGATATGCTTTTTATTCGATTTGCAGAGAGTTCGAGTGTCTCCAATTTAGTAAGGCGAAGAATTTCTAATGGAAACCCTTCAAGTTGATTATGGTCAAGATATAGAATTTCGAGTTCGGAAAGTTGCTTAATCTCCTCAGGCACACTACGTAAATGTAAATGCGCCAAGACAATGGAACGTGTATTGGATCTCTGATTTTCACGGATACGCTCAAGAGCCTTGTTGTTTTGATTTGGGTCTTGACTGAAATAATCCGTTGCTTCTGAGAGACTACTGACTTTCTTGAGTTGATAGTGTTTGTAGAGTTCAACTAGCAAGTCGTTATCGTTAGGTGGATTTGCAATTACCAAATCACCTCCTTGAGAAAAGCATTCATCTTTAATCTGTAGTAGCATGTTAGCAAAATTTTTACGCGACCACCCATTTACGGATTCCATATTTATCACAATTCTAGGATTTCCCTGTCGTAAAATTTGAGATACTTTATCGTGTAAGGTTTCATCAATTGTGCCCTTGATACGAATTATTACGCAATTGTTGATAGTATCCACGCGTATATTCATCTTTTCACCTTTTCTTGCGCTTGACAACTAATGGATTGCTATTTATTGGTTTTATCATATTTTGAAATACCCAACTAGGGTTACGCGGTGAGATGACGGCTAATGGGCGGTGTAGTCCGCCGTATAACGCCCTAAATCATTTCGGACGTTTTACCGTCGAAAGTTAATATCCAATGAGCAGATTATAGCACTCACTTCTTTGCTCTTTACTCCTTCACAACCTTCCCGTCCTTTATTACCAGTGCGATGTTATTGTTATTCTCAAGCGAGCGAATGTCCTGAATCGGATTCGTTTTCACGATTACCACATCTGCCAATTTGCCTGCTTCGAGCGTGCCGACTTGATCTTCCCAGCCGAGGCACTGCGCCGCGATTTTTGTCGTTGCAACGATGGACTCCATCGGCGTCATCCCAATGTTCACCATCAAACCGAGTTCGCGCAGGTTCGTTCCATGGGGCATTACACCCGCGTCCGTGCCCATCGCGATTCTTACTCCCGCCTTGTGCGCGCGGGCAATGCTCTCGCTGTGGATCTCGATCACCTCTTTCGATTTGCGAATCCCATATTCGGGCATGCCGCCTTTTTCTCCCGCTTCCAGCACCGCGAGCGGCGCGAGCAGGGTCGGCACGAGGAACGTTCCGTGTTTGAGCATCAACTCGATTGCCTCATCATCGAGATAAATTCCATGCTCAATGGAATGGATTCCCGCGCGCACCGCGTTCTTGATTCCCTCTACGCCTTGCGCGTGCGCCATCACTTTCACGCCGCGCCGATACGCGGCTTCACGCACGATCACATCCAGCTCTTCGGGTGAGAACTGCGTAAATTCGGGATGATCCGTCGGGCTGAGCACGCCGCCCGTCGAGCAGATCTTGATGATGTCCGCGCCTGCTCGCAGAACCTCGCGCACTTTACGACGGCAATCATCTACCCCGTCCACGCGCGAAGCGGGGAAGCCAGGATACGATGGAAACAACTCGAACTCATTTCCCGATCGCATCCACCCGTCCGCGTGACCGCCCGTGATCGTCAACACGCTGATGCTGATCTGCATGCGCGGTCCCAGCACCACGCCCGACTCCACCGCCTGCTTGATTCCTGCGTCCGCGCCGCCCGCGTCGCGCACACTCGTAACGCCTGCGTTGATTGTATTCTGCATGTATTTCACCGCGTTGAAGAATCGCATCGAGAACGGCGTGACCATATCGCGCGCGATGTTGACCCCCTCAAGCATCAAGTGGACGTGTGTGTCAATGAACCCCGGCAGGATGTACCCTCCGCCCGCGTCGATCTCACGGGTTGGCTGATTCGGCAGGTTGAGCGTATCCGCCGCCCCAACCGCGTGGATGCGATTGTCCTTGATCACCAGTCCCGCGTTGGCAAGCGGAGCCTTCCCCGTGCCGTCGATCAACGTGCCGTTGCGAATGAGTGTGTACATTGGGTTTCCTCGAAAATAATTTGTGTAGGGGGACGTTCTCTAACGTCCCCGTCGGCGTGAGAGAACGCCGACTACACTAGATAACTAAAATAACACCCTCGCCCTGAATTTGTCACACTTTCACCGCCCGCGTGGCGATGTAGTTGGGATGATATTTCGCCAGCGGCGAATCGGACATCACATCTTCGTACAGGTCGGTGATGATAAATCCCGCCGCGCATTGACCGCCGAGCAGGTCGGTCAGCGAGTGGCCGAACTCAAGCGGAAATCCCTTTGCAAGATACTCGTCCAAATCCTCTTTCGAGAGGCTTGTCACATCCGAATACGGTATCGAATGCGCGACCTCGAGAACGCCCTCGTCTATTTTGTACAGATCGAAAATGTAGTGAACGGGATTCATCGAGCCTGTCATCAATATCCCCCCGTGACGAAGCACGCGATAACATTCGCGCCACACGACGCGCACATCTTGCATGAATACGGTTGAAACGGGATTGAAGATCAGATCAAACGACTCATCAGCAAACGCAGACAAATCCGCCGCGTCGCCTTCCACGGTTTTGAGAGTCAAACCTTCGCGTTTGGCAACAAGCTTGTCTTGTTTGAGCTGGGCAGGGGAATTGTCGAAGACGGTCACGTTTGCGCCGAGCGCGGCAAGGACGGGTCCCTGTTGCCCGCCGCCGCTTGCGAGACATAGAACATCCGCGCCTTCGAGCGGAGGAAACCAACGACGGGGAGTTGGGATATTTTCCGTGAGTAAAATTCCAAACTCGCCGAGTTTTGCTTTTTCGATCGCTTCGTGAGTCACGGGTTGTGTCCAGCGATTGTTTGATTCAACTTCGCGGTTCCATGCCTCGCGGTTGTACGAGCGGATGTCCATGATACGTCCTTTGTTTTTTAATCAAGATGCTGAAACACGCTAAAAATGCAGATTTTATATTTTTAACTTTGATTACCTTACACTTTCAAAATCGGGACGCTGATGCACGCTGAAAACGCAGATTTTTCTTTTTAAATCAGCGAAAATCAGCGTTTTCATGGCGCCTTGGCGCCACGGTGCAAGGGTCTGCGTCCCAAAAGCATTGTGTAAGATAATCAGTTTTTAACTCACCTTACGCAGTCACAACTCCGAAGGAGTGAAATGATTATAGATTTAAAACGAATGGGCAAGTCAACCCCGAAGGGGTGTCATAGCATTGCGTGAAATCATATCATCTGTCGCCACGGCGACGCCTTCGGGATTGATTGTGGGTAACATGAATTTATAAATCAGCGAGATCAGCGTTTATCTGCGTCCAAAACTTATGAGCCCAAACAAAACTATCAATCATCCTTGCTATTCTGTCAATCACAAGGATTTTACATGGGGATAATATTGTTGTAAATCGAATTCGTAGAATTGACAGTGTCCCGTCATTGCGAGGAGGCGTAGCCGACGAAGCAATCTCCCTCGACGTGCTGGGAATGCCTTGGACTTAAAGAACACCGCCCTCGCAATGACGTCAAATTATAAATGAAAGGAGAATCGCCAATGAAAAAGTTTTTACTCATTATTGTTGCTTTGTTCCTCACATCTGCTTGCGCCGCGCCTGTCACACAACCCGCGCCGACGCAGGCTCCAATTGTGGAGTCGCTTCCTGCAACTGCGACCCAGCCTCCTGCGGCGAATGAAGCGAGCGTCCCCGCGACGGAGGATTATGTCATCTTCTCGATCAACGTGCAGGATTTTTCCTATCCCGCTGAATCCGCCGCGGTGTTGAATCGCATCATTGACCTGCACGAAGAATTGAACGTGCCTGTGGATGTGTATCTCACGGATGTGATGGCGAAAATTTATGCAGAGCAATATCCCGATCTGTTGACGCGGTTGAAAACATCGCCCATGGTTGCCGTCTCGTATCACTATCGCGCGCCGCGACCGTATGCCAACAATTACGATTGGCTTGGCTTGAGCGCGATGAACGCCGACGAGTTGTATCAAACCGTCATGCGTTACGAAACGCACGCGGTTGATCCTGTGACGGGACAAACAACGGATGCGGCGGGCGGTTATCAATATGTTACCGATGTGATCGGTTACCCTCCATTCACGGCTTCTTCCATTGCCGACTCGGCTGAGATTGATACGGCGATCTTGCAAGTGTTCACCGATCTCGGCGCGCAGATGACGGTGGTGCATGGCCGCGCGTTGAATCTCGGTGACATGAAAAAAGGTTTGCTCGTGCGCCCCGAACACTATGACTACAAATTGTTCGAGTATGCGGGTGATGCAAATACTGGTTTTGAATCCGCGCTCACGCAGGCGCATGAGTCGGGTGGAGTTGCGCCGTACTTCGTCGGCGTGAAAATGCACGATAACGATTTCTTCGCGTCGCAATCGGCGTGGCTCACCGTGTACGTGGACGGCGGCAAACGACCGAATTGGAATCCGTCGCTTGCCGCGCCGTTGCTTTCACAAGCCGAACAAGACGCGATGTGGGCGATGTATGAACAGACGGTTCGTTATGTCGCGTCGCAATCCAATCGCGTGACGACTGTCAACATTCCGATGGTTTTGGAGATGTTGAGATAATGAATTTCGTGAGGCGGGATGTTATCCCGCCTTTCACTTGGCGTGCGGGATGCCATCCCGCACCACGATGTTTGAAAAAGGATTATTTCATGAAAAAACTTTTCACCCTCGCAACTGCATTATTTTTGTTGACAGCCTGTGTGTCCGCCCCATCTGCGCCTCAACCGCAGGGGAAGCCTGATACAGTGTCCCCAACGATATCCCAGCCGACGCTCTCCTCCGCGCCTTCGACAACTTCAGCCACAACCCTTTACATCTCTGCCACCATGCATATCGAATCGAAATTCGATTCATGGCCCACCGATACCGAAGCCTTCCTCAACTTCCTACAACAGACGATTGACGCGGGGATTCGCTGGTCCATCGGCGGCGACATCGGCTGGCTGGAATCAGCAGACAATGCTCAAGAAATCGTTCAACGTTCCGCCGCGATGGGCGTGCAATGGGATATTCACACGCATCAAGTGGATGACTTCGCAAAGACCGCGTCGATTCTCTCGTCATGGGGCGTCACGCCGACGAGCGTTATCAATGGATTTCAGATCCAGGACTTCGATGGCTTGCAGTCGAGTTACTCGTATCAGGGGTACACGTGGTCGCCGCAGGTGATTTGGGGTGGCGTGTTATGCGTGGGTCACCGCGAGGGATGTGATGATCTCTCTGTGAGTCTCTATCGTCCAACAAGCAGTTCGCAATATGAATCGCATAATCCCAGTGGGCAATTCATCAAACTTGGCGGAGGCAGTCATCAACTCGCGGATGCAGAATCTCTTGCCGCGCAAATCGCACAAGGGCAATATCCGTATCCTGTGATTGGATTTACGATCATGGTCGAGCCAGAGACGTTGCGAATCGCAACTTCATCAACCGATGATCTCAATGCGATCCTTGCATTTGTCGAGCGCATGAACGCGCATCCGTTCGTCCGCTGGGCAACGATTTCAGAAACCGCGCAGGCGTGGATGGATGCCGGTAGTGTCGCGTTTTATATTGATCAATAATTTCGTTTGTGTCATTCTCCCGAAGGACATCGGGACGATGTGAGCCGCGTTCTTGCTCTTTGCGGTGAAGACTCTCTACGACAATCTTAGAGACCCTTCACGGCTCCTTCGCTGCACTCAGGACTGCGGCTCAGGGTGACACGACAAAAAAAGCGGCTTCCATTTTTGGAAGCCACTTTTTACTTCGAGTTGTTTACGGGTTTGCTGTGCCTTGCACCGCGACGCCCACCCACGTGAAGCCGCGCTTTTCGCTGACCGCGCCAGCCGAGATCCAAATGGGTTGTCCTTGCTCATCCACGCCGTTCTGTCGGACGGTCGTCACCCACCAGCGGATGAGATGCGCGAGATTGTCATTAGGGCGGAAGGAGGTCGGCACGATGTATTTGGTGTCGGTCACGTAATCGGTAACGCGTAATTCGCCGGTGGTCACATCTTCGATGATGACTTGATACGCTTCGTTGTCGCGCAACGTTCCGACAGACGCCCATTGCAATGTGACAACGTCATTGGCTAACGTGAACGCGGCGCCGTCCGCTGGGAGGAGCAGGTTCGGGGCGGGATAGGGAGGCGGCAGTGTCGCTGTGGGAGTTGGTCCCGGCGTGGCGAATCGTTCGCACAATGGAATGAGCAAACTTTGCCCGATGAAAACGTTGTCGGTCGAAAGTCCGTTATAGAATTTGATCGCATCCTGCGGGACGTTGTAGTTGAGCGAGATGGTTGAAAGTGTGTCGTTCGCTTGAACGGTATACGAAACTTTTTCGCACGCTTGCGCGGTCTGTGTGGCTGAGTTTGGAATCTCCGTCGGCGGCGGCGCAGGCGTGGCAGTGGGATAGGGAATCTTCAATATCTGTCCGACAGATACAAAACATTCCGACGAAAGTTGATTCGAGATAATGATGCTTTGCACCGAAATTTTGAACGTTGCCGCGATCACCCCGCACGTTTCACCTTCGCGCACGGTGTAATCGAACGGAGGCAAAGGCGTTTCAGTGGGTATGGGTGTGCCGGTCGGTAATTCGGTTGCGGTTGGCGTGATGGTGGCGGTGGCTGTTGTGGTGCCCTCCGCGGTTGGTGTGATGAGGGAAACGTTGCCAATGCCGGTCGTTAGACCAAAATACACTCCGACCGCGCCGATCAACAACACGATAACGAGCGCGCCCAACGCGGCAGGCAGGCTCAATGTGATCTCAGGCATGCGGCTGGCTTGTACGACCGTATCCGCTTTCTTGGCTTTGGTCGCGGCTTTCGATTTGAGTTCCGTTCCGCACACGAGACAACGCGTGGCATTCTCGCTCAAGCGCGTCCCGCATGTTGGACAGATCTGTGATTTTTGTGGTGTGGGTTCCAGAGACATAACGGCGGAGATTATACCATCGAACAATTTCCGGCTTTTCAGGCGCTTGCCGTGAACTCAAGGCTTGCTTCTTAAATTTCCACTGCTTGTTCCGCTAACGTGCAATCTCAGAGTTGTTCATGGCGTAGGCGTTGGGACAAATCGGTTCCACTTGATGATGCGTTTGGTGAAATCACGGACTCGCTCTTCGCAGGGATCGTTCACAGGTAAAAGCCGAAATGACTGGTTGTCTGGATACATGTTGATCAAATAAGTGCCCGTCATTTGTTCAGGCGCGCAATACCACCAATTCAAAAAGGTGATTTCGTTACCGTTTAGTGTGTACGTTCCTTCGTGCAAGACAAGTCCCTGTAGTGGACCGTGTGTCGCAATAAATGTCCCATCTTCATTGAACGTGAGGAAATTTGGACCCCCGCTTCCTGATCCCAAACTATCCACGTGTCGAAGAAATCCTGCGGATTCAATGCCGGTGTTGAAGATGGCAACGGAGTAGAGGAGGAGGTGGGAAGTACTGATGGTGCGATGGAGGTAGGCAATGCGAGTACGGGAATATCTGTCGCGTTCGAACCACAGGCACTGATGATGGCCGTTATTCCGATCAACAGAATTTGAATCGTGCACGTGGATGTTTTCATTCGCTCACCCGAATTTGTTGCCGCGCGATCTCTGAGCTGTTCATCAAGTGTTGGTGTTGATCTGTTTCATCAAACCAGCCAGATCAAAATGACTCCAATGTTCGATGACCTTTCCATCGTTCATTCGCTCGATATTGATACCCGATACCTTTATCTGTTTGCCAGTTGGTTGAACCCCCGCAAAGACTCCCTGATGAACTCCGTCCATCGTCCACGAAAAAGCGACCAGGTCGTTTTCTGCCAGGAACTCGCCGAACGACATCTTGGGAGCGAATGCCGCACGCAACATTTCCACTCGCTTCTTGAAACCTTCGGCACCCGGACCAGGCGCGGGGATGGCGCTGTGATCCACATAATCTGCCGCGACCAATTCATAGACGAGCGATGAATTTTGCTGATTGAATGCCTCATCGAACAAACGGCGAACGACGGCTTTATTTTCTTGAGTGGACATAGTGATTCTCCTTTGATCCGTATATTTTAATTCGTTATGCCGCCTTGGGACCTAGGTGCTCTACGAGAAGTTTCCATTTGCCGTCCTCGTCGACCAGCACGGATGTGCCTCTGCCTCCACCGCTGGCGGGCTTGTCGTTGATGATGCCGCTCCAATTGAACTCGAAAAGATAAATTGCTGTTTCAGGACTTTTCATTACCCAATGCACGTTATTAATCGAATAGGTCTCATCTTTGATGAGTGAGAAATTCTTCTCGAACGCCTTTTGTACTTCATGTTTACCTTTGTGCACAGCGCCGTTCGAAAATGTTACACAGGCGTCCGCGTGAACCAGCGGGTCAACTTGACTCCAATCCTGACTCGCCAATGCTGACTCATATGCTCGAATGAAATCTTCAGGATTCATCGGTTTTCTCCTCGAACAAGATGCCGCCCCAAGTTTTTGGGTCAACGTCTTCGATGGTTTGTGAAAATGTCCAGCGGTGACTGCCGATATCCTCCGCTGTGTATTGACGTTCGCCGTAGGGATGATCCGTTGGCGGGCTGACGATTCGCGCGCCCATCTGGCTGGCGCGTACAAAGTGGGCATTCGCGTCCTCCACGCGTACCATCACGGAAAACGATGGGTTGGATGTATTGCCCTGTGTTACCACAATCGAACCATCACCAAAAGTGAGTTGCGCGCGATGATTTCCGATCCGCAATCGTTCTTTGAACCCGAACGCGCGGCATAGCCAATCCGTTGCTTCACGGACGCCCGGGTAAGGAAGTTCAGGGATGACCGCGCTGGGTGGCATGGAACGATTCATATCCCCGTTATATCATCTTGTTGTCTTATTCTACAAGCGGGAGCGGAGCCATCTTAATTGCAACCACAATCCCACCGCGAATACAACGATGACTGTCAGTAACGCAAGGATCAACACAGGCGCATTGTACGTTGTTGCTATGGGATTACCCAGCGGGAGACGGGTCAACACCTCGGTTACGCCGGGAATCAGGTGAAGCAAAATGGTGGATGAAAGGCTGATGGCTTGGATGAAGCGCGACGAAGCGCCGAACACTCTCGTGAGCGCGGCGAGCGATCCCACCGCCAAACCTACAAGCGTAAGAATAGATAGAATGTGTGCAAAGCCGAACCCCCCGTGTTGGTAGATTCCGAGGGAGGTGGCGGCAGTCATCGCGGTATTGATGATGTAGATCAACCCGCTTCGATCTCGCGGGGAAATCTCTTTGTAGCGAACCAGAGCAATGAACCCGAAGAATAAAGCCACGAGGGCGAACGCCGTGTGAACCACGCCGAGAGTTGTCAGCCCTGCCATCTTGTTTTCCTGTTAGCCTAACGCGTCTCGCCAACTTCCTCTCGCCAGATACAATCCGCAGAATCCAACTACCGCGAATAACAATAATCCCGCCCACAACACAGGAGAAGCCCAGTTCACTTCGTTTGCAAAGCGTGCCATTTGCATCAGCAGGGCAGGGAGGATAAGGATCAACATCGGCGTTGCCAGCCTCGCCCTCGTCCGGTCGTTTTCGCGGGACATCGAAAGCATTATGGTGCCGACAGCAGCCAACCACGCACAAAACGAACGCGCGGTGAGGGGCGTCAGTTGCCAGGGGAAGATGGGGATCAGCAAATTAGGAGCGATGAAAACCAGAATGGCTGTGATGGTCAAGACGCCGCCGCATAGAATCAACAGCCCGCGCATCCAGGCCGGGATCGGGTCGTCGGAAGCGCCCGAACTCGATGCGGTCTTTCGTTGATGCAAAATGTACGCGGCGATAAAGATCGGGGGTGGAAGCACGTAACTGGCGAGCCAGACATAAAAAGGGAGCGAACCGACCGAAAATTTATCCCAATGAAGAAAAGTAGCCCCAGTTTGTAAAACGCTGAATAGCGCGGTCGGCAGAATCATCGAGCGGATCATTTCCCATCGTTTGGCAAAGAATGGGAGCAGGAACAACGGGGCGGAGGTGATATAAAAACCGCCAAGCACTGCCGCCATCACAACCGGCAGAATGGGCCACGCGAAATTGGTGGCTGAATCTTGCGGAGAGAGTCCAATTGACATCACTGCCCCAATGCCGAAGAGTACTTCCACTCCCAGCCAAAGCCGCAAGGGCAGGGCAATCGGTGTTCCTTGTGTATTCATGTCGTAGCCTTCCTCATCGTTAGAGAATAATAGAGAGTTGGCGCGGCGCCTAGCAGTCCTAACGCGCCGATAAATATATGAAAGGGATGGTCGAACGGTTTTAGTCCTAATCCATATTGGTGACCTGTGATCATTCCGGCAATTCCCAGAGCCATATAAAAGAGACCAAAGCCCAAAGAAAATTGGAACGCGCCGCGTTCACCGCCGCGATAGAAGATCACCAACGCCAATACTGCTGTCGCGAAGTGTAGTGTTGAATGGATTGGGATCATGTGAGGGATGGCTTGCAAAAAGGGGATGGCTTGATCCAGCGTTGGAAAAAAATAGAAACCGTATGAAAGTGACCCCTGAAACACTCCCAAAAAACCATAAATTGCTGTGAAAAGACGGGCAGATTGTTTGATCATTTTGAACCTCCTGCAAAAACGTTGCGAACGATCATCGCTCCAAGGAAGAGGGTTGCGAGAGAAAAGCCCCCAAACCAAAGCCAGGCGGCTACACCTGAGAATGAAAAAAGATCACGATGAATGAAGGAAGCAAGGAGTACACCGAAAGCGAATACGAATATCCCAACCACAGCCCCTCGCACCTCGGGCCACGCCTGTTCGCGGCTGAGGATCAAACTATTCACTCCATACGCAAGGAACGGAGCGGAATAAATTTGCGCCAGTAGTCGCGTGATTTTCCAGGGCCAGACATCTACCATCATGTCTGGCACAAGTAAAAGGGATAATGCCAGAAGAGTAACTGCCAAGCCTTGCGCCAGAAAATATCCTCGAGCCCATGCTGGGACAGCGGCTCCTTCCACCCTTTCGTGTAGATCGCGGTTCTTCCACATTAACCACAACCCGATCAGCGGATAAATGATGTACGCTCCGAACCAAATCCACACCTGCTCGCGGCTGTAATCAAATTCGCCCAAATAAAAAAGCGAGACGATGAATAACATGCCGGTCCAGATGACTATCATGCGGACCGTGACCCGCACCTCAGAATAGTACTGCGCCAAAATTCCGCCAATCATGAAGGCGGTGCCGGAAAGATACATGGCTCCTAAAAAGCGGGCGTGCAACGGAGGGACCAACCACGGGATGGCTTTATCGACAAGTTCTGGAATGAAATATCCCCAAATGCCGACCCACAGCGCGAGTATCCCCACTGCGGCGAAGTAGATTTTTTGATTGCGAGTTACGGTTGTCATACGGTTGTCCCTTCAACTCATTGGCTACTCGATCATTATAGTGAGGGACGTTCGGTGTTGTAAGTGCCGTTGGGAGGGTGCGCGTCCTTACGAAAGTTGTACCCGCTCCTTCCCCGCCAGATACGACCTGCCTTTTACGCAGACCTGTCAGGTCTGCGTAAAATTATGCGTGACTGTGATCCGCGTCTGCGCAATGGACGAGGGAGGTATCGATGCGGGTAAGACCTGTTAGGTCTTTCAACCATCGCAATCAAAAACCATCCCGCCAAGTGACGGGAGGGTAGATGTCGCTAAACTTTTACTTCAAATATGTTTCAGCCGCATTGATGAATTCTTTTGCCCACTCAAGCATCTCGCTTGTCTGTTCTTCTGTAACTTCAGCCACAAGACTGTAATCCCCGATATTCCGCCTATCCTGAGACTCGATAAGGTAGTTGTGATATTTTGGATCCAACACGCCAGTTCTTGCAAACTCTTTCCCGAAATTTGCGATCACACCAGAGTGACTGGAAAATGAAAGCCCTCGTGAAAGCAATAACGCTGATGCGGTATAGAAAAGCGAATAATACGCACGGGAAGCGGCAAAATCAACATCACCGTCCTTGAGTAATTTTGCAGCGGCTTTCTGACTACGTTTCGCCTTATCAAGCAACGCCTTGACCTCAGGATTCACACCGGCACTCCCTCGCGGCGGACGTTCATCAGGAACGGGATTTGCCGTTTCTCATAGTCCGCCTTTTTTGCAAATGCGCGAGAGATCACCACACCGTTTTCCAACGAAAGCGACGCAACCAAATTAGAACTACGGCGAAGCATTTCACTGTAGTTGAAGTCGTTTTTCAGCACGATTAAAATGTCAATATCCGAATCTTCCCGCGCGTCGCCGCGGGCGCGGGACCCGTACAGGATGATGCTATCCACATTTTCCCCATAGATACGAAGCAACTCCTTCTTTAATTCATTCAACACTTTGCGAATGTTGGCTGGCATTTTGCAACTCCTGCCCCAATCATACACGATTTTCAGCGGACAAAAACTCCCCTCTCCATTCGGAGAGGGGCCG
>CAZQES010000102.1:0-14710 GCA_964591425.1 uncultured Anaerolinea sp.
TGGGATAACGATTACCTACTTACGATCCTTAGAAGTTGAAATGCGATTGCCCTATTGTAATCGTTTGTTAAGTAGTGGCACAGCGAAGCAATGGATATTTTTGAAAGTAGTTCGTCCCGCTGTGCGCTTACGCTGAATCACAATTCTTTCATGAATCGCTCATATCCCTTCTTCGTCAGTGCAGAAAGTTCTTCGAACAACTCGGGCTCGACTTGTTTGAAGTTGAAACAGGATTTTCCCTGCATGTGCTTTTTCAACGCGGGGCTAATGCCTTTGAGCAGGTCGGGGTACATGTAAACGGGCATGAGATAAAACGAGACGTAATTTTTCTTGATGTGCGTGGACGCGAAGTACAGTTCCTTCTTCCATTTTTCACTGTATGGACCATCGAGGTAGAAGACGTTTTGGTTGTCCATCTTTACGGTCAGTTTGGGGGCGTACGGTTTGAGGATCTTTTTCAAGTGTTCGAAGACAGCGGGGAAGTCGGTTTGTGAGGGCATGATTTCTCTCCAGTTGTTCCCGCAGTACAACTGCGAGAACAACAAGTTCAACTGCGGGAACAACAAGATTAACCGCGGGGACAACAAAGTTTTGTTGTGTCAGCAGTTCAACTGCTGACACAACAGTGGCTCTTTTTACGGCGCAGACACGTTGACCCGAATATAGATCGGGTCGCCAAACGCGAGACCGCGCGAATCAAACGCCTGCCACGCCGATTCGTATTCGCCGTCAGTGAACGGCGCGGTGAAGATGATTTGAATATTGGCTTGTGTCCCAGACTTGGCGGGATAGAGCATGAACTCTGCTGGCGCGCCGAGGTCTGCTCCGCCGATGTGCTTGAGGCGATAAGTTTCGTCCCAGTTACACGTTCCGCTGTTTTGGACGAGCCATTGCTTGTCCATGGTCGCGCCGTACGTGACGAACGTATTGTCTGGGATGGTGAGATCTTCGAGGAAAGTCAGGTTGTTGACGCACTCATCAGGATTCGTTTTTGGAACGATTGTCGGCAGTGGCGTGGATTGAATCACGACCACGTTTTGCGTCGGGTTGATGATGAACGTCGGTTCGATGAGGGGTGCTTGCGCGGTGGGCGGGATGAACGGCGTCGGTGTGGGGGCGGGAGAGCAGGCTGAAAGGAGGAAAATGCCGAGGAGGAGAATCAATCGTCGCTTGAGAGGGATGCGGGAGGGTTTCATAAATCAAAAGGGCGGACGCATCGGTCCGCCCCTCGGGTCTACGCTTCTTCGTCGGAAGTGCCGCCGGTATCGTCGCCTCCGCCGATCTCGAGCGGCAGGGCGATCTCGCCGCTGAGCGCTTTCTGGCGGATGACGCCGTCGATCTCAGCCATGAGCGCGGGATTGGAGCGGAGGAAATCCTTCGCGTTCTCGCGTCCCTGACCGATGCGTTGATCGCCGTATGAGAAGAACGCGCCTCGCTTCTGAACGATCTCGAACTTGGTTGCCAAATCGAGAACATCGCCGCTCTTTGAAATTCCCTCGTTGAACATGATGTCGAACTCGGCGGTGCGGAACGGAGGCGCGACTTTGTTCTTGACGACTTTGACGCGCGTGCGGTTGCCGATAACTTCATCGCCAACTTTGATGGCTTGGATGCGGCGCACGTCGAGGCGCACGGAGGCATAGAACTTGAGCGCTTGACCGCCTGTGGTGGTTTCGGGGTTCCCGAACATCACACCGATCTTCTGGCGGAGTTGATTTGTAAAAATTACTGCGGTCTTGGTTTGATTGATCGCGCCGCTCAATTTGCGGAGCGCTTGTGACATGAGCCGTGCCTGCACACCCATCGTTGCATCGCCCATGTCGCCTTCGATCTCGGAACGCGGAACGAGCGCAGCCACCGAATCGATCACGACCACATCCACACCACCGGAGCGCACGAGCGTTTCGACGATTTCGAGCGCTTGCTCGCCTGTATCGGGTTGAGAAACGAGCAGGTTGTCGATATCTACACCGACGCGCGCGGCATAGACGGGATCAAGCGCGTGTTCCATGTCAATGAACGCAGCGACACCTCCCGTCTTTTGCGCTTCGGCGACGATATGTTGACAGATAGTGGTCTTGCCCGATGACTCGGGTCCATAGATCTCGGTGATGCGTCCGCGCGGCACGCCGCCTACGCCGAGAGCGATATCTAGCGAAAGCGAGCCGGTGGGGAAGGTCTCGGTCTGCATGAACTGCGCTTCACCGAGACGGACGATGGAACCATCGCCATAGCGTTTGAGGATATCGCCGACGGCTTTGTCGAGCACGGCTTGTTTGGCTCCGTCTACGTTGCGGTTAGCCTGCGCTTCTTCCATCGCGGCGGCTTTGGATTCTTTGGATGCTTTTCGAGGGGACATGGTCTATTTCTCCAATACAAGTGTAAGGGTCTGGAATTGTGTGTAGCCGAGAGTATAGCACAGATGTTCTGACTGTCAAGGACGTATTCGATGGGTAGGTTTAATGCGAATGCCGATGTGATTCGTCTCCTGTTGTTGTACCGAGAAGCGCGCGCCACTCGCCGAGTTTGTCTCCGTGCATGGCGAACGCGGACGCGATCAGCGATGTGATCGGAACGGCGGCGATCAAACCCAGAGACCCGACCAGCATCCGCACTATTTCTTCGGCTACGAATCCCGCGTTGAGCAGGAAACCGTAGTTTCCCCTGCCCAATGTGAAGAGTAGTAACAACGGCAGTGATGCACCCGTATAAGCGAGTACGAGCGTATTGACCGTCGCCGCTACGTGGTCGCGCCCAATGCGCATGGACTTTTCATAGATGGCGCGAAAACTCAATGAGGGGTTCGCGCTATGAATTTCAAAAACAGCGGACGACTGCGAACTGACCAGATCATCCAAAACACCTAACGCACCGATGACCATTCCGCCGAGGAGCAACCCGCGTAGATTGATGGACGACTGCGAAAATTGGATCAGGAACAAGGTGTCTTCCTGTCCTGAACCGGTCAAACGCGTCAACGAAACGAAGAAGATCGAGAGCAAACCCGTCAACAGCAATGCCAGCACCATGCTGATCACCGAGGCATGGGTTTTCAAATTCCAACCATAGGTGAGATATAACGTTGTTCCTAGCATGATCGTGCACCCGATCAGGCTGACGCGCAACGGATCTTCGCCTGCGAGAATGTGAGGGACGATGTAGCCGATGATCACCAGCATCGTGAATGCCAATGCCAAAAGACTGCTGACCCCTTTCCACTTTCCCAGCAGAATGGTTGCGATCACGAACACCGCGAACAGGGTCAGGAGCGGCTTGGTACGGACATAATCCACGTAGTGAGCGGTCAACATGCCCTCGAGGTTTGTGCCTATCAGGACAAAAATCTCATCGCCGGGCGCAAAGGCATTGTCGTCGTTTCGGATCTGTCGTTTGCCGTAATCCACTTCGATCAGGATGCCTTTGTAGTCGCCTTCGAGTAACTCCACCAGCAGGACTTGATACGATTGCGGTTCTGCGCCGAGAGTGATCTCTCCCTCTTCAAGGATTTGCGTCACCCGCGCGCGGACGGTCTGTGAGCCGAATGCCGTGCCGTTATATTCGATCACAGGCGGTTGAAAGAAATACGGGATTCCCCAAATGATGAACGATAACACCGCCGCGATGCACAACACCGCCGCGAGGACAAATGGAATTGGAAACTTTTTCATGGTAGCGGCGTGGCGGTCTCCGGCAGAAAATCCAACGTCGGCACCGGCGGCGGGACGATTTGAAATCCCTCTTCGTCGGTGAAGGTGAAATACGTCACCTGCCCCGGGAAGATCTCCACGAACATTTGCACATCTTTATCTTTGTAGTTCATCAGCACTTTGTAGATTCCTGCGGGCAGATCGCTCAGCACCAAATTCTCTTGATAATACGGGTCTGGGTTTGCCGCGCCTTCGGCATAGGTGATCACTCTCCGCAAAGGCACCTCCGAAGGCAACGGACGCACTTGCACCTCGTACCGATTCAATAACTCGCCATCCTCGTCGGTGATGCGTCCCACCAGCACGCCCCAGCCTTGCGGCGGAGCCATCCACAATTCGGGGTTGTAGGTGTTGTAAAATGTATTTCCTCCGAGCCTCACCTCAAAATGCAAATGCGGACCCGTCGTCGCGCCTGTATCGCCGACTAAGCCGAGCACGTCGCCCGTCTCCACGCGTTGCCCTTGAATCGCGATGATCTCGCTCATGTGCGCGTAGATCGTGAACAACGGTTGACCTTTGTATCCAAAATCATGCCGCAGGACAACCGCCTTGCCATACGGATCGGTCTCGTTGCCCTCCACACCCGTGTATAAGCCCCAATTGGCTGAGACAACCGTCCCTGCGCCTGCGGCGAGGATCGGCGCGCCATCCGCCGCGTCGATATCCACGCCGGTGTGCACGATGTCCGGCGCGAAGAACACGCCTCCGTAGCGATATTCCGCAAGGGGCCAGTTGACGTTATCCGCCGCGATGGGGCGGGCGAAGTAAAAATGATCGTACGGCGAAACAGCCCACGGGATCGGATACAGAGGCGGGCGCCATCCCGAAACGGGCTCCGCGCCCGGCGTGGGGAGGACGAATCGGAACGGCTCGATGGTCGGGCGCGGCGTCGCTTCGGACTCAGCCGCAAGTTGATTCGCCTCCCCGGCGATCCCCGCCGTTGGAGTTTGATTCGACTCACTGGGCAATGCAGATGTGCATGAAGTGAGGACGAAAAATAGTAAAACAAAAACGAATCCGTCATTGCGAGCGAAGCGAAGCAATCTCCAATCATTTGACGGGGATTGCTTCGTCGGGCTACACCTGCACTTGCGCCAGGTGCAAGTGTCGCCCTCCTCGCAATGACGGGACAAAGTTTTTCTCATGGAATAATCGTCGGTGGGGTGGGTGTGGAAATCGGCGTGTTCGACGGCACGGGTGTTCGCGTCACTGTTGGAGTCAACGATGGCGTGTGTGTGTTGCGCGGAGTGCGCGTGAAGGTGGCGGTCGGTGTTGCAGTTGGCGTGACTGTCGCGGTAAAGGTAGGAGGCAACAAGCGCGTTGGCGTGACCAAAATATCGGGTGGATACAGTTGAAGCATCGCAGAATAAAAATCGAGTCCTTCGGTGAGCGCGAACTCAGTGAAGCGCGCGCCGCGGAAAAACGTCCGCCAGTTTGGCAACGCGGGGACGCGTTCCCAGCCGTATTGGCGCGCGAGCGAAGTCACATCCACCCAATAACCCGCGGGTGTCGCGCTGTATTTGCCTCCCTGCTCGTACACTTTCGGGTCGAGGTTATAGCGCGCGGATAAATCCCACGGTGTCACGCGCAGTGGTTCGCCCAGTGAACCATCCTGCAACTGCGCACGGATGTACAGCCGCCAATACGTTTGCGCGCCGAAGTCTTCGCGTACAGCGACCATCCAGCCCGCGTTGGTCATCAATGAGTTGATGGCGAAAGCGCGACCCGTGTACAGCCAATCCTCTTCAAAGCCCGGGTCAAGCGCTGTGGTGATCGGCACGAACGCGTTTTCCAAACTGGCAAGCGCGTCCCAGCCGGCTTCTTCGATGACGCGTTGGCGCAACGCGTTGAAGGCTTCATCGGCGCGGTCATGCAATTGCGGATATGGCGCTTGCACGTTATGCAGGTCCACGAGCGAATACCTGCCCGAGGCTCCCTCTGACACCGGGTTGTCGTTCGATGCCCACAACGGAGCAGGAGTCAATTGCGCGGCACCTTGAAATGGCGATGGCAACGATTCGGGAAAAACCAAATTTGCCCACACCAATCCGCGCAGGGGTGCAGGGAACGATGAAAGCGGGCGCAGAATTTTTCCATCGAGCGAGTAGGTGGTGATGAATGTTTCGTTCGGTGTGCTGAACGTGGTGATGATCTGCCCGCCAACTGAATCCCACGCGGGATAGTCGCCGTCGCCGAGCCAGAGCGCCGGCGCGGCGCGCGTTTCATCCCAAACATAGATTCCGCTTCGCCCCACGCTTTGGCTTGATGACGCCCAGGCTAGTTGTGTCCCATCGGGAGCCCAGATCGGATGCGACTCGATCGCCGATTCTGTATTGCTCAAATTGGAAAAACGGCCCTCGTCCGGTTTATCCAGATCTGCGAGCATGACTTCGCCATCCGAAATGAAGGCGATCTGCCGTCCGCCGGGCGCCCAGTTTGGGGAGTGATCGGAGGAGGGCGAATCAGTCAACAGGACCGCGTCTTGAAGCGGGTTTGTTGCGGGTCCGATCACAATGTCGAGGTTGTCATCGCGATAGGTTTCGTAAGCGAGGAACGATCCATCGGGTGACCACGTGGGCGCACCTTCATATTCAGGCGTGTCGGTGAGTTGGGTCACTTCGCCGCTCGATAGATTCATCAGATACAGATCCCAAAATCCGCTTCGGTTGGACGCGAACGCGATCGATTTTCCATCCGGGCTGGCGGCGGGACTGATATCATCCCAGGGATCCGATGTCAAGCGGGTTAGGGGCAATTGTCCGGGAATATACGCGAAGAGGTGGGCGTAGCCGTCTTCTTCCATCGAGAAAAGAATCATCTCGCGCGAATTTTCAGGTACGACCGGGATGAACTCTTCCGTTGGGATGGGTTCTGCTGTGTTTTCAGGCGCGGGAGTCTCTGCGATGGATTGGGTGCAACCCGCGATGAGAAGTAAGAGAATTGGGAGAATTAATAATAAGCGAGTCAAATGTTTGGGCATGGTTAAATTTTTTAACAAGAAGGCTTGCATTGCGACCGAAGGGAGTGTCGAAATGGCACGAAGAACACCAAGGGAAGGGCAGTTAAGTTTTTCAGTTTAATTCCTTCGTGTCCGTTGTGTTTAAGAAGACCCGGGAGTGAGAGGCGGCTTTACATCAAATGAAAAAACTTCTGCCGCTTGAGTCGGTCCATCGGGGTAATGCAACTTCGCCTCCAGCGTGTACGGATTCTTCAACTCCTCATCGCGGATGTGCATGGTAAATTCGAGTTTCCATCCCAGCGGCTCGACGATGCTCGATGATGCAACTTCATCGCCGTTTGAATCCTTGAGCACGACTTCGATGTGCGGGCGTTTCTGGAACGGCGTTATTTCAATGTTGACACGCAAACGATAGCCATCGGGGTAGGGTTCCGCCGAAAGTGACGAAATGCGCGTCTCCTCGGGCGTCATACGTTTCAAATCATCTTCGGCAAAAAAGAAATCCATGTTCAATTTCCCCCTCTCCCTTGTAGGGAGAGGGCAGGGTGAGGGTCAAGTTATTCGTCGAACAAAAATGTCGCTTCTGCATACAAGCGCACACCTTTCTTCTTCACGCGTTCCTCCATCCATTGTTTGAGATATTCTTTTTTGTATTCTACCGGCTTACCACTCGATAACTCGTGCAACGGATAATTCAAGTGCAGTGCGCGCGGCGAAACGGTGAAGCGTGTGATGCCAGTCGGCAGAACGATTTTTCTGCCTGCGAGTTTGAGCAATGTGCGAATTTTAAAGCGGGGAAAAACAATCAGCGCGGTCAGGTCTTCGTGAATTTCACGAAACGGTTCGATCAACGTCTGGCTGGTGCGGTCGAGCGAGGCGCATGATTTGTAGGTGTTTACGATCGCGTGCATGGTATGGATGTGATTCGAAAGGTCGGCAGGCTCCTCCGATAGCAAATACAAATTTCCATCGGGCAGGCGCACGTTCACAGGCACATACTTCGGCGCGTCCACCGATCTGTGTGTATCAACTTTTACAACGTCGACGCCTTTAAGTTTACGAAGTTCGCTCATCAACGCCTTCGGGCTCATCCCCCACACCACGTGATTCCACGTTTGCAAATTCACATTCGGGTCGTCCGCTTCGACCACTTGGGCGATCACATGCGGAAATTCCATCTCTTGCAACGACGTGACGCGGTTTGCGCCGTCCAGCACCATGTAGCGTTTTGTGCCGTCCATCAGCGGCATCACAATGGGCGGGTTGCGCAAAATTCCCGCGGCGCGCAATTTTTCGATCAGCGGCGCGCTCCTCTGCATATCGTGGTCTTCATGCAGGATCAAACTTTCGATGGGCAGGATGTCGAGATGGGGCAGGCTGGGAATCATCGGGCGAAGCATACCACAGGAGGTTGAGCGTTTTCAACTTACAAAAGTTTCAACGCTGTGGCAAAATCCTGCGGGTATTCCGCTTTGAAAGTGAGTCTTTCGTGAGTCACTGGATGCATAAACGTCAATGCCAGCGCGTGCAACGCGGGGCGCGCAATGGTCTTTGATTCCGGCGCTCCATACAGGATATCTCCCAGAAGTGGATGCCCCAACGCCTGCGCGTGGACTCGCACTTGATGCGTTCTCCCCGTCTTCGGCATCGCTTCCACCAACGCCGCGGCTGGATACTGTTTCATCAACTTGAATCGCGTCTCCGACGGTTTCCCGTTCCTGTGGTCAATCACCGTCCGGTGTTTATGCCCCACATTCACCCGCAAGGGATGCTTCGCAACCTTCTCCTCCCACTTTGGATTCCCCTCCACGATCGCGTGATACACTTTTTTTACATCGTGATTCTCGAATTGCATATTCAACGCGCGGTGACTCTCCGCATCCCGCGCAAAGACCATCGCGCCGCTGGTGACCTTGTCGAGCCGATGGACGATCCAGACTCTGCCGAATTCCTCCTCAAGCATTTTAACGAGATAGGGTGAATCTTTTTCCCACCCATCCGGCAGGACAGAAATCCCTGCGGGTTTGTTGATCACGAGGATGTGTTCATCCAAATGTATAATCTGCATTGGCATATTTTACTTTGGCATATCCAAGTTTTGAAATGAGCAATCTTCCCAGTTTCATCCGTGTTAAAATCAGGGTGTCGCCTTCATAAAAGGAGTTAAGTATGGACTGGAAGCAAAGAATCGTGGTTGACCCAAACATCCTTGTTGGCAAACCGGTCATCAAAGGAACCAGATTGGCGGTCGAATTTATCGTCGAACTGCTAGGGCAGGGCTGGGCTGAAAGCGAAATCCTGCGAAATTACCCAGGCATTACTCATGAGGATATTGCCGCCTGTCTGCTGTATGCCTCCAATAGTCTCAAAGCCGAGAAGGTCTATCCGCTCGAACTTTCGCAGGTTTGACCATGCGCCTGCTGGTAAACGAAAACTTCCCTTTGGATGCAGTTGCAGCCCTGCGTGATGCAGGGCACGATGTTGTTTGGATTCGAGAAGATTCGCGTGGCATGGCAGACGATAAGATACTCCTCCGCGCGCAAGAGGAAAATCGTATTGTTGTTACTTTCGATAAAGATTTCGGTGAGCTGGCATTTCGTTCCAAGGTTCCATCGCAAAGCGGGGTAAGCTTATTCCGAATCACACCCAAATCTCCGCAATATGTGGCTCAAGCCGCTGTACAGGCGCTTGCCAGCCGCGATAATTGGATTGGTCATTTCTCTGTCATCGAAGATAACAGAATTCGAATGACATCTTTGTAAGATGCAAAATCACTTTATCGTGAACATAAGTGAATCTTGCGGAAGCAACATTATGACATATGGCGACTCTTCATCTTATTTGTGGATTACCAGGTTCAGGTAAAACTACACTCGCAAAGCAGCTTGAAATATCAGAAAACGCGTTGCGATTCTGTCCCGATGAGTGGATTGCAGATATCCTCCTTGATCCGAGCGACACAAAAGAAATGGACAGATTGCGAACTATTATTGAATCCATTCAATGGAGTTTTGCAAAACGCCTGCTTGTACTCGGAAGTGACGTGATCTTGGAAAATGGGTTTTGGTCACGCGAAGAGCGATCCCGTTTTCGAGCAGACGCTGAAGCGATCGGAGCGAAGGTGAAACTACATTTTTTAGAAGTTGAACTCAACGAACTATGGCGAAGACTCTCCACTCGGAACGACAACTTGCCTTCCGGAACATTTTTTGTCCGCAGAGAGGATTTGGAATCTTGGGTGGAGTCGTTTGAGCCGCCTACGGAAGACGAACTTTCTTGACCTTGACTCTCGATACGGTTATCATGCCTGATGTGAACGAACCCTCCGCAAACAACCCATTCCTCGTTGATTCCCTCAACCATCCCCTTGCGGGACCGATCCGAAAACTACTCACGCGCGAGGGAAGGCGTGAACTTAACCAGATCATCATTGATGATGAAGAGAATATTTTGCAAGCCCTCGAAGCAGGGATCGAAATCGAATCCGTGTATTACGCAGGTGAGGAGAAAATTTCCGAAACTCTGCGAAAGAATCTGACCGCAGGCGCGACCATCCACGAGGTGGCAAAACGGACGACCAAAAAGCTCTTCGAGAACGACAAACTCTCGCGCATCTTCGCGATTGCTGGAACGCCGAAACCCATCGGGTTAGAGAACTTGAAAACCATTCAAAAAGATGTGGTGGTGCTGGAGGATGTGAGTATTTCTGGAAACATCGGCAACATCATCCGCACCTCGCTGGCGCTGGGTGTAGGTGGGATTCTCCTGTTGAACATGGATCCGCTTGACATTTATGATCGCAGGTTGATCCGTGCCAGCAGGGGCTACTTGTTTTCCCTGCCGGTGATGACAGCGACAACCGCTGAATTAATTGCATATTGCAAACAAAACAACGAAACTTTACTTGTCACTTCCGCCAATGCGGACAAAACAGTGGGCGAGATCGCTTCCATCCCAGAACGCCTGCTCATGGTCTTCGGCAGCGAAAAGGAGGGATGCTCGCCGGAGATCGAAAACACCGCGAGTTTGAAAGTGCGAATCCTAATCAATGAAAAAGTCGAATCCCTGAACGTCTCTGCCGCGGCGGGCATCACGCTGTTCAATCGTGTCGGTTTCAACCAAGGTTAGTTTCGTTGCCAGTCACGGGGGAACTTTTCAGGACACTCTTCGTCAAATCAATAAAATTACATTTTGGAGAGGAACTATGAAACGATCGTTGATTGTCATTGCCTTGTTGGGAATTATTCTTGCGGCATGTTCGCCCGCCCCGTCTGCGGAAATCGTCGGTGTTTGGGAACTCGTCTCGTACGGCGACCCAGTTACACCCGCCTTGCCCGGCGTGGATACATCCATCGAATTCAAATCGGACGGAACGCTTGCAGGAAACATCGGATGCAACAGTTTGGGTGGTGAGTACAAGGTGAACGACGGTGCCATTCAATTTGGTCCCATCATAATGACCGAGATGTTCTGCGAAGCGACCGCCGAACAGGAGTCCGCTGTTGTTGCGGCGCTATCGGGCAAAGCGACGTTTGCCTTGGATGGCAATTCGCTGACCTTTACCTCTGCGGATGGAAGTTCGGTTGTAGTGCTTGCGAGGAAATAGGCTTTGTAGGACAAGATGCAATCTTGTCCTATCTTTTTTAACTACTCGCCCCGCTGTATCGTTTCAGTCCCGCTTTCCACACACGTGAAGCGATGACAAAACTCACGACCCCGATCGCAAGGAACATCACGATTCGCACGGCATCCAGATCGCCGCGCAAGGCTTGGAGGGGAATCGTCGTTGCCACGGCAATAGGAATCAGAAATGTGACAATGATCCGCAGCCACACGGGATACACCGTCGAGGGATAGCGGCCCGCGTCGAGTAGGGCTTGCAGGATGGTCACGTTGTTGTCGAATTTTGTGAACCAGAATGTGAGCGCGATCAAAACGATCCACAAACTGTAGATGATGATCACACCTGAAACGGCGAGCAGGATAAATGCCAATATGCTGGCAGGGGTGACGAGATCTCCCGAAATGTTGATGCCGACGACGATCAATACGATGGCAAGCACCAGATCCCAGATCCGCCAGACGGTGATGCGCGAGAAGGTGACGAGGAACATGCTGTTGACGGGCTGGAGGATGGTGTAGTCCATCGAGCCGTCGCGGATGGATTGGTTGAATTTTTCGGTGTTGGGCCAGATGAGCGCGATCATCATTGTGTTGACGAGGCGGAACACGCCGAGCAGTGCGATCAATTCGCCGAAACCCCAGCCGCCGATAGTTTCCGTGTTGCTAAAGATGATGCTGAGAGTGAGCAGTTCCCAGCCGAGCCACATCAAGTTGAGCAGGATATTGACAATGGTGTCGGCGCGGTATGCCACCGCCATTTGAATGTTGACCTTGAGGAATGCGGAGAGTAATTTAATCGTGTGCATGTCACGCTCCCACCGCGGAGAATCGCCGGACGCCGCGCCTCCACGTGAACGTAAACAACGTCAACGCGACAACCAGCCAGATGATTCCAGTGAAGTAACCCTGCACGATCTCGTTCATTGACAGGTTGCCCTGTATCATCTGGATGGGCAGGTACATGAATAACTGAAAGGGGAGAAAGCGCGCAATGGTTTGAATCAGCTCGGGCATGAGTTTGAGCGGTACGAATTGTCCAGCAAAAACAAGAATCAGCGCGTAATAAAATTCGTGAATCGAAAAGACACGCGTCGTCCAGAACGCAAGCGAGGTGATCGCGCCCGAGAGTAAAAAGTTGATGAAATACCCAAGCACGATGGCGGGAAGCGCGAACAGGATGCCGCTCAAAGTCACCGATGAAAAATCAGGTTTGAACACGAATGCCAGCACAAGCCAGATGGGAACGAGCCACATCAGGTTGAGGGTCTTGAATGCGACATCGTTGACGAGCGTGTTGGTCAACAGCGGGTGAATCGGTTTGATCAACTCACCCGAGAGCGAGCCATCCTGAATCTTGTAACCGAAAATGTGGATGATGATGTTGCTGGTCATTTGATCGACGATCAACAGGATCATGTAATACGTCACGAAGTCGTTGGCGGTAAACCCGTTCACATCGCCTTTGCTCGCGGCGATGCTCGTCCACACTGCGAGATAGATGATCGGCGAAACCAGCCAGTAAAGCAAGTACATGATCAGGTTGGCGCGGTACTGCCATTGCTCCGCCCAGTTCACCTGCCAGAGACGTTTGAAGATGAGGAACATAATATTTCTCCACCCGTCATTGCGAGCGAAGCGAAGCAATCCCCAACATGTTGAGGTAGATTGCTTCGTCGGACTAAAGTCCTCCTCGCAATGACGGATTCGTTATTCGTTGAACGCGCGCTCGATCACATTCTCGATCGGCGGGTCTGAGATGCTGATATCCGCAATGGGAAGTTCGGCGAGCATCCGCGAGGTGACCCTGGTCACATCTTCGGCTTTAACCTGGATGTAGACCTTTTCCGCGTCTTCCTCGTTTTGAACGGGTTCGCCGTAGGGAGTGAGGTCGTGCCCGTTCGACCCCGCCAGCAACACGCCGATCAATTTGAACGGTGCGATTCGACGCGAGAGGTCGTTGATCCCGCCGTCGTATTTCAACTGCCCGTGATGGATGATGATGATGCGCTCGCACAGCGCGGTGACATCCGCCATGTAGTGACTTGTCAAAAGGATCGTCGCGCCTGTGCGCTTGTTGTATTCGCGCAGAAATTCGCGGATGCGTGATTGGCCTGTGATGTCGAGTCCGATCGTGGGTTCATCAAGGAACAACACTTTGGGGCGATGCAACAGACCGACCGCGATCTCGCATTTCATCCGTTCACCGAGCGAAAGATTGCGTACGGGTTTTTTCATCAGCGGTTCGAGTTCAAGAAGTTCGTCCAGCTCTTTGTAGGTTTTCTTGTATTCCTCATCAGGGATTCGATAGATGGCTTGGTTCAGCAAATACGAATCCGCCGCGGGGATGTCCCACGAGAGGCGATTGCGTTGACCCATCACAAGCGTCATCGAACGGAGGTACTCTTGCTTCAGTTCCCACGGAGTGAACCCCAGCACGTTTGCCGATCCGCTGGTGGGATGCAACAAACCTGCCAGCATTTTCAGCGTGGTCGTTTTGCCTGCGCCGTTCGGTCCGAGAAAGCCGACCACCTCTCCCTGCTCGATGCTGAAATTGACCTCCTGCACAGCTTTCACATCTTTGTACTTGCGTTTGAAGAATCCTTTCACCGCCGCGCTGAATCCGCCTTCGCGCTCGGGCACCTGATAGGTCTTACTCAAATTTTGAACAGAAATGGTTGGGGACATCTATCGCTCCAGTGGAGGGCGATTTTATCATTGTTAGAACAAAAGTGCTAGAGCCTGTATGCAAAATCAGAAAACAGGAAAAGAGAGGCGATGGTGATCATCGCAGAGAAATTGGCAGCCCGTTTTTCATAACGCGTTGCAATGCGTCGGAATTGCTTAAGCCGATTGATAAGGCGTTCGATAATATTGCGTTTACGATAGTGTGATTTTTCAAAAGAACCTCTTCGGCGTTCGTTGCTCCGACGAGCAATCGTGCAACGAACATGCTTTTGATGAAGATAAGTGCGAAAGGCTTGACTGGTGTAGCCCTTGTCAGCCACCAAACGCTTTGGTCGCACTCGCATGTGACCTGAACTTCTGCGAATGGCACCTGTCTCCATCAATTCTTCTGCCAAGTTGATGTCACTTTCCTGACCCGGTGTCAGTAGAAAAGTGATTAATCGGCCGGTACCTTCACAACGGAAGTGGATTTTTGTGCTCAATCCACCCCGACTACGCCCTAGAGCCTCTAGGGTTGCGCTACTTTTTTTGCCCCTGCTGCGTGTTGATGGGCACGCACAGTTGTGGAGTCAATAAAGTGGATTTCCCAATCCACGTTGCTTTCCACATCCAGTGCGGTTTGCAGCTCAGCAAACATCGTATCCCAAACGGCTGACTTGCGCCAACGCTGGAAACGGTTAAAGATACGGCGACCACCGAGATCTCCTCTCTTCCCCTCCACCCCGCTCTTCCCATC
>CAZQES010000103.1:0-14610 GCA_964591425.1 uncultured Anaerolinea sp.
TCGATCAACCACGGGCTAGCCCATCGATTGTTTACCCGCTGATTAACGTAATAACCATCAAACCCGAGAGGCTCGGCGAGCATGATGAGATTTGAATGCATCGCATCAACAGAGTATGTCTGGAATCGAGTCCAATCGATTTCATTCGGGTCGCTGTTGTCGTTCGAACGCTGATCGTACGAGCCCGGGCTTTCCAGTAATGAGCCTTCCAGATTACCAAGATTAATACCCACCTGGCGATAGATCGCATCGATGGCTTTACTCCGTAATTCCTGACCCAAAACGTCTCCGGCGCCTTCGTACATCAGCGAAAGATGAGTTGCTCCAAATCCGTCGATGGTTTGAAATCTAACAGCGGCATCCACAGAGATCACTACAGGTCCAGACGAGGCAGTTTGCGGCGTGTTGGTTGCGCCATGGGCAGGCGGTTCAGGCGAGACCGTCGGAGGATCTGCATGGGATGACACAGTTGCAACGACCGCCTCTGTTTGCGTTGGTGGCGGTAAATCTATTCCGGGTGTCGGGCTGGAACAAGCGCTGAAAAATACAACGAACAAAAGCAAGCCGCGCCTAAACAGTCGGTTCTTCATTCGACATCCTTTTTGCCTTTTCCATCCGGCGCAACCGAAAACCAGCCAGTTGCACGACGGCGACCACAAGAACCATCAGCGCGAACAGAATAATGAAGGGAACGGTACGCTTTTCCAAAATTTGATACACGATCCCATGCATCGCGACAAATCCGAAAAGAATGTAATTACTGCGCTGGAGCGTTTTCCAACGTGTTTTTCCCAGCCTTCTCAGGGAATAATCATTGGAAGTAGCAAATAAGATTATCAGGATCAACGTGCCTGCCAGTCCGACCCAGTTGGTAAGACCGAACGGGTCGTAACGCAGAGGGATCAAGCGGTCCTCGCCAGGCGGAAAAAAGAAGTAAAGCCACGGATTGCCCATGTGAACGAACAAGCCCACACCGACATGTACAACGGATACCAGTGTCGCGGTGATTCCGGCGTCGCGCGTCAAGTCGCTGGAAGTTGGATTCGGACGCGAGCGTAAAACGTTTATGGCGCCGACGAGCAGTGTAAAACCTAACAACGCCAAACCGGCGTACGCGGTACCCATGCTCCACTTCCACCGCAGGTCGTCGCCGGGGAGGGTGTTCAGGAAAAACAGGATGATCAACGCGGTGACGATCGAAAAAGGCAAATAATGCCGGATCAACCGCCGCCTATTGCGTTTCCATTTATTGGGGGAGGGTCTCGATGAGTTGGGTGTTGTCATGTACGGGTCCTCTTTAACTTGCGAGTATAACTTGCCGGGCGCGTGCTACGGCAAGTGTGTCATGGGGTGGTATCGGGGAGATTTCCCCACTGCGGACTGCTTGGTAAAAAAGGGATACTAACCGGCGTAAACCGGGATAAGCGCTTTCATTGGTGAGTAGCCGTCGAAATAAATTGCCGCTCGCCGCGCCGAATTGGCGGAGCGAAAATTCGAAGGGTTGGATGACCTTACGAGTGCGAGAGACCGTTCCCGGATAGCGAACCGCAAATCCGTGAAAAAGGTCAAGGCCGAACGTGGCATCCTGAGTAGTGAGCATCATACTATTTTGGGGAGGTCTCGCATTCAGGCTTATTTCTATCGCCATGCCAACACCCGCACCGGTTGTTCCCATTGCTCGAAACTCACCGGGCGCAGGCCGGTGGACGATCCACGGGGCATTGAGAGAGTCGGGCAATAAAACTTGTAGAAGTGAGAGCGGGTGTGGGAGAATATCTGCGACCAACGCATCCAGTTCATTTATCGGTAAGCCAGCGCCTCCAGCCGACCGAATGGTGAACGAAACCTGCACCATCTTACCAGAACTTGCCAGCCACGGACGCAGACGTTGCACGCCATCTTGAAAAACGAATTGATGAACAGGACAAACGAGGAGTTTGTTTTGCTCCGCCAAGTCCAAAATATCTTGAGTGTCATCCAAAGTCTGGGCAAGAGGTTTTTCGATGAAAACGTGCGCGCCGGCTTTCAACGCTTGCTCCGCTTGTTGACGGTGAAGATTGGCGGGGGTGCATAAATGTACAACCGTCGGGCGGCACTGACTCAACGCATCTTCAAGGCTGGAGTAGACTCGTGCTGGAGCATGTCGCTTTGCGAGCGCACCAGCGCGCACCTCGTCGGGATCCACAACAGCAATGAGAGGTACGCCAGCGCGACGGATCGCGTCGGCATGCCAGCGGCCCATGAGTCCAGCCCCGACCACAGTCGCGCTCACCGCCTTTTTTTCTGGCAAGGGCAAACCAGCCTCCTACGCTTTCCGAGCCAAAACGGCGATGGAATGTCCAAAGGGGAGATCGAGGCGTGCCTTCCCAATGATCCAGGATTCGAATGCCAGGACTCCATGGATCGCCCGATTCATCCACGCTCTTTCCGGAGGGTAGAGTTGGATACTCAACCCCGGCCCGATCGGGCGGACCTTGCGACGGGCTTTGGTGTACTCGCGCAGCATCGCCCAAAAACCCGGGATCGCATTGAGATACGTGGCGCGCTGAGTTTGCAAGCCAGCCTGTGCGATCATGCTTTTCAATTCGGGTATCCGGTAACGACGGTACTGGTTCGGGTCTACGCCTTCGAGTGGACGATGCCCGCGCGCGGAATTCGTGCGCAGGTACAACAAGCCGCCCGGACGTAACAAACGGGCAAATTCCTTCACAGCCACAAGATCAGCGCCAGCCGGTGTGAGATGTTGGATGGTATCGATGCAAATGATCAGATCGTACGAAGCCGACGGAAACGGCGCTTCCGTTGCGCTTGCGATCGCCAGTGAAAGCGCGCCGCGCTGACGGCAGAATTGCAACGCGTGAGGGGATATATCGATTCCTGCCACTTCACCATCCAATGGATATTTTTTTAGATAGCCCAGCAGGTAACCCGTGCCACAGCCAATATCCAAGACACGCAGGCGCCTGCCGTTGAGGGTAGGAAGCAACAAGGCATCCATGGCGTCGCGTAAGCCTTGCGCCCAGCCGTGCTGTTCTTCGATATCGTGCAGACGCTGATAGTAGTCTGGTTCGAAGATTTGAGGGACTTCTTGTGTTTCAGTCATTGATCAAAATTTCCTGTTTCTAATTTAAAGACAAACGTCTCGAGAAGCGCGGATTAAACGAACAAATCACATCGTTGAGTTCCACTACCATCATGAATTTGAGATGCCTCTCGTTACTTCCCTTGTGCGCTCTTGTCTCGGCGCGCTTGAATAAGGAGAAATATCAATCCCATAATCCAGACAAGGACTTGAACGGTCACATACAGCGTCTTCCACGGCGGCGGGAGGAGGTACAAACCCCCGGGGGCGAGCATAACGAACAAAGTGCATGCGAAGAGGACACCAGCGATGATCCCCTGCCGGTCATCGGGTGACCGCTTGGCAATGCGGTAAAGAGCCACCATCGGCAACAAGATCAAAAGGTCATCATACCAGCCATGGTAGGTCCAGAAGCGGGTAATGAACCCGGTAACTCCCAGCAGAAGCCACGGGTCTCGTTCTCGATGCCAATAAACCCACGCTCCCAAAGCGACAAGCAAGAGCAAGGAAGCGGGAAGGCTCCAATTTTCCAAGTTCACTGCGGCAAGTAACGCATGTAGATTCGCGTACCCACCCCACGATGCTAATCCGGAAACGCCAGACAACCATACGCGGAGAATCGCAACGAGGCTGGAATCCTGGAATGCCGCGGCAAAAAATGTAAGACCGAGATACCCTATTACGACGAGCACCGCAGGCCTCCACGTGCGAGGGACGAAGAGCAGAATCCAAAAAAAAGGGACCGAAACGCTTGGCTTGACGAGAGCGATCAACATCAGGCTTGCCGCGAAAAGCTCAGCGCGCCAGCCGCGCTGGTTCTGAAGTCGGGCAAGCCCGGCAACCAGCGCAGGGAGAAGCAGAACCATCAACTGCCCATTACCGATCGTCGCGCCAGTAGGATATATCGCGAGTGGTATCAACGCGACAAAGACGCGCTCCAGCGTTGTCTCCGCGCCGGTTTCCTGAAATAGTAAATATATCAACCAGATCAGCGCGGCTATTGAAGCGACCGCCCAGAGCCAGCGAGCGGGTGTTAGTTCGAGCCAGCCAAGCAGGGGCCAGAACAGCACGAAACTCGCGGGCGGATACCCAGTGTTCGGTCCACCGTACACTGGAATGCCAGCGAACCAGCCATGCACCTCTTCATGGCGCATTTTCAAGTCAACTGCGCCAACTGGCGAAGAAGCCCAGATCGGGTCCGCTTCGGACAGCAGGCGCCAAAACTGGTATCCCAACCAAACGAGCGCAAGGACTGACATAAGGGGTACGGCGATACGCAACGCCAGATTGCTGTTTTTCATCCACCAATTTCGAAGTGTCACAGTAGTTTCCATAGTTCTTTTCTTAAATCCTGTACCCGGAAGCTAATTGGTTGACATTACTGTTAATGCTCAAGCCACCCAGCGCCCGGTTGCAAACCATGCCGATAATATTCCCAGAAAGCTTACAGAAAGCAGAACAGGGAGCCAACGCAACTGTTTTGGTATCTTCATTGTTACGAGAGCCAACACCATATAGAGGGGAAAAAGCGCGGCGACGTAGCGAGGAATCGATAAAAAGGGCAAACCAGCGGGACCATGGTTCGAGTATAGAAAAATCATACCCGCCAGAAAATAAAATGCCATACTCCGGCGAAGGTGAAACAAGCCGAATATTGCGCCTGCCATGCCTGCCAACGCGAAACCAAGATCATGCCACGCGATTACTTGAGTAAATCCTTTCCCGAACACAGCCGCCCTAATGGCATCATAAAAGGTTACCCACGGTAATGAAAGATACCTTTCGAAAAAATCATGTTCAAAGGAAGAATACAACTCAAGAATATTTACGGTTTCTCTGGTTATTACAAAATAAGAAACAAAAGCGAGGATACCCAACGGTGCGATCAACGCTCCGAATAATACTCGCGTTAGCTTGATCTGTTTCAATCTTCCATACTGCCAGATTTCCACAAAAAAGGGAATCGCCAAGAGAAATGCAGTGGGTCGCGTCGCACCTGCAAACGCGATCGCCAGACCGCTGAAGATGAATTGACCGCGTCGCGCAAAGTATACTGCCGCTATGCTTGTAAGCATGAACAGAGACTCGGTGTAAATTGAGGAAAAAAAGAAAGCCGTTGGAAAGATCGATAGCCATGCCACACCCCAGAGCGCGAATTCGGCGCTATGATCGATGCGAATCAGTTGGTACAAGAGCAAGCCCGCGCCTGCATAACACGTTACCGCCACGATCCATCCGCTCCACAAAAGAGACAGCCCCAGAGCGTTGTGCAGAAGGGAAATCAGAATTGGATAGAGGGGAAAAAAAACAAGGTCTTGACCATCATCGCTATAACCCTGTTGGGCTATCCGCAAATAATAACTGGAATCCCAACGAGCGAACCGGCCTTGAATCGTATCGTCATACTCGCCTGCGGCGAAAACACTATGACTTTCACCCCAACCAAATCGAGGCGCCAGGAATTTTGTACCGATAGTTCCTGCGAATTGTATTCCAACGATCGCGATCATCTGAACCAGCAGAACTTGTTGCCACCAAACTCGCTTTAGAAAAACATCGATCACAGTGTTCATACACTTACCTCGTTCTTTTCTATCGGAAGCACCAGTTCACACTGCTAAACGGTACAAGTCAATCGTTTGCTCTGCCACCTTCTGCCACGAGAATCTCTCTGCGGCATACTCTCGAAGTGCCTGCGGATCGTACTGCCCGCGTCGATCGAGCACATCCAACATCGCTTCCGCAAGCGCGGATGGATCGTCGACTTCAACCAGCCTGCCAACGGTATCGGTCACGACATCTTCCGGACCGCCACAGCGCGTGGCGACCACAGGAATTCCGCACGCCAGGGCTTCGATCAGTACCGCCCCGAGTGTCTCTCGCCGGCTGGGTAATACAAGAAGCGAACTCCGACGCATGGCTTCAGCTACCTGATCCGGAGAACGGATACCTAAAAACCGAACGTTTTCGGCGAGGCCGAGTTCATCAGCCAATTGCTTCAGGCGCATTTCCCGGTTCATATTTTGACGATAAAAACTCCCGCCGATCAAAGAGAGCCGTACAGCGGGGTTGCGATCCACAAGAATGCGCATTGCATGCAGGAGTACGTCCACGCCTTTCGTTTCGTGGATGCGACCAACAAACAGGATCGAATTGGCATCGGGTTGTTCTCCCGCAGGCAACGGAGTGAATAGATCCATATCCACCCCAACAGGGATCACGCGCAAGCGCTCGTTCTCACCGGTGAAGCGGCTGATACTGCGACGGACAGATTGACTGACGGCAATATGAAATGCGCTCGATTCCGCCGCCCTGACCGCCTGTTTTCGGACTCGCGGATACTGCTCCAACCACGGGTGCCAAAACGCGTGTTCCGTGACAATTAGGGGAACGCCATAATTCCGGGCAAGCCGCGCCGCCGCCACTCCATCCGGATAAATAAAATGGGCATGGATCAGGTCAAAAGGCTCCTCACGCCACAGGCGGTCGACAGTTCTTTGGACACCCCAATAAAAAGTCTGCGCATCAAAATCATGCGTCGAATATCCGGGTCCAGTGAGGAAGCGTGGGTGAAAAACCTGGATACCATCGCGCCACTCTTGAGCCGGTACTTCGCGGAAGCGCCTGAAACTGTAAGGTCCGGGAAGTGGAGGGTAATATGGAACTGGAGCGACCACCCGCACCTTGCACGAGCCTAGGGTAGAAATTGCCCAATCCTTTACCCATGAACCTATAAGGGGCAGGATTGGACTGGGATAATTGCGCGATAAAACCAAGATGTTGATCATGATTATTTTGGCGATATTAACCCTCGAGTAGTGCGGGATAAAATCTCCATAATTTGGCGTGATTCCGATCGCCCAAATAATATTCCAATGCTTAGGGTGAAAGCTAGAAAAAATCCCACAGAAAGAACGAAGGTATTCAAAGTCAACTCACTCCCGCGAAATAAAACGCCTGCCAACGCAAGCCCAAGCAACCCATAGCCGCCCAACGCCCATTGGGACGCGGGGACAGACCAGCCATGTCGTACGGTCAGCCGAACCGTGCACAGCAGAAGGATGGCAAGACTGGAAAAAATATAACCTACCGCCACTCCATAAATACCCCACCGGGGAGCCAACACCCACGCGATCAGACCCAGGGAAAGCTGACCCAAGCCGACGAGGAAAGCATACACAGTCAGATCGCTCAACCCAATCAGCATTGCTTGAGCAATGCCTGCCAGCAGACGAATGAACTCAGCGATAACAAATAGGAAAAAGTATTGGCTGACCCCTACAAAACGCGATGAGTAAAAAAGGAACAACAATATTGGCGCGAACAACACCATCGGCACGGCTACGGTTGGCATCACGAGCAATAGCTTGCGCTGGAATTCCAGCGCAGTTGAAATCTTCTGTGTGGCTGCGTCGGCACGATTCATCATCGGCGTCAGATACATTCCATTTGCAGGACTTAGTATCATATTCAACGCCGCCGCCAGTGCGATCGCGGCTTGCATCAATCCGGTCTGTGCCTCACCAAAATTGCGCAAGACCGCAAGGCGAGCGAGTATATTCGAGAGCGGCAGGATGTACGAAATACTGAACATGATCAATGTATAACTGACGATATCCGGGTTCATGCGTATTTCGCGGCGCAGGTCAGCCTGCCGGTCGATCAGGGGCAGTGAAAACCTGCGTCGCAGGAACAGGATGATTCCTGCGACCAGCAGGTAGTTGCAGATCAAGGTAGCCCAGTAATAACCAGTCAATCCACCCATACGGGTTCCCACCAACGCCCCCAACGTCTGAACGATGGCGATGATCAATAAGAAAAAGCCCGACAGACGCGCTTGCTGTGCGGCCGCCAACACCTGCACCATGAAGTAATGAAGCGCCATGGCAGGGATGGACAGTAACGCCGGGATGAGCAGATTGCGATATGCGCCGAGTTCCGCTCCCAGCAATGCGGGGTGATAGAAAACGACTGCCAATGCCAGTCCAGCACCGATTGACGTCAGCGTAACTACCGCCGAGATCAAGCCTGAATACGTGCGGCGGAAGGCGTCTTGTCCCTGGCTGTGTGAGCGCGAGAGAAAACGCACCGAGGCAAACGGCAGGCTGAAAGCGCTGACTTGAAGGACCAATACGGTCGTCTGATCGACTACGCTGGCGGCGCCAATTCCCTCCGGTCCAAGCAGGACAGCCAGAAGTTTGGAGCGCAATACGTTGAAGAGAACAGCCAGTACCTGGATGCCCCCGAGGGTGGCGATCAATTTAAGCATGTAAGCCCATCAAAAGAATAATTTATCAATGTGGTTGGGAAATGTCACTGCCAGGCTGGGTACGTTCAACTTTGTTCAATGATGGAACATAACCACCGCCTTGTGCAGGGTCGAAAAACCTAGCCGATAGTTGTGCGCGTCCAAGGAGGAGCCCAAAAAAGTCGCGACCCCGCTCTTTCAACACGCTGATATGACCGCGAAGCCAAGATCTCCGGAAGGTTTCGAGCACTCTCGCTTGGAATTTAGTCTTTCTCTCCGTTAATTCACGAGATGTGTACTTGGCAGCAATTGCGAAGATGAATGCGGGCTTTAAATGCGGACCAAGTGCAAAAACAACTTTATCTGGAAAGTCTGACAGAAGCGCGTATACGCCGCTCGCTGTGAACCGCCAGTAGTCTGACGGGAAGCCATGCAACCGGTAGTTAAAGGGAACGCTCATAGCCAGCAATCCCTCGTCGTCAAGCACTCGCCATGCCTCCGAAATAGCCTTGCCGGGGTGAGGTAAGTGCTCGAGGGTTTCGAACAATAGCATAGTCCCGATCGAACGGTCGGCAAAGCTTAGCGCATGAGCATCTTCGATGCGGTCAACACCCAGCCCATACCGAATATCGCATCCTATGTATTCCCTTCCCGCAAAATAACGACGCAGGTTGCACAACTCATCATAACCCGGCTGATATAAGGCTCCGATTTCAACCACCGGGCCGCGCGGTTCGAAACCCTCTGAAAACAACCGAACACTAGTATTAATTGCTTGCCTCAAATTGTTTGCCTCCTTGGTAAAAGGGTATCACTGAGGTATTGTCGCGCGACTTCACCAGCTTGAAATCGCCTTATCCAACACATTATCTTTCGTCGATGCACAAGAGAGGTTTCCAAAGCCAATGCCGTGAGAATCGTCACAGTTGCTGTCCAGTGTCGGCATGGATGATGTCGGTAAAGAGTTCAGCGAATGCCTCCTTCGTAAATGGCCGGAACTGAGGCGACTGGAGATAGACTCGAGCATTCTCCTTGTAACGTTGAATGTCCCTATCGCTTAGCGACTTGAGATAATGACGCAATTCTTCGTACCCGGTAAATCGGCGCATATCGATGAAACAATCCGGCGGAACATAATCTTGAATATCCGGTGCACCGAGATAGACCGGTATCGTTCCCGCAAAAAAGCAATCGAAGATCTTTTCTGTAATCCAGCCTTTTAGAATCATGTTTTCGAAACAAAGTGCGAATGTGTAGTTACCCAAGGTGGTTGACTTTGATTCGGCTCTGCCATGATAAACACTGCGTGCAGCCTGCAAGAGAGGGTCAGGCTTTATTTTTTGCCATTGTGTTAATCCAAAACGGTAAAGCCGGATAAGAGTATACGGCACACGGGTTTTCCCCAAACGCCAGGAAGGCTCTTCCCACCCGATCCCATACAGATCAATCTCATCATACTCCGCGAAATATGCGACTGCTCGCATTCTTTCTGTATACAGTTCATTCCAATACACACGGGGGAGCTTGTTGGCGTTGATCATTACGAGGAAATTCCGATCCTGCCGTGCCCAGATATGCTCATGAACTTCATCAAAAGACTGGGGCCAGTGGAAATGCTGGCATTGCAACGGCTGTCTGGTAAAGTGTATCAGTGAAGCGCTATCACTCCAGGTAAAGATACGGCGAAAATTACCCTGTACCCGGGTTATTTTGCGGTAAATTGAAGGTTCTACGATGGGGCTTTCGAAAATAAAGAAAGCACTCAATATGACATCCGGACGGCGGGTCAACATTTGATAATCGCGAAATAACCCTAGCGAGATATATAGATTCATCCGATTGTCAGGTTTCTCAGGTAAATAATCGGCTGTATGGATTTCAATCCCGCGCTGTTGGAGATGGGCACGCAGGTAGACATAAGGCGCCATGAGATTATCGCCGGCATAGCGCGCTTTTTCGTTTGAAAACAAACGATCCTGAAAAAAGTGTTTGGACGGTGGGTCAATAAACAACCGCGGGTACGTATTCATCGATTAAGAATCCACAATAAACTATTTATGATTAGGCTCGGAAGAAACCACACTTGCGAATCGTAAAAGGAGCCACCTGCTAGGCGAGGCAGCCAGCCCCAGTTTTAATAGAATGCGCTTAATAACTATAATGAGTTTTCGCAAATGGAGATCAGGAGTGAAAACTAGCAGTGTTCGCCACGGAAAAGGGCGACTCAGGAGTTCGCTTGCTTTTTCCAATTGACCAAGCCGGATGCAGTTTAACGCCCGAACTGTTTCGTCAGCCCGGCGGTGATAATCATATTCAAGTAAGACCATCGAATCAACGGCAGTGTCCGGAGAAATTAAACTTAAGTAATGATCCATAATGACAAAGAAATGATCTTCATGGGTGCGCAATCGCTCATAACCTGTAGATACCTGACTAGAGCCGCGCCGATAGTACATGAGATATTCATCCAAGACGGCAACCGGAGCGAGATGGGCAATCCGCAGCCACATCTCAAAATCCCCCGCTATTTCGTATGCGGAGCTGAAGGGACCAGCCCCTCGTAACACTTCGGCGCGACCCATAAAAGTAGGGGTTCGGAAAACCCGGTTGCGGTGGCGTAAAAGGATCGGAAAAATATCCGAAAACGTGAGGGGAGTATTCGCGCGGATTTCAGGAATCAGTTTCATCTTACCGATAATCCGATCATAGTCATCGACGCGCTTGTCCAATGCAAAAACCGCGCCAACCTCGGAGTGCGATTCAAGAAATGTCACTTCTTTTAAAACGATCTCCGGGTCGTAATAGTCGTCCGAATGATAAATAGCGATGTACTTTCCTCGACATTGACTTACGAGGTGATTAACGTTTTCAAATTGCCCAAGGTTGACTGGGTTACGCAGATAACGAATGCGTGAATCTGGAAAAGAGCGAACAACCTCCGCTGTGTCGTCAGGCGAGGCGTCATCGCCCACAAGAATTTCTAAATTCTGATAGGTCTGGCTGACAACGGTCTCCAGACTTTGAGCCAGAAAAAGAGCATCTCGATAAGTAGGGATACATACGCTGACCAGTGGGGATTCGCCGGAGGCTGGGTTGATCGCACTCATTGATTAGTATTACAGCGCAAGGTTGATTGTTACGCTGACAAATCGTCCACGAATAAAAGCCACGAATTCTCGAATGATGGCGCGAATTCGTGTAATCGTGAAAAATTCGTGGATGGTTTGGATGCAAGACATACGGTTATTCCTGACTTTGCGCTGTAATGTTAGTTTCGTGCTGTAGCCAGTTCAACAGTGGATGAGTTGAGATTTCTTAGATGTTTCGCCGTACAAACTGTTCATAAATTTCTTCTATTGCGCCGATCATTAGGCTGTAAAGCAAAGGCTCGAGAGGTAGCCGATATCTTAATTCGACGTGTGTTACGTAGTAAACGGCGGGATACAGCATAAGGATGGAATAAATTAGCAGGACATCCTTCTTTTTGAGAAAGAAAAATGAGATGATTACGCCCAGTGCGGGCAGGGTAAAAAAGATGCGCTTGATTACTTCAAATCTCCCGTAAAAAAGGTAGATCTGCGAGACGCGATAACCCGTCCAATACGCTATTACTCGGTTAACAATTCGCTCGCCATACTCCCGTGGATTCTCTTTTATCCATTGGATCGCTTCATCAAATCGAGATTGCATATAACCCAACTCCCCCGTTTGTCGGTATTTTTCGAGTTCCACCGGATTACGATTAGGCAAAGACGTTGGTTTATCAACTGTGAATTCATAATCGCGAATTCCTTTGGACAACTCCAGACCAAAACCGGAGCGGATGAACACCGGCTCTCGAAAAACGATAATATTCCGGGCGATCCAGGCACCCGGCAGGATGGAAGCGATCACAAGACACTGCACGAGGTTCTTCGCTGGAAATCTTTGGTAGGCAAGCCACAAAAAAGAAACCGCCACGACGATCATTGAAATGGGCTCGATCAATACGATAAAACCTGCAAACAATGCATATATCGTAACCCTAGGCGGAGGAATGTCGTCTTTTTCGAGCGAGAGCGTGAAGGCGAGGAAGGTAGTCAGTGCGAGGGTAAAGAGACTCGTGTTCCAAATGTAGAGGGCATCGGTATATCCACTGAGCGGCAAGACCGCCCAAACCCAAACAGCCGCAAGAGCGGCTCGTTGATTAAACAGTTGTTTTGTCAGAACGAATAGGGGAAACAAAACAAGCGCGGAGAGAACCACGTTCAAACCGAGCGCCGCGATGCCCGCCGTTTCTGATCCGGGACCAAATATTTTGAAGAATACTGAAAGCAAATACGCGTAGACCGGCGGAATCAATGCTGTCGGACCCGATTGTGCAACATATGGAGAAGCGAAACCATTTCCCATGGCGATCGAGTTGGCGACTGCCGCCGTTTCCCCTCCCCATCCGGGTGGGAAACCGGGAAATTTCAATATGATCGCGATCAGGCGTGTACCGATCGCGAGAGGAAGTAGCACATACAGATTGGGTATCTGTTTCAACAAAAATCTCATTTCTTGAGTCTTTTCCTATTCAAAGTAATCATAATTCTTATTACGCAGTTGTATGCGAGAGTCTTTTGATCCTCTCGAACCAAGTTTGGCGATCCCAACGAGGTGAGGGGTAAAATCCAGGACCAAAGGCGCGCATCAATTCCAGACCCGAACCCTTTGCCTTATCGCTCCATCAACAGCACACCTAATTTCTCTGCCACTTGCTCACGATCATGAGTGCGAGCATACCAGTCGATGGTTCTCTGCAATCCTTCGGCGAAACTTGTGGTCGGTTCCCATTCCAGCCGGGCGCGGGTGTTGGTCAGGTCGGCGGCGCGGCTGAATACACCGACCGGTTTGGATAAGTCAAAATTCAAGTCTTTCGGGGTGAAACCCGTTTGAGCGAAGATCAACCGCACCGCGTCGATGATCTTGATATGTTCTGCAGTGCCGATATTGACGGCGGACGCGTCTTCGATCCGCTCCGCCGCGCGGAGCATACCCTCCACAATATCGCCCACGTACGTAAAGTTGCGATCCTGCTGTCCATCGCCCCAGATCTCATACGGGTCCATACCGATGAATGCCTTGGCGATCAAGGCAATGACGGCATGACTCTCGTTCTCGCGTTCGCCATAAGCGGTGAACAACCGGCAAGAAACCGATTTGAGCCCGTATTGTTTCCAGCAGGCGCGCAGGTTCATTTCTCCCATAAGTTTCGCCCAGCCATATTCACCGTCAGCGTTAGCCGCCCCAGCTTTGAACGGGTCAGCCCACTCCTCTTTCAGGTAGATCGTCTTGCCATCCACTGGCGCAACCTGAAGCTGTGTGGGGTAGACACAGGCGGAACTGGCGAAACATACCCGCTGCACATTGGCAAGCCGCGCTTCATCGAAGACGATACCATCCAACACCATATTCGCCGCGCACTCAGCCGGATGTGTATCGATGAACCCTCGCCCGCCATGACAAGCAGCGAGATGGAAGACGACATCCATACCGTCAATCACCCGCTTTGCGAAACCGCGATCGCGCAGGTCGCCTTCTTGAAAATCGATCTGGTTCAAGCTGTTCGATAAGTTCTCGAGCCGGCCGCTCGACAGATCGTCCGCGACGCGCACCCGTGCGCCCAGCGCCACCAAACGGTCGACCAAATGACTGCTGATGAACGAGGCGCCTCCCGTCACCAACACCGGTACTTCATTCCAAACATTTGTCATGACTTTGCTCCTTGAATTAGGGATACGATTAGCGATTGCCAACTGGCAACCCAGACCGCGCATCGTTCTGCTTAGTGAGCCGATCGCGCAGGTTTAGCAGCGCGCCGACACCCATGCGGTCAATCAAACGAGATATAATTGAGCTAGAGATCAATTAAGCGGTCAATGAATTAAACTCTAGAAAATTAACCATTGGACTTTCAAGCATCATAGAGAAAGTTAGGAAGGTTCATTCGATGACCAATCTAGTTTTTATCAGCGGCGATTTTTCATCAGGCTCAACTCTTTTATGGCAGCTGTTTCGCCATACGAACCAGTATTATTGTTTATACGAACCCCTGCACGAAAGACTGCTTGAGTATTTGATTTGGCCCCTGCGCCCTTATGAGCACCACTATTTTGTCAAAAGCTATTTCGCCGAATATAAAGGCTTTGACAAAATACCGAGGCTATTTTCGCCTCACTGGGGGACCAGTCAACTGTATTTGCCCGCCAATGCCGAGGCTGATGCCCTGAATCGTTATTTAGTCTATTTGATGGGT
>CAZQES010000104.1:0-14500 GCA_964591425.1 uncultured Anaerolinea sp.
TGAATCTCATGGACTTTTGTCAACCTTCATCTCAAGGTAGCAACTTGGGTTAATTCCTTTGTGTACTTTGTGCCCTTCGTGGTTAAAAGGTTTTGAGGCTTCAAAATGAAAAACACAACACTGAACCGTATCGGCTTTCAACTGCTTGCACTGGTTTTGGCATTGGGCATTACCGCGTTGATTCTCGCCGCGGTCGGCGCACAGCCCATTCAAGTTTTCAAAGATATGTTCGGCTCGCTTGGTTCGGTGAAGAAATTTTCGGATGTGTTGGTGAGTTGGGTTCCGTTGTTGCTCGTCACCGCGGGGTTATTGATCACGTTCGCCGCGGGCTTGTGGAATATCGGCGTGGAGGGGCAGATCACCCTCGGCGCGATCGGCACGACGATGGCACTGCGTTCCTTGCAAGACAGTCCGATGAATCCCGCGCTCATCATCGCGTTGAGCATCCTCGCGGGGATGCTCGCTGGCGCGTTGTGGGCGTCGCTGGCGGGCGCGTTGAAAACGTTCGGCGGCGTCAATGAAATTTTCGGCGGGTTGGGCTTGAACTTCGTCGCCACCGCGCTCACCATCTACCTCATCTTTGGTCCATGGAAGCGACCCGGCACCGGCTCGATGAGCGGCACCGAACCGTTCCCCGACTCCTTGCATCTTCCATTGTTCGAAGGACTTCGCTTGAGTCCGTGGTCGCTGGTGATCGCCATCGCTGGCATCGTCTTTGTTTATTTTCTTTTGCAGGGAACGTATTTTGGTCTGCGGCTCAAAGCCGTCGGCAGAAATTTCCGCGCCGCGTATTTGCTCGGCGTTCCCACGTGGCAATACATGATGTTCTCGTTCTTGTTGTGTGGTGCGCTGGCAGGCGCGGCAGGCGCATTGCAAGTGACCGCGGTGTACTATCGCCTCATCCCCGCCATCTCGAGCGGATACGGTTATCTCGGTCTCATGGTGGCGATGCTCATCAACTATCAAGCCATCTGGGCGGTGCCCGTCGCGTTGTTCTTCGCCGCGCTCAACATTGGCAGTATTCAACTTCCTATTTTGCACAAACTCGATTCGTCCCTCTCCGGCGTTCTGCAGGGCATGTTAGTGTTGTTCGTCCTGCTTGCCGAAGGCGCGCGTCAACGATTCACACCGAAGGCATAGGCGCATCATGGAAACCGAACTCATCCTCACCGGACTTGCTGGCGTTTTATTCGCCGCCGCGCCTATCATCTTTGCCGTCATCGGCGAGACGATCACCGAACGTGCTGGCGTGATCAACCTTTCGATGAATGGAACGATCCTCCTCTCCGCGATGGGAGGCTTCGCCGCTTCGGTCCGGACCGAGAGCCTGCTCGCCGGTTTTTTGACCGGCGCGGCAATTGGAGCGCTCGTCGCGCTCGTGGTCGCGTTCTCCTCCATCACGTTGAAGCAATCGCAAGTCGCGGTGGGATTCGTCCTCGCGCTCACCTGCCGCGACCTTGCTTATTTCCTCGGCAACTCCTTCATGGGCGTCAGCGGACCGCGCGTCCCCGCGTGGGATTTCCCGGTGCTGAACCAAATCCCTGTGGTAGGGCAGTTGTTCTTCCATCACGATGTGATGACCTATCTCAGTTTTCTCGCCATCTTCCTCGCTTGGGCATGGATCTTTCGCACGCGCCCCGGCTTGATGTTGCAGGGCATCGGCGAGAAACCTGCTTCGGCGTTTGTGCGCGGCGCGAACGTGAATTTGATGCGCTACGTGTACACGGTCATCGGCGGCGCGATCATTGGTTTGGCAGGACCCACCTATTCGCTGAGCGTCAAAGCCGGGTGGAACGGGACTATCTCCGGCTTGGATGGCTTCGGCTGGATCGCGCTCTCGATCACCATCTTCGGCGGATGGAATCCGCTGCGCGCCGCGTTCGGCGCATATTTATTTGGCTTGTTGCAATGGCTCGGGCTTGTCTTGCAACCGAGTTTGCCGAACATCCCTTCGCAGGTTTTGCAGGTCGCGCCTTTCCCTCTGATGATTTTGACTCTTCTGCTGGTGAACATCGGCGACGCGGAATGGGTCGAGCGGACTCTCGCGGCGATGCCCGAATCGGCTCGGCGATTTTTCACGCGTGCCTTCCGCGCCTTGCGCGCCTCACCGCCTGCCGCGCTGGGAGTCCCGTTCGAGAGGGATTGAGTTTGTAGGCATGAAAATTTCTCCGTCAAATACCCTTTGGCTTGAAGCCCGGGGGTTTTTGATTCGTGGTGGAAACTGAAATCTCTTCTGTGTGTACACAACTAGGGAAGACGGGATAGCATGTGAATGAGGGGAATCCAGATAATTATCATGAGAATTCGGTTACATATTGTCTGACATCTCAGCGGGGCTTTCCGTATACTATGAAGAATGGAAGTGACCTGACCGGTCATGAAAAAAATTCTTCAAAGCGATTGGGTTTCTCGGCTGTTCGATGCGCTCCTGCCGGTGGTTGCCACGCTGGCGGCGTTAATTCTGGGGGCTATCATGCTGTTATTCCTGAAGGTAGATCCCATCGAAGCGTATGCGGCGTTGTGGGAAGGCGCATTCGGCAGTCCCAATGCCTTTGCGGAGACGCTGGTCAAAGCCACGCCGTTGTTGCTTGTGGCGATCGGCATCTGCATCTCCTTCCGCGGGGATGTGATCAACATCGGCGGCGAGGGGCAGATGATCATCGGTGCGATCTTTGCCACATGGGTGGGACTCACCTTCACCGAACTGCCCGGCTGGGTTGCGATCACGCTTGCATTGCTGGCGGGTTTCGTCGGCGGGGCGATCTGGGGTGGAATTCCTGGTTTTCTCAAGGCGTATTTCCGCGTCAATGAGATCCTGAGCACGGTAATGATGAATGCCATCGCAGTGCAGTTGATGAACTTCCTCCTCCGGGGTCCCATGATCGATCCTTCGCAGGCGGAGGTCGCATCAAAGATCCCACAGACCGCGCGCTTGATCGATGCTTTCCAACTGCCGCGTTTGATTCCCACCCGGTTGCATCTTGGCGCGTTGATCGCGGTCATTCTTGCCATTCTTGTTTACATATTATTGTGGCGGACGACCCTGGGTTATCGCATTCGGGCGGTGGGGCAGAACCCGCACGCCTCGCGCTATGCAGGGATCAAGATCCAACGCTACATGGTCCTGTCATTGTTATTGAGCGGGGCGTTTGCGGGTCTCGCGGGAGCGACGCAGGTCTACGGTGTCAATTACCGAATGATCACCGACGGATCCTCTTCCGGCTTTACAGGAAGCGCCGGGTTCAACGGAATTGTCGCGGCGTTGTTCGGGCAGTTGCATCCGATAGTATCCATCCCGGCATCGATTCTATTTGGCGCGCTTCTTGTAGGCGCGAATAAAATGCAGCGCGTGGTGCAAGTGCCTTCGGCGCTGGTCATCGCCCTCAACGGATTGGTGGTGGTCTTTGTAGTAAGCAGTGAGATCTGGAGGCGCAGGAGACAAAAACGCAGGCTCTCGGTTGCCGGGCACGAGGAGGAAACGCCGCCGGACGAAACGTTCAAACCAGCGGAAACATCCGTATGATCTCAGATCTCTTTTCAGCGACTGTCTTGATCGGCATTCTTGCCTCCGGGATTCGCCTTGCGACGCCGTATTTGTATGCCGCCATCGGGGAAACCTTCAGCCAGCGGAGCGGCGTGTTGAATCTTGGCGTGGAGGGGCAGATGCTCCTGGGAGCGTTCGCGGCTTTTTACGTTTCGCTGACCACAGGAAATCTGTGGCTCGGTATGCTTGCCGCTGTGCTCGTCGGGGCGGCGATGGGGTTGGCGATGGCGTATGTCACCGTCAACTTACAGGCAGAACAAGGCATCAGCGGTATCGGCTTTTATCTCTTCGGGCTGGGGATGAGCGATCTGCTCTTCCAAAAATTGATGGCGACAGTGGAGACCCTGCAGGGCTTTCCCAAAATCTACATCCCCGGCTTGAGTGACATACCGGGGATCGGCGAAATTTTCTTTAGCCATAACATCCTGGTGTACATCGCCTTCCTGCTCGTACCAATCGCGTGGTTCGTTTTGAACAAGACTACACTGGGATTGAAAATCCGTTCGGTGGGCGAAAATCCTGAGGCGGCGGATTCACTGGGCGTAAATGTAGGGCGGATTCGTTACTTCACGATCATCCTCGGCGGCACGCTTTCAGGGATCGCCGGGGCATCGCTCTCGATCGGTCTATTGAACGTCTTCCAGCAGAATATGACGAGCGGGTCGGGGTTCATTGCGGTCGCGTTGGTGTACTTCGGCGCATGGCGACCCATCGGCGTTCTGGGCGGTGCTTTGTTATTCAGCATGATCAACTCGCTCCAGTTATGGATTCAAGTGAAGAGTGTTCCGATCCCTTCTGAAATTGCCATCATGATGCCTTACGTATTGACCATCCTGGTGCTTGTCGCCACGGTTTCAAGAGTGCGTGCCCCATCGGCTCTGACCAAACCCTTTGAAAGGGAAAATTAATTCTAGGATAGGAGGTGCCATCCGCGTCCGCGAGGAGATATCAACCAAACTGAACCAATTGTCCCGAAGAAAGAATCGTATCCAAATCCAATTTGCAAGGAGATAGAAGATGAAAAAAATCCTTATAACAGCGCTGGTTGCCTTTGCGCTTGTTCTCAGTGCCTGCGGCACGCCCGCCGAACCAGTGACAGAACCCGTCGCTCCCGCCACGGATGTAGCCCCGACAGACGCACCCGCGCCAGTCGTGACCGAACCGCCTGCCGCGCCTACGGAGCCCTTCCGCGTCGCGGTAGTGATGCCCAGTGCCATCAATGACCTGGCGTTCAGCCAGAGCATGTACGATGCACTGACCCGCATTCAGGAGGAAATGGGCGGACCGGAAGCCTTCGAGTTCGTCTATTCCGATGGCATGTTTGTGGTGGACGATGCCGCCGCCGCGATCCGCGACTATGCCACACAAGGCTACGATCTGGTGATCGCACACGGCTCGCAGTACGGTTCGTCACTGCAGGAAATTGCACCGGACTTCCCCGAGACCAGCTTTGCGTGGGGCACAACCGTAGACACGTTCGGCCAGCCGAATATCTTCGCCTATGAAGCCGCATCTCACGAAGGCGGGTATGTCAATGGCGTGTTGGCGGCAACCCTTTCCACGAACAAGGTGATCGGTGTTGTTGGACCGATCGAGACCGGTGACGCGAAACTTTATGTGGATGGATTCAAAGCCGGTGTGCTGGCGACCGATCCTTCCGTGCAGGTAAACGTGAACTATATCGGTTCATTCTCGGACGTGGCGCTTGCCTCCGAAGCCGCGACGACTCACATCGCCGCGGGCGCGGACGCGTTGACCGGCACCGCCCAGATGGTGGTTGGCGCGATCGGTAAAGCCGAGGAAGCCAATGCTTTGTGGTTCGGCACGCAATCCAACCAATCCTCACTGGCGCCTACCATCGTGGTAGCCAGCCAGGTCTATCACTGGGAAGTCGTGCTCAAAGAGATGATCGCCCTGATTCAGGACGGCACTCTCGGCGGGCAGTCCTTCACCGCCAACCTCAAGAACGGCGGCGAGGTGATCGAATATAACGCCGACTATGCATTGAACGCCGATGCCAAGGCGCTGGCGGATCAGACCATTCAAGGGATCATCGACGGCAGTATCACGATCGTTCTGCCCTAGTTTTACAATGACCTCGGAGGTTATCAAGACCTCCGAGGTCAGACTCAAGGAAGGCTTGATGACCGAGGTCTCCAAACTCCCCTCCGGACAGAGACGTATCGAACGCCTGGAAATGCGCGGCATTACCAAGCGCTTTCCCGGTGTGCTCGCCAATGATAAAGTCGATTTCGATGTGATCTCCGGCGAGGCCCATGCCCTGTTGGGAGAGAACGGCGCGGGCAAGAGCACCTTGATGAAGATCCTGTACGGTTTGTATCACCCGGATGAGGGCGAGATCCTTCTGAACGATAAGCCTGTCAGCATCGCATCGCCGAACGATTCGATCAACCTGGGGATCGGCATGATTCACCAGCACTTCATGCTGGTGCAAAGCCTGACCGTGGCGGAAAATGTCGCACTCGGGTTGCCGTCCACGCGCGGCGTACTCACCGATCTGGAGCGCGTCTCGAAACGAATCCTCGAACTGGCGGATATTTACGGATTGAAGATCGATCCGTCCGCTTACATCTGGCAATTATCTGTGGGGCAACAACAGCGTGTCGAAATCATTAAAGCCCTCTATCGCGGCGCAGACCTTCTCATCCTCGACGAGCCGACCGCAGTACTCACCCCGCAAGAAGTGGGCGAACTGTTCACCATCATGCGCCAGATGGTGAAGGATGGGCACGGACTAGTCTTCATCTCTCATAAATTGCACGAAGTCGTGGAGATCAGCCATCGTGTCACCGTTCTGCGCGACGGGCGCAAGATCGGCACGCGTCCCACATCGGAAACCACCAAACAGGATCTGGCGAATTGGATGGTAGGGCGCGAAGTGGGGTTGATTCCCGATCGCGGCACGGTGGAACTCGGCGAAGTCCGACTGCGACTCGATAATGTATCCTGCGGAAGTGACCGCGGCACCCCGGGTTTGAGAAGTGTCAGCCTCGAGGTCTGCTCGGGTGAGATACTCGGTATTGCCGGCGTTTCGGGCAACGGTCAACGCGAACTGGCAGAAACTGTGACCGGCTTGCGGAAGGTCACAACGGGCCGCGTCTGGCTGGATGGCGTGGATGTCACCGGTTTTGCGCCGGGTGCTCTGACAGATCGCATGTTGTCTTACATCCCCGAGGAACGTATGCGCGACGGGATGATCAAGAACTTTACCGTGGCTGAAAACCTGATCCTGCGCGAACATCACAAACAGCCTTATTCCCGATCGGGATTCCTGAACCTGGCAGGTATTGCCAGTCATGCGGATCAATTGATCAAACAGTTCCACGTCAAGACCCCCTCACGCGAAACGTTTGCCAAGAACCTTTCCGGAGGCAACATCCAGAAGATGGTGTTGGCGCGCGAGATCTCGCGCAACCCCCGCGCCATCCTGGCGGCACAGCCCACGCGCGGACTCGACATCGGCGCGACGGAATATGTGCGGGCGGAATTGCTTGAACAGCGTAAGAAAGGCGCGGCGATCCTGTTGATCTCGGAGGATCTCGATGAAATCCTGTCGCTCTCCGATCGCATTGCCGTGATCTACGAAGGCCGAATCATGGATATTGTCCCACGTGCAGATGCCACGCCTGAAAAACTCGGGCTCCTCATGGCAGGTGTCCATCCAGAAGATGAAGCATCTGTTGTACAATAAACACATCCCATCGGTTCGGTGGTCGTGACAGTTGTCACGGCGTTGGGTTGCGTAGCGTCCCCTCGAAAAGTGCCGCCGTACAAGTAGAAAGAAGGCGACACCGTGAACCTTTGGCAGAATTACATTCGACCGAAAAATCTATCCGAAGCCATGGACGCGTTCGCACATGCACCGCGTCCGCTTTTGCCGATAGCCGGGGGAACCGATCTACTGCTTGACCTTGAACAAGGTAGGCATTCACCTGTGAACACATTGATCGATGTGACTTTCATCGCGGAGATGACTCTCCTCGAACCGCGCGGGAATGAACTCTTCATCGGCGCTGCCGTCCCAGTCAACCGCGTCGCGCTGGACCCTCTAACTGTTCGCCATGCGGAGGCGTTGACCGAAGCCTGCAACCTGATCGCCGGACCGCAAGTCCGCAATGTGGCAACCCTCGGAGGCAACGTCGCCCACGCCCTCCCCGCCGCCGATGGGACGATTGCTCTGTTGGCATTGAATGTCGAAGCCGAAATTGCAAGTGCATCAGGCGCACGAAGAATCCCATTCCAAGATTTATTTGTTGGACCTGGGAAATCCTCACTCAAACATGGTGAAGAACTAATTGTCGGTTTCTATATTCCAATTCAAAAGACCCTAAGGGATTCTGAATCCCTTAGGGTCTCCTCCTGCTTCAAACGGATCATGCGTCCGCAAGGCGTGGCGCTTCCCATTTTGAATTGCGCTGTCTGGCTTGAACGTGAGAATGACATCATCAATGATATTCGCATCGCAGTTGGTCCCGGCGGCGGAACCCCCTTCCGCTCTACGCAAGCCGAAGACACTTTGCGTGGACAATCCCTCAACGAAGTTACATTTGAATCCGCACTCGAAGCCTTGCTCGCCCAAACTCAATTCCGTACCAGTGCCCGCCGTGCCAGCGCGGATTACCGCAGGCATATTGTCAGCGGTTTGTTCAGAGATGTTGTTGAAACTGCTTGGTCAAGAGCGGGCTAACCACTGAGACACGGAGACACTGAGATTTTTAATGAGTTCTCTTGTTGAAAGGATTAAACAATGCAGCGTAACTTTCCTGTTCTGCAAAATAAGAACGCGCATCCTCTATTGGAAAAAGACTTGACCGATAAAATCATCGGCGCGGCAATCGAAGTTCATAAGATACTTGGACCTGGTTTGCTTGAGTCTGCGTATCAAGTGTGCCAGGAGCATGAAAGCAAACTGCGAAACATACCTTTTGAACGCCTTGTGGACTTGCCATTGAATTACAAAGGCATCAACCTGGATGCTGGTTATGTGATTGACATTATTTATGACAAACGCGTGATTGTTGAACTAAAGGCAGTAGAAAGGGTCATTCCTGTTCATGAAGCGCAGTTGTTAACATATATGCGCCTCACAGGGATTCGAGTCGGTCTTTTGCTTAACTTTAATGTCCCTGTTCTGAAAGACGGCATCTATCGTCGAGTTCTCTAGCCGAAAGCGAATCGAGAATTTAAAAACTCCGTGTCTCAGTGTCTCCGTGGTTCAAACCCTTGGAAGTGACTTATGAACAATCAAATCTCTCTTACCGTCAACGACATCCAACATACTCTCGAAGCCAAGCCGAATGAAACACTATCGGACTTACTTCGCTATCGTCTGCGCCTCACCGGAACAAAGATCGGCTGTGACGAAGCCGAGTGCGGCGCATGTACCGTCCTTGTGGATGGCGAGCCGGTGGTTTCGTGCATTTATCCCGCCGAGCGCGTGGATGGGAAGACGGTGTTGACGATAGAGGGATTGGCTTCCACCCTCACCCCTAACCCCTCTCCCGAAGGGAGAGGGGGACTCCACCCGTTACAAGAAGCTTTCGTAGAACATGGCGCTGTACAATGTGGATTCTGCATCCCCGGGCAGATCATGACGGCGTATGCCTTGCTTGAGCGGAATCCGAACCCGACAAAAGATGATGTACGTTTTGCGTTGAAGGACACGCTTTGTCGTTGCGCGGGGTATCCTGCGATCGAAAATTCCATCCTTGCCGCGGCGGAGTCCTTGCGGACAGGTGAACCTGTCAAGAAGCCACACATTCCCGATTCGATCCACGGACATCAATCAGTGGGGCATACACACACGCGACACGACGGTGCGGATAAGGTCACAGGTGCGGCGATCTTCACCGATGACCTTGCCTTCGATGGCATGTTGTTTGCCAAAGCCAAACGCGCCATGATTCCGCATGGGTTCCTCACCAAACTTGATATTTCCAAAGCCAAAGGGCTCAAAGGTGTAGTAGCGGTTTTAACCGCCGAAGATATTCCCGCTGAACGCAATCATGGACTGGTCATCTATGATTGGCCCGTGATGATCGGTGTAGGTGAACGCGTCCGATATGTGGGGGATGCGATCGCGATCATAGCGGCAGAATCGCTTGAGATCGCGAATCAGGCGTCGGCGTTGATCGAAGCGGAGTTCGACCTCCAGCCGGTGATCACGAATCCTGTGCAGGCACGGCAGGAGGGCGTCCCGCAAATCCACGAAAAGGGAAATCTGCTCAAGCACATTAAAGTCCGCAAGGGCGACATGGAGAAGGGCTTTGCCGACGCAGATGTGATTTTGGAGCACACGTTCCACACGCCGATGTATGACCACGCGTTCATCGAACCCGAATGCAGTATCGGTGTGCCTTTGCCGGATGGACGCATGGAAATTTATTGCGGCTCGCAAATTCCGTATCAGGATCGCACGCAGGTGGCGCGTGTGATGGGTTGGGATGAGTCGCGGGTGCGCATCGTCGGGCAATTGATGGGCGGCGGCTTCGGCGGCAAGGAAGATATCATGGGGCAGATCCACGTGGCGATGCTGGCGAACGTAACACAGCGCCCTGTGAAATTATTGTTTGATCGCCATGAAAGTTTGCTTGTGCACCCGAAGCGTCATGCCACGCAAATTCGTGTGAAGATCGGCGCGAAAAAGGATGGACGCATCGTGGTGTGTGAGTCGGAACTGTATGGCGATACGGGTGCGTACGCGTCGCTCGGCGAAAAAGTGATGACCCGCGCCACCACGCACTCGGCGGGTCCATACGACATCGAGCATGTGCGCGCCGATTGTTATGCCATGTACACCAACAATCCGCCCGCGGGTGCCTTCCGTGGATTCGGCGTCACGCAATCGGCGTTCGCGGTCGAGTCCATGATGGACATGCTCGCTGAAAAATTAAATATCGACCCTGTCGAACTACGTCGCATCAATGCACTACATGTTGGAAGCATTACCAACACGGGACAGGAATTGCGAGAGTCGGTGGGATTGATGGAATGTATTGATAAAGTTTCAAGCGCCATGTGTCAGGTGTCAGGGTTGTCTCAGGATGATTTGTTCAAACCGAGAGTAGTTTCTCACCATGATGAAGCGAACTTAACCGCAAAGAATTTAAAGAAAGAAGAAAGAGGAAAGAAGCTTGGCGCTCTTAGCGAGCTTAGCGATTCAAATCATTTGGTTCGTGCCTGGGGCTTTGCGGCGGGATATAAGAATACGGGACTTGGCGGCGGCGCGCCCGATAAAGCCGGAGCGGACGTGGAACTCTACGCCGATGGCACTTTCCAAGTGCGAAGCTCTTCCGCTGAAATGGGGCAGGGACTGGTCACGGTCATGCGCCTCGTAGTCGCGGAGGAAATGTCGGTGCCGCCGGAGCAGGTTAAGGTACTGGTGATGGATACCGATCTGGCACCGAATGGCGGACCCACCACTGCCTCGCGTCAAACATACGTCACAGGTAACGCGTCACGTTACGCCGCCAAGACGTTGCGCGACGAGATCACCGCTGTGATGGCAGAGAAATTTGATGTTCGCCCCGAGCAGATCCGCTTCGAGAACGGCATTGTCCACGTCAATGGACATTCGCTGAGCTACGCAGAAATTTACAAAGAAATGAGCACACTGGGAAAACAACCGCGCGTCCGCTATGAATACGAAGCGCCGAAAACCCAACCGCTCGGTACCGGCGGTGATATGCACTTCGCATTTTCATTCGGAGTGCAAGCCGCCGAAGTGGAAGTGAACAAACTGACGGGTGAAGTGCGCGTGCTGAAAGTCATTTCAGCCAACGATGTGGGCATGGCGGTCAACCCGCTTGGCTTGCAGGGACAAGTCGAAGGCGGCGTGATGATGGGGCTCGGCAACGCCCTCACTGAAGAGTTCATCGTCGAGAATGGTTATGTTGTCACTGACCGTTTGGCTCGTTATCGCGTGCCCGGTATCATGCTCACGCCGGAGATCATTTCGATTATCGTTGAGCATCCCACCGCCGAAGGTCCGTATGGCGCGAAGGGTGTCGGCGAGATGTGCAGTATCCCAACCACGCCCGCGATCACGAACGCGATCTATAACGCGGTGGGTGTGAGGGTGGATAAATTGCCTGTAGATCAAGAGATGATCGCGAGGGAGATTTGGGAGAGGGCAACAAGATAGAAAGTAGAGAGTGAAAAGTGGAGATAGGCTCTCAAGGTTTCGAGCCTGAGAGTCCTTTTTCCATATCGGGTACAATCAACGCATGGATAGATTCCTTGGTTATCGCTGTTCGCTGTGCGGGACGGAATATTCTCCCACCGAAGTTGCCTACACCTGCCCCAAAGACGGCGGCAATTTGGACGTGGTGCTGGATACCGATTCCATCAAAACCAAATACCAACCTGAAGACCTCCGCTCGCGCAACGACCCGTCGCTGTGGAGGTATTTGCCTCTCCTGCCGGTGGGTGAACCCGAAGGTGATTCGACTCCGCTTCACGCCGCGGGCGGAACTCCCATCTTCAGGTTGAACTCGGTTGCAAAAAAACACAGATTGCAAAACCTGTGGCTGAAAGATGAGTCGCGCAACCCAACGGCTTCGTTCAAGGATCGCGCCAGCGCGATCGTAGTTGTGCGCGCACACGAGATCGGCGCGGAGATCGTGGTCACCGCTTCGACCGGAAACGCCGGCGCGGCTCTCGCAGGGATGTCTGCCGCGGCTGGGCAAAAGGCGATCATCTTTGCGCCGAAATCCGCGCCGCAGGCAAAGGTGGCGCAACTGCTCATCTTCGGCGCGAAAGTTATTTTAGTAGATGGAACGTATGACGACGCGTTCGACCTGACGATCAAGTGCGCGGATGAATTTGGCTGGTACTGCCGCAACACGGGCTACAATCCGTTCACCGCGGAAGGGAAAAAGACCGCCGCCTTCGAGATATGGGAATGGTGGCAGGACGCGCACGCGAAGTGGCACGATGAATTCGGTGAAGGGATGGATCATCCGCCGTTGACGATCTTTGTTTCGGTGGGCGATGGGAACATCATTTCGGGAATCCACAAAGGATTCAAAGACCTCGTTCAACTTGGCTGGATGCCGCGCGTGCCGCGCATCATCGGCGTGCAAGCAGAAGGCTCTGCCGCGATCTCGAACGCGTTCCATGGGAACACGGAAACGATTCAACCCGTCTCTGCGAAGACGATCGCCGATTCGATCTCGGTGGACCTGCCACGCGACGGTGTGCGAGCGGTCCGCGCGGTGAAGGAAACCGGCGGGACGTACGTTAATGTATCGGATGACGAGATTCTCAAAGCCATTGCGGAACTGGGCAGTATCGGCGTGTTCGCCGAACCGGCCGGGGCGGCGGCTTACGCTGGAATGGTCAAGGCATCAGCCTCCCACGCGGTCGGAAGCGAGGATCCCATCCTCGTGTTGAACACCGGCAGTGGACTCAAAGACGTCCGCGCGGCGATGAGCGCGGTGGAAGCCGCTCCCGTTATCGAACCCACGCTGGACGCTGTAAAAAAATTGTTGTGAAAAGAAGAAATGAAAATCACGTACTCCATTGTTGCCCCCATCTTCAACGAAAAAGAAAACCTTCCTGAGTTATATCGCCGGGTAAAAGAGGTGATGGAGAAAACGCGCAAAGCGTGGGAACTCCTGCTCGTGGATGACGGCTCTTCGGACGGATCGAGCGACATCATTCGCGCGCTTGCCAAAAAGGACAAGCGCGTACGACCGATCATCTTCGCGCGCAACTTCGGTCATCAGGTGGCGGTGACCGCCGGTCTCGATTATTCGCGCGGCGACGCGGTGGTGGTCATCGATTCCGATCTGCAGGACCCGCCCGAATTGATTCTCGATATGGCGAAGAAATGGCATGAGGGTTACGAAGTGGTCTTTGCTGTGCGCGCCGAGCGTGAAGGCGAATCGTGGTTCAAGTTGTGGACGGCTTCGCTGTTCTATCGCACGATCTACCGCATCACCGATGTGAAAATTCCCCTCGATACCGGCGACTTCCGCCTGATGGATCGCAAAGTGGTGAATGTGATGAACAACATGCGCGAGCGTCATCGCTTCTTGCGCGGTATGAGCGCGTGGGTGGGGTTCAAACAGGTCGGCGTGGAATACAAACGCGCCGCGCGCATTTCAGGTGAGACGAAATATCCCTTCCGCAAGATGCTCCGCCTCGCCATTAACGCGGTGACGGGATTTTCGTATTTCCCGCTCCAAGTGGCGACATTTTTCGGGTTTGCTTCAGCGGGGCTCGCCATCATCGCCATCCCCGTGGTCGCCATCCTGCGCCTTGCAGGGACTCACTTCTTCGAAGGGCAAACGACCACGCTGGTCTTTGTGCTATTTCTGGGCGGCGTTCAGTTGATATCGCTCGGCATCCTTGGTGAATATATCGGGCGGTTGTACGATGAAGCCAAGGGCAGACCGTTGTACATCGTGAGGGAAGCGCCGGAAGATTGAATCAACGCGCCTGCGGATTCAGCGCCTCCCTCCACGCTTCGACCTGCTTCTTGACCCCTGCGAATCTTTCCCCGCTGACGTTTGCCAGCAGGAGCGTCATCCCGAACGCGATCAACACATTCGTGATGAAAAAGAAGACCACTTCTTCGAGCGGAAGAATCCCAAAGAACAGGATGCCAGTAGTCTGACTGGGGGAGATCGACCATGTCGTTTCGTTCAACGCGACGATGTCCATCAGCGAGAGATAGGTCCCCGGAACCATGGTCGCCCAAAACACAAGTTTGCGATAATGCCAGAGGATATCCGCGCCAAATAAAAATTGGAGAATGATCGGAGGCAATGCCCAGAAGAGGGTGATGGAGAGATACGTCCACTTCTCATTGCCGAAGAAAAAGAGGGAAGTGAAGGCGAGCCAGAGCAAAATAAGTAGACAGGTAGACACGTAGACAAGTTGTTTGTTGGAAGTAAATTTCGCCCTCACCCCTAGCCCCTCTCCCTCAAG
>CAZQES010000105.1:0-14399 GCA_964591425.1 uncultured Anaerolinea sp.
CTATTTACCGCGACCCAAGGCCAGACGCTGAGCGTGAAAGTGTTGAACGCGCCCGCCAACGAACTCGCCATGGCGATCATTGCCTCCAACGGAAGCACAATGAAAGCGCAAGACTCAAACTTGACCTTCAACGGGACGATACCGTCAACCGGCGACACCAACATTGATATTGTCGCGGTCTCCGGTTCTTCGAACAAGAACTTCACACTGGAAGTGTCTCTCACCACGACCAGCGTACCGATTTTTGAACGTGTCGCAGATGTGAATCCCGGTCCCACAAGTTCAGATCCCGCATATCTTGCGGTCTTCAACGGACAGTTGTTCTTCCGCGCGACAGGCAACACCAATACCGGCGCCGAATTGTGGAGATACGACCCAACTACCAAGACACCTTCCTTGGCAAAGGATATCAATCCGGGTCCGACTAGCTCCGACCCTGCGTATCTGACTACCTTCAATAGCGCACTGTATTTCAGGGCAGTCGGTGACACGAGTGGCGTGGAGCTATGGCGCTGGAACGGTTCCGACGCGGGCCGATTGACCGACATCAACCCCGGTGCAGGGAACGCGAATCCGGCATACTTAGCCGTGTTCAATAACAAACTGTATTTCAGCGCGACCGGAGGCGACACCACCGGCACCGAACTTTGGGTGACCGATGGCACCTCCACCAGCCTCGATCGCGACATCGTACCGGGAAGCGGCAGTTCCAACCCAGCCTACCTCACGGTATTCAACAATGCGCTTTATTTCAGCGCAAGCAGTACCGACGGGTTTGGCGTGGAACTTTGGAAATATGATGGTGTCAATGCGCCGACGCGCGTCAGCGACATCAACCCGAATGTAGGAAATTCGAATCCCTCCTATTTGACCGTCTTCAACAACGCGCTCTACTTTGCCGCTACTGCCAACGACGGATTCGGCGTCGAAATTTGGAAATATGATGGAACGAATGCTCCAACGCGCGTCACAGATATCAACCCCAACGCGGGCGATGCCGTACCGACCTTCCTCACCGTTTTCAATAACGCCCTTTACTTCGGCGCAACCAGCAACGATGGCAAAGGTTTCGAGTTATGGAAATACGACGGCGTGAATGCGCCAAAGCTCGTGGGCGATCTCAACACCGCCGGCAACTCGAGTCCTTCCTACCTCGTGGTGTTCAGCAACGAGTTGTACTTTCAGGCGAACGGCAACGACAACACCGGCACAGAATTATGGAAATTTAAAGGACCCTAGCAAAACACTCTAAAAACTCTAATCTAGTCACGCTACAATGGCAGGATGAACAAGATAAAAATTCTCATTGCATCTTGGATCATCCTGCCTTTGATTCTGTGCGCCTGCGGGACGGTTCAAAGCGCCGCGTCGACCTCCGTGCCGCCTGCCTCGTCCACCTCAACCGCCTCTCCCCTCCCCGCGGCGACTTCCACCGAAACCTCCACACCGACGGCGATTCCGACCGCCACGCCGATTCCGCATCCCCTGTCGATCGAAGCGATGCGGGCGCGCGAATATCTCGGCAGTGACGTGGTCATCGAAACCGTGCTCGACCCCGGCGTCAACTACGATCGTTATATCGTCTCGTATCTTTCAGAGGGATTGAAGATCTTCGCGCTGATGACTGTGCCGAACGGAGAAAAACCCGCCACCGGCTGGCCCGTCGTCGTTTTCAATCACGGATTCATCCCGCCCGATGTGTACGTCACGACGGAACGCTATGTGGCGTATGTTGATCTGATCGCGCGCAGCGGTTACATCGTCTTTCGTTCCGATTTTCGCGGGCACGGCAATTCCGAAGGCGAAGCGGGTGGCGCGTACAGCCGCCCCGATTACACCGTGGACGTGTTGAACGCGGTCGCCTCGATGAAACGTTTTCCCGAAGCCGACCCGAACCGCATCGGCATGTGGGGACATTCCATGGGAGGGTATATTACCCTGCGTTCCATGGTGATCACGAAAGATGTGAAAGTCGGTGTGATCTGGGCTGGGGTCGTCGGCTCGTATTCCGACTTGTTGTATAACTGGCGGCGTGGCACCGGCGGTTCAACCCCTCCGACACCGCGACCGGGTTCGTGGCGCACATCGCTTGTGGAAACCTACGGCTCGCCGGAGGAAAACCCGGAATTTTGGGATTCGATCTCCGCCAACGCCTATCTCGCGGAGATATCGGGTCCGATTCAATTACATCACGGAACCGCAGACGCCGATGTTCCGCTCTCCTTTTCGGAGAACTTGTTCTTCCAAATGTTGGCTGAAAATCAATTCGTCGAGTTTTACAAATACGAAGGGGATAACCACAACATCTCGAACTATTTCAGCACAGCCATGTCACGGACGATCGAGTTCTTCGACCGCTTCTTGAAATAAGTTAGCGCTCAATCTAAATGCGGATTTCGCCCCGCAAAATCAGCCACCTTATTTTTCCACTTTTCGAATACCGATAAAAACTCTGCGGAGTTCAAGCGCTCAGGCAAAAGATCGTCCCAGCGGAGAACCAACCAATCGTATTCACGTTCAAGAAATCCATCCGGGCGCAAGCTGGATTCGGCGATCACCAACATCGGCAAATGCAAGGCATATGCCATCGCCGCCTCGATCTGATTCCAAGTGGTCGGCATGAAAATCTGCCTTAAGCCAGTTTTCTCGATGCTTTTCGGGAATTCGATTCCGCGTTCAAAAACCATGCGCTCCGACGCGATGACAATGATCCCCGAACATTCCTTCATCACATGTAGTACTTTTTGAAACGGATTCTCATCGGCAAAGTCGGTACGGCCGACCGTACGAGGGTTCAATCCGTGTGATTTAAGAATACCCTCCACAGCATGAAGAAAATCATCCTCTTCGCTCGCCGAGATCCGCCCCACACTGATAAAAATGTCGATCATTCGTTCAGATCGAGATATGGGTCATTTCTTCTCATGCGCGGGTTTGGCTTTTTCCTCCGCCTTGGCTTCCGCCAACGATGAGAGGATCTTTAGCGTCGATGAGCTTTCGACGCCGATGATCTCTTCCACCCGATCGACGAAATGGGTGTACGCGGTGGCATTATCCTGATTGGCATACGTGCCGCCTTTGGAGGTGAAAAGAAAATATTCCCGTCTCAGGCTTTGCTCTGTCGAGCGATAATTCGTCCATTGCTCGCGGAAGTGATACACACTTTCGAGGGAGACAAGCAAAACCACGATCAGACTCAAAATCGTCGTGAGCACATCGATATAGTCAAAATCAAGATTGACGAGGACCGGCACCAACGCACCACCGATGACCGTTGTCGCGCGCATCTGGAGGTAATATTTTTTATATTTATTCGCATTCTTATCGTACCAAGCGATGGCATCGTTCACGCGTTCGGCAATGTAATCTTCCGGGTGAACCGAGCCATGTGGACGTGGTTGCACACGGGGATAATTGACTTTTTGAGGTTCTTTTGCAACTTCTTTTGGCGTTTCTTTCTGGGGCGTTGCCGCCTCAGGTGCCGGCGTTTTAGCAGTCATGGCATCTACCTCTCTTCGATCGAGTACCTGAATTTTACAACAGAAACGATTCACGTGCGAGGCTTTGCGCCGAACCGCGAGCTGTATCTTGATGAGCCGATGGGCATGTGCTATAAACAGACAATCTCTCACGGAGGTTTCGTCATGCGCCAGCCCAAACCGTTGAATTTCAGTATCGGGGTGATCGTCCTCGCACTTGTTTCCCTCGCGTGCGGAACATCCACAGCCGTACCCGCTACCTCCGAGCCGGAGTATCGCTACGATGACCTGCCGGATGCGGGCGATGAATCCGCTGCGTTTTCGGAGTATCGCGCCATTTCACAATGGGGAAAACTCGAGATCAGCTATTGCCTCCTCAACGGGACCGCCAAAATCAACAATGACGCGGAACGGACCGTGATCAGGCAAGCCTTCGATCTTTGGTCGCAGAACACACCGTTGAGTTTTACGGAAGTATCGAATTGCCAGCAGGCGGATATCGTGATGGGCTGGGCAACCGGCGAACACGGTGACGGCGACCCTTTCGATGGACCCGGCGATGTGCTGGCGCACGCGTCCTTTCCAAATCCATATGATGACCGGTCTGTTTTTCTGCACTTCGATGACGACGAACGCTGGGTGAACAGCAACACCCAGAACGTTGACTTGCTCACCGTCGCCGCGCATGAGATCGGTCACAACCTCGGTTTGGCGCACAGCAACGACCCCGACGCGTTGATGTATCCCAGTTATAGCGGACCGCATCGCTTCCTCGGGGAGGATGATATCGCCGGCGTACAGAGTCTCTACGGGGTGGCAAGCGCGCCACCTCCTGCACCAGACGTCCCTGCGGAGGACGCGCCGCCTCCCACCGCGGAGGATGATTCGGATCGGGATGGAATCTCCGATCAGGATGAGGTCCTCGTCACCGGCACCGATCCAAACAACGACGATAGCGACAACGATGGCTTAGGCGACGGCGTCGAGGTTTTGAATCGCATGAATCCGCTCGACCCCGATATGGATCGCGATGGCGTGAGCGATGGGCAGGAAGTGGCGAACGGCACCGACCCGTTCTTCCCCGAACAGGCGGATGTTTCACCTGAACTTGAAGAGGAAGTGAGCGATTTTCTAACCGAGGCGATCGAATTACAGATCGAAGCCTATCAGCGCGGCGATGCCTCGGTGGCATCGTCCATCATGGCAGGCGATGTCTTGGAAAGTTTGACGAACGAGATCAACTCGCTCAATTCACAAGGGTTGGTCTCGATCTCTGAAATTGACTATTATGAAAGTTACATCAACGATATTCGCGTGATCAACAACGCGCACCTCGAAGTGGATACTTGCGAAGTGTGGAGCACTGCAACGTACCGCGTTTCGGATGGGCAGTTGATTAGCAGCGATGGACCAACTTTACTTCCACAGACCATCACGATTCAACAATTAGGCGCGGGCTGGTTCATCACCGCCGTCGAATTTTTCGACGCGCCGTCGTTCTGCAATTGAGCCAAGTTCGCACGGTAGTTGAACTGCCGTGCGATCCCGATCATCCACGATGAACAAACTTATCACGGTCGTCGGCGCGAGCGGGGTTGGCAAGACGACGTTCGTCAACGCGCTAACAAAAACAGGATTATTCGCGACCGCGCTTGAACAACACGCAGACCGTCCGTTTCAAGCGCTGTTCAAACAGCAAAAAGAATACGCTCTCGCCAACCAAGTGGATTACCTCCTTTTGCGCGCCGAACAGGAAAAGCAACTGCGCGCCGCGGACAAGGTCGGGTTAATGGACGGCGGCCTCGATCTGGACTTCCACGGTTTCACCCGCCTCTTTCACCGCCTCGGCTTGCTCACTGACCCCGAATTCGATCTCTGCCTTCGGCTTTATTCGCTCTTCCGCGAATGGTTACCCCTGCCCGAACTCATCGTCGTACTCAGCGCGCCGCAGGAAATCATCACGCAGAGACTCGCCTCCCGCCGCCGAATCAACATCGCCTCCGCAAAAGATGCGGAAATGGTGAATGGATTTATACGCGAGTGGCTGGAATCTGTGCCGCCAGAAAAAATCCTGTACCTCGACGCTTCGGGCGAAGATGAAAACTACTCGAAGTCGACAAAGAAAATACTGGATTGGGTCGGGGCGGGAGGATTGGGCTAGACAGCGACTACTGCAACTCAAACCTGCGCGGCATGGAGATCGGCGCGTGTTGAATGTGCGGCACTGCAACGATGAACAACCTCCCCCACGAAGTCTCACCTTCCGCGGAAATACATGTCTGCAAAACCACATCGCCCTCGCGTTGGAATACCTTCATGAAGAGTTGAGTTGCCGTAAGCGTTTCACCGCTTTCGAGGTCAACAAAGTCGCTGGTGGTGTTCTGAGGCGAGAGCGCTTGATACCGCATGAATTCACGGATGATAAAGACCTCGACATGTCCCGTGCCATAGATCAGGTACAGCTCTTGTTCCTCCTCAAGAAGGAAGAAGTCACTTCCTGCGATGTAATTGTGCGCCAGCAAACCGATCGTGCCGAACCGCGACGCCATCTCGAACCGGGTCAGCGTGGAGGCTTCAGAGGAAATGTACATCGAGTTGCCTTCCGGTTGGGTTACGATCGTATGCGCCATCACGCCGGGGACGTACAAACCTCGCAATTCATCCTTATTTCCGTTCATCACTTGCGCGATGAATTCGTCAAGGGAAGGCAGATTCGTTACGCCTTGCGCCTGAACGCGTGCAGGGAACGCGATCAGCGCTGATATAACCAGGAGAAGGAAGATGCACTGCCGATGGACTGATCTATACACGTTGGAACCTCTGCGATACAAGTTTTTCTTCTTACACATTCTAGGGGAATGCTTCCCAACTCTCCAATTCTCTGCGCGATTTTCAATTACAGAAATGATAATTTTCCGCGCGGCGGCACAACGGCTGGGCGAAATTTATTTCGGATTAATTCCCAATAGTACTTTTGGATAAACTTGGCTATAATTCCGCCCGGAGAACAGTCACATCATGCAAAATCATCGCACCCTCATCACGATCGACCGACCCCGGGTTGTGAATACGCTCATCACGCTCACCGCCGGTTTGTTTTTCCTACACGGATCGGGTTTGTTCCTACGATATGGGTTGGGTCACCCCAACGCCAAGGGATTTGTCCCGATGTTCAATCTGGATACGGAGGGAAATATTCCCACCTTCGTCTCCGCCCTGATCTTCGTTGTAGCATCCCTGCTTGCCTATTGGATCACCCGCAACGAGGAACGTGCCGGTTCAAAATACGCACCGCAATGGCGTCTCATGTCCATGATATTTTTCTTCCTCGCCATGGATGAAGCCTCAGGCATCCATGAATTAGCAAACCGACCCCTGCAAAACGCATTCGAATTGAACGGGGGAGTTTTCTACAATTCATGGGTGCTCGCCGGAATGACCGTAGTTATCATGCTCACGGCGCTTTATTTTCGATTTGTCGTTGACCTGCCTGCGCGTTTACGTAACGAACTCCTGCTGGCTGCGGCGTTTTATCTAACCGGCGTGTTGGTCTTTGAAGTGCTCGGAGGCAACTATGCCTCTCTCCACGGACGCGATAACATTACCTACGAACTCATTGCCACCGGTGAGGAGCTTTTTGAAATCACCGGGCTGATCATTTTGGTCAATGCGCTGATCAAATATCTCCAGACCCATCCGTCAAAAATCGAAATCGCAACGACAGGCTGATCCGAAGGAGTTCGCTGTGGAAGGTAGAACGTAATACCCATCTGCCTCGCCACATCTACCCTACCATGAACAACCCACGAAAAATCTCCCAAATTATCGAACCACAGACCACCATCGAAGGCGCTGGCGTGCGACTTCTGCGATCCTTCGGTCCGAAAGTGAGCAACCTGTTCGACCCGTTCCTGCTCTTCGACCATTTCGCCTTCAACGACCCCATCGAAGGACCCATCCGCGGCTTCCCCACCCATCCGCATCGCGGCATCGAAACGGTCACCTACATGCTCGAAGGCTCCACCGCGCACCGCGACAGCCTCGGCAATGCAGGCATCATTGGCGCGGGCGATGTCCAATGGATGAGCGCGGGGCGCGGTATCCTCCACGAAGAAATGCCCCGCCGCGGCGAAAGCGGAAACATCTACGGCTTCCAACTCTGGGTCAATTTGCCCTCGCACCTCAAAATGTCCGCGCCGCGCTATCAAGAAGTGATCACCTCAACGATCCCAACTTTTGAGAAGGATGGGGTCAAAATACGCGTCGTCGCGGGGACGGTGGACGGAGTGAACGGACCCGTCGAAGACATAGCCGCCTCGCCTCTCTACATGGACGTGGAACTTGCCCCAGCCTCCGAGTGGCGTTTCCCCATCCCCAGTGGACATACCGCGCTCGCCTACGTTTTCAACGGTGAAGGCGTGTTTGCCGATGAAACCATCAACGCGACCCACATGCTAAAGTTTTCAGACGATGGCGATCATCTTCAAGTCAAAGCGGAGAATAGCTCCGTTCGCTTTATGCTCATCGCAGGCGCGCCGTTCAAGGAACCCATCGTGCCCTACGGTCCCTTCGTGATGAACACTCTTGAAGAGATTCAGGAAACGCTGCGAGAATTGCGTAACGGGACATTTATAAAATAATAAGGAGATAGACCTCACAGGTTTTGAAAACCTGTGAGGTCTTTTTTTGATATGACCCAAATCCTCTATGGCGACAGACTCGGCAAACAAGGACAACTCCGCCTCGGGTGCACGGCGATCATCTTCGATGAGAACGAACGCGTCCTGCTCACGCGCCGAACGGACAACGGTCAATGGTGCCTGCCCGGCGGCGCAATGGATTCGGGCGAGTCTGCGGCGGAGGCGTGTGAACGCGAAGTGAGGGAGGAGACAAGTCTCCACGTCCGTGTGAAGCGTTTTGTCGGCGTGTACAGCGATCCGAATCAGCTCATCATTTATCCTGATGGGAATAAAGTTTTCGTGGTCGCGTTATCGTTCGAAGCGGAAATCATCGGCGGCGAACTGGTATTGAGCAACGAGACGACCGATGCGGGGTTTTTCTCGATGCCAGAGATGGAAACGATGCCAATGCTCGGTAATCACAAATCGCGCGTAACGGATGCGTTGCTGAACCAAGCAGAAGCGATCATCAAATGATCACGGAGGAATCATGCTGGACAAATTGAGCGCGGCACTAAGAAAATATGTGAACGGCTGGCTCGTGTTAGCACTTCTTGCAGTAGAATTATTTTTCAACGCGGTCATCCTGCCGAATCAACAAGCACAGATCGAGGCTGGCTCGGGCGGAGTCGGTCCCATCGACCTGCAATTTTTTTACACGCCTGAAAAAGTATATTCCATGGTGGCATCCTACGGCGATGCGGGTCGCGCGGATTATCGTCTATTCGAATTGACAGGCGATATCATCTACCCCATCGTGTACACGCTGTTCTTCAGCCTCACCATCACGTGGCTCTTCCAGCGCGGATTCCCATCGAACAGCGCGATGCAAAAATATAATGTTGTGCCGTTCGGCGGCTGGTTATTTGATTTGTTCGAAAATTTAGGGATCGTTGCGATGTTGTCGGTTTACCCAACCACACCTGCCATGCTGGCATGGGTCACTGCGATATTCACTGTGATCAAATGGCTGTTCGCCATCGCCAGCGGAGCGTTGATGATGATCAGCTTGGTAAAAGCCGCGCTGAATGGATTCAAGAAACAGACATGAACGTGTAGGGGCGGAGCATGCTCCCCCCCTACTGGAACCACCATACCCCCGTACATTCAGGCAGGACGATCCATTCGTTCTGCCTGACCTTTTCTCCCAAGTCGTCGCCGAAGAAAAAACGCGATAACTCTTCGGCTTCCTCCAATGATTCGAATTTGTAATCGGTGCGAATCCACTTGCTTTGGAATCCGTTCGCATCCAGCCATTGATACGTTGACTCGACATGCTCCAGCCGAATTGGGTTCTCGTTCCCTGTGCCGAGCGATTCGAAGAGGATGATCGTGCCATCTCTATGCAGAACGCGTTTCATTTCAGCCAACCACACATCCAACTCGCTAGTTTGCTTTTGCTCATGCCACACCGCGAGGTAACTCACACTCCAGCCGGAGACAACCAGATCGGCTGAACGACTCTCGACTGGCAACTTTCGATGGTCTGCCACGTCCACTTGCCAATTGGACAGTCCGCTTGCAACGAGTCTTTCGCGGCAGACGCGCAGCATTTCACTTGAAATGTCGAACGCGCGGATTGACTTTGCGCGCGACGCGAGAAGCAAGGTCAGTCGTCCCGTACCCGCTCCAAGGTCAAGAATATCTAACCCGTTGGAATCGATTATTTCCTCAATTGCCTTCAGGATATTTCCGTGATGATCTTCGCGCGCGATCAGGGCTTCGTAGCGATCGCCGTCGGTCTGGTAAATTTTTCTTTGTTGTTCATCGCTCATGCCGGGTTTTCCAATCGTGCAACTATTCTTGACGCAGTGCAACTGCGTCAAGAACGTCTATCAATGTCCCTCATGTTGGGATTTCCAATCGTAATTTTCCTTCAACACCTTCGCAGGGACTCCGCCCACCAGCGCGTTGCTCACATTCATTTTTCCGCTGACCACGCTTCCCATTGCCACGAGGACATTGTCGCCAACGGACGATCCCGGCGCAAATCGGACAGCGCTCCCTAGATAAGAATCGCTACCGATTTCGATATTTCTATCTTGAACGCCTACGCCGTGTGTCCAAAACTGGGAACCGATTCCCGCGATCCACGAACGGTCGCCGAGCTTGAACATCCCCGCCGCATCGAAATGGTGACCTGACGTGATCAGCGTGTCCGCGCCGATCTCCAGCGTCCGCGCGTATTTCATTGTTCGGTTTTCCTCCCTTAAGACCCAGTATCCACACGAAAAGTTGTTTCGATCCCGGATGGACGCGCCTTCCGCGATTTTTACCTTCAGGGGACCGATGAACAGGTTGAAGAATCCGATCCTTGATTTCGAGATGGAAAACTCGTCAACAGCGATGATCGTGCCAAACCCAAGTCGGGAGTTTTCGATTCGATAACCGAAAAACGTACGATACCCGAGAACTCGCAGGAAATTTATCGGCAGGATACTGACCAGTACCGCAAGAGCAACTTTGACAATTGGCATAGTTTCCAAATTATAATCGGGGACATGTCCACACTCTCCCCTTCCGCCCAAAAGATTCAAGACCTGCTCCACTCGCTCGGATACAACTACAGCGTGATCGAACACGCCGAGTCCACGCGCACCGCGCAGGAAGCCGCCGATCGCGCGGGTTGCGAACTCGGTCAGATCGTCAAGTCGCTGATCTTCAAGGGAAAGGAATCGAACAAACCGATCCTCGTCCTCACCAGCGGCGCGAACCGAGTGGACGAAAAACGCATCAGCGAATATGCGGGCGAACCCATCGGCAAGGCAGACGCCGATTTCGCGCGAGCCGTCACCGGCTTTGCCATTGGAGGCGTGCCGCCCATCGGTCATATCGAAAGAATCGAAACCTATCTGGATGAAGATTTTCTGCAATATCAAACCGTCTGGGCGGCGGCGGGGACTCCCAACGCGATCTTCGAGTTGAAGACCGCCGATTTACAAACAATGACCGGCGGAAAGGTGACGCGCGTCAAACCATGAAACAGATTCTGCTTGCGCTTCTCGCGCTGACCTTCAGCCTGCTCGCTTGCGCGCGAAATGTTCCCACCCCGGCAGACACGACCCACACGTTGACTCACGACGGCATCGAGCGGACGTACATCCTGCATATCCCCTCTTCCTACGATAAGAGCAAACCCACTCCGCTCGTGTTGTCGTTTCACGGCGGCGGAGGAGACGCGGTAAACCAGCGCCGCGTCAGCGGATTCAACGAACTCTCCGACGAAAAAGGATTTATCGTCGTTTACCCCAACGGAACGGGGAAGTTGGAAGACAAGATCCTTACGTGGAACGGTGGGACGTGTTGCGGCTACGCGGTCACGAATCAAATTGACGATGTCGGTTTCATCCGTGCGTTGATCGCAGAACTTCAATCGCAATACAATATCGACCCACAGCGAATTTACGCAACGGGTTTATCGAACGGCGGGATCATGTCGTATCGCCTCGCGTGCGACGCGGCAGACCTCTTCGCGGCGATCGGTCCCGTCGCGGGCACCCAGAATTACGTCCGATGCGAACCGAGCGAACCCGTGTCGGTGATCCACTTTCACGGAACGGACGATACCCGCCTCCCCTACGGCGGCGGGAGCGGTGACGATTCCATTGCCGGCGTTTTGTTCAAATCGGTGGAAGAATCGCTCGATTTCTGGCTGAATTTCAACGCGTGCAATTCAACCCCGCAAATCGAAACCTTCGATGATATCGAACACCAGAAATTTCAAGGCTGTAGTAATGGATCCAGTATCGAACTGTACACCATCATCGGTGGCAAGCACGCCTGGCCCGGCAGTGACGGTCCCGCGTGGCCCGGCGGCGATGAACCAACACAAACGATCTCTGCTAGTGAGATCATGTGGGAATTTTTCGCCGCCCACCCGAAGCCGTAATTGTTCAATAAAAAAACGAGTTCTTGCGGCAGTTGCACTGCCGCAAAGCATGCGACACGATTTGCCAGGCAAATCGAACTGTCGTCTGAATTTTCATGAAGCACTAAAAATTTGTTCATTGCAAGCCCCGTCCCTTTGTCGTAGAATCACGGCATCTGATCCTTCGACTGCCGCAATGAACGCGGCGCTCAGGACAAGCCCAAGGAGGCTCGATGGCTACAACCGTGCAACCCGCGCAAGCGACCCGCCCCATGACCGAGGAGGCGGACTTTCTACAGATCAAATCCGTTGACCACATCCATTTTTATGTGGGCAATGCCAAGCACGGCATGTATTACTGGTGGAAGGCGTTCGGATTCAAACCCGTCGCCTATTCAGGACTTGAAACTGGCAACCGCGACTTCGCCTCGTACGTGTTGGAATCGGGGCAGGCGCGGTTCGTCGTTTCCGCACCGTATGCCCCGTCCAGCCCGCTCGCCGCGCATCACATGGTGCATGGCGACGGCGTAAAGATGATCGCGCTCGAAGTGGACGATGTAGAAAAAGCATGGAAAGAAACCACCTCGCGCGGCGGAAAATCCGCGTGGAGCCCACGCGAAGAGAAAGATGATTTCGGCATCTACCGCACATCTGCGATCTACACGTATGGCGAAACCCTGCACGTGTTCGTTGACCGCGCAGATTATAAAGGCGTGTTTGCTCCCACATACAAACCGATTCAATACGAAGCCGAGTCAACCGGTCTCGCCGCCGTTGATCACATGGTCGGCAACGTGCAACTCGGAAAGATGAATCACTGGGTGAATTTTTATCATCAGGTGATGGGCTTCCGTCAATTACTACACTTTGACGATAAAGATATTTCTACTGAATATTCCGCGCTGATGTCCAAGGTCATGCAGAACGGCAACGGGCGCGTCAAGTTCCCGATCAACGAACCCGCCGAGGGCAAGCGCAAGAGCCAGATCGAAGAATATCTCGATTACTATCTGTCGCCGGGCGTCCAACACATTGCCATCATCACGGGCAATATCCTGCAAACTGTTGAACACCTCCGCAAGAACGGCGTCGAATTCCTGCGCGTGCCAGATACATACTATGAACTACTCCCAGATCGCGTCGGCAAGATCAAAGAAGATATGAAAGCCATTCACGATCTCGGCATCCTCGTTGACCGTGACGATGAAGGATATTTGTTGCAGATCTTCACCCGTCCAATTCAAGATAGACCGACGATGTTCATCGAGGTCATCCAGCGCCACGGCTCGCAGGGATTCGGCAAAGGCAACTTCAAAGCGTTGTTTGAATCCATTGAATTGGAACAAGAGCGACGCGGAAACTTATAAAAAGGAAATTGTCATTGCGAGGAGCGTTCGTTGCGACGAAGCAATCTCCTCGAAGCAGGGGATTGCTTCGTCGGACTTCGTCCTCCTCGCAATGACGAGACACTCACACTATGAAATTCGCCACCGTAAGCACGCTTCGCGCCACCACCCAACCTGCCATCATCGTGGACGATCGCGTCCACACCCTGCCATACCCGGACATGCTCGCCGTCATCGCGGCAGGTGCGGAAGCGGCGGCAAAAAAAGCCGCGAAGGAATCTCTCGCGCTGGATGAGGTGAAATTCCTTTCACCGCTCAAGCCCAACACTCTCCGCGATGGATACGCCTTCGAGCAACACGTAAAGACTGCCAACAAGAACCGCGGACGCGAAGTGCCAGAGGAGTGGTATCAGTTCCCTGTTTTCTATTTCACGAACCCAAATACGGCGTTCGGTCACGAAGACACGATTCCCTATCCGCATTACACCAGCGCCATGGATTACGAGCTCGAAGTCGCGGCAGTTATCGGCAAAGGCGGAATGAACATCAAAGCCGAAGATGCAGAGAAACACATCTTCGGTTACACCATTTTCAACGATTGGTCAGCGCGCGATGTACAACGCAAGGAAATGACGGTAGGACTCGGTCCCGCCAAAGGCAAGGACTTCGCCTCCGCTTTTGGACCAGTTATCGTCACGCGTGACGCGCTTGCCGACAAAGCGACAGGACGCCCCGGCGTGTACGATCTCGAAATGGCCGCGCGCGTCAACGGGGTGGAATTTTCCAAAGGCAATTGGAAAGACATGCACTGGTCATTCGGCGACATCATCGCCCGCGCATCCGATTCGGTTATGCTTTACCCCGGAGATGTGATCGGTTCAGGCACGGTCGGCACAGGCTGTCTGCTCGAGCTGACGAAGTTCCAAGGTCCGTGGCTGAATCACGGCGATGTGGTCGAATTGGAAATTGAGCGGATTGGTGTTCTACGAAATATAGTTGGTTGATTTGTAGGGGCGGAGCATGCTCC
>CAZQES010000106.1:0-14381 GCA_964591425.1 uncultured Anaerolinea sp.
CGGGGAAGCGAGCCCTTTGCTCAGGCAAAACATCACCGAGTCTGCTGATGAGACCAGTTCCTTCACATCCACACCTTGAGCCGCGGATGCATTGAAGATACGCGCGCCATCGATGTGCAACGAAAGACCGTTCTTTCGCGCAAGCTCTGAAACCTGCCGCGTGTAATCCGCGGTCAACGGAACACCGCCGCAAATGTTTTGTGTGTTCTCCAAACAGATCAAACGCGTGATGGGATGATGCACATCCTCGGTGCGGATGGCGGCACGAATATCATCGAGCGCCAGCATACCATCCTGTTGATTCGGCACCGGGTTGGGTTGAATCCCTCCCAAGGCAGACATTCCACCCGCTTCGTTCAAATAGATGTGCGATTTGTTCCCTACGATCGCTTCATCGCCGCGCTGACAATGAACAAGCAACGCGATCAGATTCCCCATCGTGCCAGAAGGGACGAATACCGAGGCTTCTTTTCCGAGCATCTGCGCGGCGAGCGCTTCGAGCCGATTGACAGTTGGATCGTCACCGTACACGTCGTCTCCCACTTCGGCTTCTGCCATCGCTTCGCGCATTTCAGGTGTCGGTTTGGTCACGGTATCGGAGCGAAGATCAACGAACTCCATTGCTACGTCTCCTTTCGAAGTTGCTCTACGACCTCTTGCAATTCATCGGGCAAAGCCGCCTCGAATGTTCGAGGGTGGGTTTCGCCCGGCAACACAATTTGGAGTTTAGAGGCGTGCAAAAAATGACGCGTCACCGAAATCGATGACGTCTTCCTTCCATACACTTCATCTCCCACGATCGGGCAATTCAGAAACGCGCAATGCAAACGGATCTGATGTGTGCGTCCTGTAAGAGGGTGAAACTCGAGCAAGGTGTGATTCTTGAAACTTTCGAGCGTTTTATATTCCGAGATCGCCTCGCGCCCTTTGCTTGCGGAAAGTACCGCCATGCGCTTTCGATTCTTCGGGTCGCGCCCGATATGCGCCTCGACGCGGCCTGATGGTGTGGGCGGTTTTCCATCCACCAACGCGAGGTATGTTTTTTCGACTTTCCTCAAACGGAATTGGTCTTGTAACCAGCGATGAGCGCGTTCGTTCTTGGCAAGCAAGATCAAACCTGACGTATCTTTGTCCAGGCGATGCACAACGCCGGGTCGTTCCTCCCCGCCGATGCCTTCGATCTCCGGGTCGTACCCCAACACCGCGTTGACCAACGTGCCGGAGGAATGCCCCGCGGCGGGATGGACGACCATCCCAGCAGGTTTGTTCACGACGAGCAGATCATCATTTTCAAAGATTATATCGAGAGGAATTTGTTCAGCGACAAGGTCAGTTGGGATTGGCGGCGGGATTCGAACTGTCAGTGTGGTGCCGGCTTCCAAGGGCTGACCAGCCTTCCGCGCGGCGCGACCGTTCACATCCACGAATCCATCCGCGATCAATCCTTGAATCCGTGAACGCGAAAACTCCGGCAGGGCTTCGACTAAAAATTTATCCAGCCGTGCGCTGGTTTGTTGTTCAAACCGAAAATGCAGAATCCGCTCACTCACTCGTCGCTTCACTGGCTTGGTTCGAACCGCCGAGTCTTGCCCGTTCTCTTCGCTCGGCGCGCTCTTGAAAATAAACACCCAACAACAGGATCACCGTGCCAACGCTGATGCTCGCGTCGGCAACATTGAACACGGGGAATGTGCCAACGGAAATAAAATCGGTCACGCGCCCATCGCGCAAGAGTCGGTCGATCAGGTTGCCGCTTGCGCCGCCCAACTGCATGCTCATCGCGAGGCGCAAGGTCCAATCGTGTTTTTCCACTTGCGGAAAATAATACACGATGGCGGCGATGACAATGAATGCCAACGCAGCAAAGATCATGCTACCGTTCTGGAACATGCCGAAAGCCGCCCCCGAGTTCTGCCAATGGACAAAACGCGCATACGGGCTGAGCCATTCCAACGATTCAGGCAACCATGTCGCACCGAGGGGCAGGCTGGTGCGCACGATCCACTTCGTCCACTGATCGAGCGCGATGATCGCACCTGCAACGAAAAATAACAAACCATACGTTTCAAACACACGTTTCAAACTTCACCTCTGAAATTCAGTAATGGCGATTTCGTCGCCCGTTATTAGCAACTCAATTTTCCTGCATCATTCTATCATCACTCTGCCACGAACACGCGCGGCACGCGCGCGCTAATGTTCGTCAGCACTTCATACTCGTTCGTACCAGCCCACTTAGCAAGATCGTAAGCGGTGATCTCACCGCCGAGCAAGATCGCATCATCGCCGACGTTCACATCGTCGTCTCCCACATCCACCATGAATTGATCCATGCAGATTCGCCCGACCTGTGGATATTTTTTTCCGCGGATGCTCACCCGCGCCTGATTCGTCATGCGACGGAAGTATCCATCCGCGTAGCCGCACGGGATGGTGACGATTCGCGTCTCCCGTTCAGACTGCCACAACGACCCATAACTGACCGGGCGCCCCGGCCTTGTCAACTTGGAATACGCCACACGCGACCGCCACGTGAGCGCGGGCTTCACGTCAATCGACTGGTCGACTTCATCACGTCCCAGATACACGCCGTAAAACAAAACCCCCGGACGAACCAGTTCAAAATTGGCTTCGGGAAGGTTTAAAATTCCACCGGAATTATTCACGTGCTTCAAGGCGGGCGCGGGCTCACTGACTTTTTCATACACGGACAAAATTTCATGAAACCGTTCGAGTTGCAGGTTTGAGTAATTTCTGTCGCCTACCTCGGAGTTGGCAAGGTGCGTGTAAATCCCCTCGATCTCAAGGTGCTTCAACCGCAGGGAAAATTCGATAAAAGACTCTGCTTCGTATTCATGCAATCCAACGCGCTCCATGCCGGTGTCGAATTTCAGATGAGTTTTGATGCGTTTTCCAGTCTCGCGCGAAACGTCTTCTGCGGTTTCCAGCAATTCAAACGAAGAACCGGTTAGGGTCAGGTTGTGTTCGGCGAACAAGGAAACTTGTTCGGGTAAAGTTCCACCGGCAACAAGTATCGGCTTTGTAATGTGGAGCGCTCTTAGGTGAATTCCCTCCTCCACCGTCGCTACACCGAAATAGTCAACGAACGGCTCGATGAACGGCGCGACCCCGTCCACGCCGTGACCGTACGCGTTGGCTTTCACCATCGGCATGACCTTCGCCGGTGAAACGCGCGCGCGGATCGCAGAAAGATTTTTTTCGAGTCGGGAGAGATTGACCTGCAAGAATGTCGGACGCATAATTCGATTTACGATTGACGATTTACGATTTAGGATTGGCGATTGACGATCGATAATTGTTGGAGGGTTCCAGCCTGATAAATGAATTGAGCCAAATGGCTGGCACCGCCCATTTGGCTCAACGCTAGGACAAACGTGATGGCTTAATAGTCGCGTCTGCGTTCGCGGTTGCGGTCCCCGCCGCGGAAACCGCCGGGGCGTTCCTCGCGCGGACGGGCAATGTTCACGGTCATCGCGCGCCCGTTGAAGTCTTTGCCGTGGAACATCGAGATCGCGCTCTGCGCTTCATCGGGCGAACCCATCTCCACAAAGCCAAAGCCTTTCGAGCGGCCGCTGGCTCGATCGCGGATCACCTGCGCAGATTTTACCGTGCCCGCCTGAGCGAACAGATCCTGCAAGTCCGCATCGTTGGTGTTGAAGGGCAGGTTGCCAACATAGAGTTTCGCTTCCATAGGAATTCTCTTCTCCTGAGTGTGGGCTTCAGCGGAGAAGCAACCGCCGAAGCAAGGCGAATCGACTGTGCATGACTTTAGGGATCACAGACACCCAGGTGCCAGGAAGCGAACGTATTCCCTCTGATTGCCGGACCGCCATTCCTCATGCAACGTACGCCCAAATTGTAGCACAAACTCACCCACTGGACTATGATGCCGGAAGCCAAAACCGGATCCATCCCCCGTTCTCGCGCAGGGGAAACTGGGTTCCCGCCTGCAACGTATCCAACGCCGACGCGGCATCTCCGCCCAGCGCACCGGCGAATCGCGCGTCTTGAACCCGCCCGAAGATCCGCGTGCGGAAGTTCGGAATCCACGAGATGACCTGTCCATAGCGCGCGGCGTTCAAGGTCACGAAAAGCCAGACACGGCGGGATGGTCCGCGGGCGAGGAGCCAGCGCATGGTTTGTAACGCATTGAAGTCGAACCCTGCAACCGCTTCGAGATCGTCGATCAACAGCAACATGGATTGGTTTGCACGTGCGTTTCCGTGTGCCCAGGCTGTCATGGAAAGCAACACATCCTGTCCGCTGTGGCTGTGCGAGGAAAATACACCAAGACATTGGGATGGGTTCTGAACATCTTCCCACTCATCAAAATTACTTGTGATGACACCAAACTTTACCTCAGAAGGTCGGTGCGTGAGCGCAACCGCCCTCGCAATGGTCTTCAAGAACGCTGTTTTGCCTGCTCCCGCATCGCCGACAATGAGAATGGGTCCCGGCACTGAATCGTGAAGATTCAACAACACCGGCAATCCATTCGAAGCCATGCCGAGGAAGAGCGCTTCACGCGGAAGTGTGCCAAGTTCCGCGAGCACAGATGTCAACGCAGGCGCGGCAGGCACAGGCTGGGGATGAGGCGTTACCGTTTCCGTTTTAAGTTCATCCAGCGCATCCAGCGCCAGCGAAACTTGACGAGGGTTTGTGAACATACGTCCTCCTTTTAAAATAGAACGTGTGTTCCATTTTAACCGTCTCTACCCCAGCGTCAAGGATTTGAAACTTAAAGTTTGAATCAAAAAGCGGACGACACCAGTCGTCCGCTTTTCGTTCAATCATGATCGAACTTACGCCATGGCGCCAGCGATCGCACCCATGACAACAAAGGTAACAAGGTGATTGCCGGCTTCGAGCACCCAAGCCTTGAGGCGATCGGCGAACAGTTTGTTCGTTAGACTCGACGGGGCAACGAAACCGAGCCAGAGCAAGAATCCTGCCATCGCGCCGGAGGCAAGGTTCGCACCTCCAGACATGCTCCCCATCGCGTTCACCATGAGATTCATGAATATCGCTTGCACAAACGAAGAGAGCACAATCAATCCCCAAGTCATACCCATGCTTAGCGAAGAACCGCTTGGATCATCCTTTTCTGATTTGCCGATGGCTTTCCACCAAACTGGAAAGAAGGTTTTGGGACCGAACCAGACAGCGCCAATCACCATGCTGGCAAGCACACATACGGCAACAGCCAACCAATTGATAGAACTGAAATCCATTTCTGCCTCCGATCGATTAGTTCGGTTGACGAGTATCAACCTTTGCGGCAGTATAACAGAATATCTGTTCTAAGAATAGGGCAATTGGATTTTCGTTTTCAAACGGTGAGATGCGAGGAAATCACCTCAGGCTCTGGGGGGGGGGATTGCTGATCGAATCATCCGTCCCAATTTTCGCAGGGACAAGTAGAGGGGAAAAACCGGGTGAAAAAGTTGCTGGTAAATCCAACGCGGGGTGAGGTATGCCACTTCCACGCGTTCCAACGTATAAGGGTCACTGGTGCGGTTTGCCAGGCCAAGTCTTGTCGAACAAGCCAGATCATAGGTGTTACGGACGATCTCCTTCACCTGTTCGGTAAATCGTCCATAAGGGTATGCAAAAAGCGTGACGGGTTTACCTAACCGATCTTGCAGTATTGCCTTCGACTGAACGATCTCATCATTTAGTGTATCCGCATCGAGACGATCTAACCTTGGATGGTTAACGGTATGCGAGCCAAACTCGATTCCATGACGAGCCATTTCATGAATTTCTCGCCAAGTCAATAGATTCATCGTAGGGATATTCATGGGTTGCCCAAGCCAACGATTATTCTTGTCGCAGAAACCGGATACGAGAAAAACCGTAGCAGTAAACCCGTATAACTGCAGAACCGGAAATACTTCGGTGTACAAACTCTGGTAGCCATCATCGAAAGTCAAAACTACGCAACGCTTCGGGAAATCATCGCCTGCGCGTAAAATATGGCTGAGTTCACTCAATGGTAAGCAGGTATAACCATGGTGATAAAGCCATTCCATTTGCCAACGAAATCGCTCCGGGGGAATCGTCACCACAGACGGGCGCGCGTCCACGCCATGGTACATCAGAATCGGAAGAGCAGACGACGGACGCATCATACGCCGGAGTTAATCACCGAAACGATCAATCGTTGGAGAGCCGGTTAACGATCCAATTGTAGATCGAGGCAATCGAAAACCCGATCGCGAAACCGGTGGCAAAGCCGTACGCAAATCCGATCACGCTCCCCCAGTACGTGACGGTGTAACCCAGAAAGAACTGGCCGAGCAGGGCTAGGTTTGGTCCGACAACCGGTCCGCCACGGATCACCAGCCAAAGCGTGGCGACCAGCACGCCCGAACCCAACACCAGACCAAAAACGACGCCGTACACGATCGCGCTCAACCGCACCAGGCGGGTCATCACGATCTTTTCAAGGTTTTTTTCCTGTTCAGATAGATCTTTTGTCATGGTTCTCTTCCTTCCTCAAATCAATTACTGGACGGAGACTCTTCATAGTTCGCCGCCTCCGCCTGCCGCAACAAGTTGGAAACGTACAGCCGCATGACCGCATTTCGAAGCGAAGCCAACGACCACGCCGGTACGAATCCCAAAATGAAACCGTAGAAAACGCTGAACAACGCACCGGGGAATATGGACACCTCGTAACCGGGCAAATATTGATTCAACAAGGTCATCAATCGGGCAACAGCGCCGAGATTATTAATCACTACCCACAGCGTTACCAGCAACAATGAGATCGAAGATACGATACCCATCGCCGTTCCGAACGCGACCGGTTCCAGTTTTGTAAATACCCGGGGAAATACGCGGTTGATTACTTTTTCAGCGACGGCATCCTGTTCACGGCGAATCTCCTCGTGATAGTCCTGCTCCGCATTCACACTCCAAAGGTCGTAGGTTCCTCCATCGAGCGCATTGCGAACGGCATACATGCCCGTCAGCATCGCATGGTCTTGATTGTTATAGCGATGCAACCCGTTCCGCCCGATGGTTTGGAAGTTAACAAATGAAGCGAGATAGGTCCGTATCAACTGGAGATGTTGTTGATAGGTTGAATCGTAGATCGGATAGGCTTTCTCCACGCGGAACACTCGACCGTCAAACACATCGGATGCGCGAGCCAAACCAATAGCCTCCAGCTCGCGTTTTCCCAACTCCACCAGATCTGTATCTGACATGCGCCAGAGTTCATCGCCCTCGTTGCAGAAATATTCGAGCCCAAGGCTGGAGGTGTTCTCATCGGGCACCATATCCGGGCTCCAGTTCTTGAAATTCTGAATGCGGCCCACCTTGACGTTGGGCTCGTGAACATAGATCCAATTATCGTCGAAAAGTTTTGACTGGTTCACCACCAAACAGACCGTGAGAAAGTCGCGGTAGCTTAATTGATCCGTTGCGTGCCTTACTGCCGCTGGCGGTGGCGGATCTAACGCCCTAATAAAGTCGGTGATCGCCATGCTGGATATGAAATGCGCGCCTTCCACGACTTCGAGTTGATCCCCCCGTTGTACCACGACCTCCGTGATGCGGTTATCGCGATGTCGGATCTTCACGACGGTTGTGTTTAGGAAGACCTCGCCCCCGCGTTCTTCGATCTTTTCCTTCACCGTATTCCACAACATACCGGGACCGCGACGAGGATAATCAAACTCTTCGATGAGGGTTTTGATGGTCTGCCTGGGTTTCACAAACATGCTTAGGATTGCCGCCTTCAGATCGAGGTCCTTGATGCGCTGCGCCGCCCATTCTGCGCTTAATTCCGATGTTGAAATCCCCCAGACCTTTTCAGTATACGATTTAAAGAAAATTCGGAACAAACGTTTTCCAAACCGATTTGTAACCCACTCTTCAAAATTGTTTTCCTGCCGGTGGGGAAATATCTGCCAATACAGGTAGCTAAACCCGATCAACAAGCCTTCCCAAATTCCCAAACCGCGCAGTGCATTGAAAGGTTTCAGCGGATAATTGAAGAACCTTCGTTTGTAATAAATGCGCGACAGGCGAGGCCGGCGCAAGAAGTCGTTCCCCATCACCTCCTGCCACATCCGGTTGACTTCGGCAGATTTTGTGAAAAAACGATGCCCGCCCATATCGAAATAGTAGCCTTTATACATTTCCGTACGCGCGATACCTCCGACCTTGTCGTATTTCTCGAATACGACGGGTTGATAATGGCGGCAGGCTAATTCATAGGCGGCGGTCAATCCCGCCGGCCCGCCACCCACGATCACGAATCTCGAGTCGTTCTGTGTTTTTGAAACCGCCATGATTTTTTATGACTCCTTCTCTTCGAGTCGGCACACTTAAAATTGTTATCCGCTTCGAGGTAAATTTTCTCATGCGCAAATGGCACGTACTGCTTAACTTCACCTGCCGTACTGCTCTATTCGGTTGATTCCCAGGAGGGCAAACCCTAGGGACCATTGAAAAGTTCGGTTGCCCGTTTCCAATCGACAAAGATATACAACGAGCCAATTTGACAAATAAGCATCAACAACGTCACCCGGCCCAGATCCACATCCGACTGGGTTTCCAACCATCGAGCGCTGATCATTGCCACCGCAGGGAAGACAACCATAAAGTAGCGGTGGTCTGGGAGGGTTAGAATCAGCAGGCCAGAAACCACGCCGATCCACATCAACACAAAAAAATTGCTGGCGCTTTTTTGGCGCAACACCACGAACGCTCCGAGCAAGATCAATGGTAGATTATATGCTCCCAGCGCAGAGGGTAACCGGGTAATCAGGGAATTCAGCAGAAAACCGCGCCCCGACTCCGTTAAAAGGAAAAATCCGGGGCTGATGTCGAAGTCTTCGATCACCGGACCGCTTTGCGACGGATCAGGGTTCACCACTTGTTTCGAAGCAAAGAGACCGGATGGACTGAACCCTGCGACAGTAGGGACGCGTACACCAATTTGGCTTCCGTACCACGTCCATACCAGGAACAGCGCGCCCGCCACCGACAACGAAAGGATCGCGGGAAGGATCAACGCGCGGATATTCTTTTGGAAAATAAAAAGTAAAAACAATAATGGGATAATGAACATAACCATATACTTGGTCAGCAATCCCAAACCAAGGGAGAGGCCGAGAACCACACCATATTTCCATGATGGCTTTTCAGCAAGTTTCCACGCGACATAGAGGGTAAGGACAAAAAATAATGTGGCTTGCACATCCAGCAGTCCAGCCGTGCTTTCCCTGAAAATTAATGGGTATGTAAGGAGGACAAGCACCGTCAACACGGCGATCTTTTTATCATACAGGCTCGAAGCCAGGAAATACGAAGCCATCAGCGCGCCAATACCAAACATCAAGGTCACGATGCGCATGGTCAAAAGGCTCGATCCAAAAACCGTCATGACCAACCCGTTGACAATGAATATCAGCGGCGGGTGACGGTTTGCAAGGTAGTTATTTTGCGCGTATCGATCAAAAAATACATCCAAGCCTTGCTCGGCGATCACTCGCGAAGCGCCGAAATTCCGCTCTTCATCAAAAGGCCACACACGCTGCTGGCTGGCATACAGGATCCCAAACACCAACATGACAATGGTGAGCAGGCGAAGGAAGGTTGTTTGGTTGTTCGCCAGCCAGTTAATTCCATTTCCGACTTTTTCGAATATGACCTCCGGCGACAAGTTAATCGCCAGGTAACCAAATAAACTTAAACCTCCTGCGATCAGCAACTTTGGCAGGTTTTCCGAAGCGCCAGTAATCCAAATACCTACAAGCCAAGCCAAATGTAATGCAAGCAGCAAAAACAAAACTATTCCAGCATGCGCGTTTTTTTTCACGGTAAAAAGATTCTCCAATTCAAATTGGCAGGATTATTTTTGGGACTCGGCAACCTGCCACGGTATCCGCCCGAAAACCGTAACGGCGGCTCGTTCAAGGAATTCAAAATAGCGTTCGAGATGCGTCTCGCGCGTCCAGTTGCGCACAAGGGCTTGATACCCTCGCTCACCAAGCTCATCACGCAGATCCGGGGAACTTGCGATCTGTCGTACAGACTCTAACAGATCGGTATCCGTTTGATAAATTCTACCTCCGCCGCTCTCACGGACGACCTCGGGCAAAGCGCCTAAATCACGGACAATGACCGGCGTCTTCCGCGCAAACGATTCCAGGATGATCATCCCAAACGTTTCGTAGGTGAGGGATGGCACGATGGTGGCTAACGCATGATAATAGTAATTGCCCAATGCTTCCTGCGAAAGCGCTCCAAGGAATTTGATCTGCGGGTGAGTTGAGGCGAGGCTTTTTAACTCCTCGATCTGTGTTCCCGTCCCAACGATAAGCAGATCGTATTCAGAAACCTGTTTCCAGAATTCTACGAGAGTTTGAGCGCCCTTGATCTTCTCCAGCCGACCTACAAAAAGAAAATATGGGTTATCCTGCGGGCGCGGACGAGGGTCCTGCCAATCCGAATCTTTTTTGTCAATGAAGTGCGGCAGATAGTCTACAGGATGTGAGAATCCTCGGTCAGCATGCATCTGGGCTGTAAAACGACTGGGCGATACAAACTGATCAACATGCCGGCTGGCATTTTCCAATACGCCTAGATATCGCCACAACTGCGGAGGCCGCTTGCTCATCAAGGTACAGCGAAAGCATTGAGGTCGGTCACAAGGCTGACGATTGAACTTCCACAACACATGAGTTGGACAGATCAGCCAATGCTCGTGTGTGGTATAGATCTTCACGGCTCTGCCGTTAGGCGGCTGTATCTTCATGAGTTGAGGTCCCAACAAAGAGATGTTGTGAAAGTGGAGCACATCATATCGTTTCTTCTTTAGGATTTCCTGTATCTTTCCACTCTTTAACAAAGGTAAACCCGTCTGTTGGGTCAATAACGGTGAGAGCCATTTATACCGACTTCGCAGTTCATGGCGAGTTACCTTTGGATGCTCTTTGAACGAAAGCTCGGGTTCTTCAGGGTGAAATAGATGATATGAATCCACGCAGTGAACAACATCTACATGATGCCCTTCATCGCCCAATGCGTGCGCGAGACGATAAATGTACAATGCGTCTCCGCCAAAACTGTATGGGGGATAGAACGTGGTGAGGTGGAGGAAATTGAGAGGACGATTCACAGTGGACGGGCCGATCCGATCAGTTCCTTCAAGGCGAGCGCGGCGTGATCCCAGGTTAACTTTTCGGCTGCCATCAAACCTGCGAGGCTCATCGTCTGGCGCAAAGACTCGGAAGCAAGTACCCGCGTCAGCGCCTCCTCTAATTCGTTGCTGTTGTAAGGATCAAAATAGAGCGCCGCCTCACCCAACAGTTCCGGCAACGGGCTGGACTTGGTAGCCACGACCGGGCAGCCGCACGCAGCAGCTTCCACCGCAGGCAGTCCGTATCCTTCCAAGAGCGACGGGAGCACTAACACATGCGCTTGATTTAGCAGAACGACGAGCGCCTCGTCCGGAAGATAACCCGTAAACACGACTCGCGCTTCGATACCCAAGGAGGCGATCTTCTGACGTAGTTCGGAATACTCTGAGTGAAATACCTCGCTTTCGTACTCACCTACCAAAATTAGAGATATATCCGAGAAATCAGTGCGAAGAGCCAGACGGGCAAAAACTTCCAACAAACGGATCAGATTCTTATGGGGACCGAATCCGCCAACGTAGACAATCTGACGCGCCCCTCCCCGCGTCCATTCCGGTGACGGGACGATCGCTCGCGGCTCTTTCAACCTCTTGAAGATCGGACTAGGCGCTTCACCCACGACTTTTACGTTTTGAGACATTACCTTGAAGACCTCAACGATTCCAAGTTTCGAAAACTCAGAAACGGTGACGATCGTCCCGGCTTGATACAGGGCTGTCTTCACCTTCAGCTTCCACGCGAGGCGCGCCGAGGGACTTGGCAAGGTGAGTTCAGGAAATTTTTCGGCGATCACATCGTGAATGAACACCATTTTATGGGCGCGGCTGAACACCGGAACGTAGCTGTAAACCGTAGGGAAAAGAACCAGATCAAACCCGGGTTGTGAAATCGCCCTGCTCATGCGCAACATATCAGAAATCGATCTGCGACCGTCGGACGAGGCGGCTTGGGCGGTCGGTCTGCTGGTGTTCACGAGGATTGCTTCAACATTGGAGGGGATCAGATCCAACATTTCGGTTGAATCGACAAAAAACCAATAGCGATTGTCCGTGTCGATTCGCATGAGCGCACTGAGCAAATTGCGGGCATGACGTCCATAGCCTCGGTTGTTTTGCCAGCAGGTAGCGTCCACTGCCACACGCTGAGGCTTGACAGCGTTCGCTGGAGGGCGCGCCGACTCGATTGCTTCTTGGGTTTGGCTGAAAGGTGGGTAATTCATCGAATCAAAGCGAGGCTGGCTCCCCGTCCGAATAAAGAACCGACCATCTCTCCGAAAGCCCAAACGAGCGTGAAGGACACGAGAAAAGGCACGGAAAGCAAAAGTTCCCTTTGAAACGCGCGCTTGGCAAATCCGCAAGAAAGGATGCGATACAGGAGGATAACGGGCAACGCCACGCACGCAAATGAATACGCCGCCCGGTATGGCAAACTCCGATCACGCGCAAGCGAGCCTGCGTAATAACGACTGTAAAGGTAACGCTGTTCGATGAATTCAAAATAACCAATCTGTTTTTGGTGCAATACTCTTAACTTCGGTTCCATGCGAAACTTGAACCCGCGCCGGCGCAAATCAGGATGCAACGCGCTGTCCCAAAATCCGTTAGACATGGCTTCGAGCGAACCTGTTTCCAACGCTTTGCGTTTGTACGAAACATTGTGACCCGGAAGAAATTCGGTTTCACTCGCTTGAATTGGGGACATGAATTCGCAGTACTCGCAGAAGAAAGTCGCCCAATCGATCACTCGATCAGCACACCCGTTATCGATCGGACCCGCTATGGCAACCACGTCGGGGTGAGTTGCGTGGGTAGAAAGAACAGCCTCGCACCAACCGGGCAGGACGATCTCATGATCTTCCAAAACCGCAACGATGTCTGCCTGACTGGTCGCCAACCCTGCCACGAGCATTTGCGGGATGCTCTCACCCTGATTCGCAGTAACAATTCGGATCCATTCAAATTGCTGATGCAGAGCGCCTGTCATCGCCGAACCCGCCGATTCCACCACAATGACCTCGAAGCGGTTATCGACCATTTGCATTTCCAAGGCGGAGAGGCAGGCAACAATTTCCGGTTGTCCGTTAGTGTTGGCAATGATTATGGAAAGCAGGGGTTTCATTCCCATCCAACACGGACCGACGGTAAATATGAAAGATTATGGAACCAAAGGAAAAACAAACGTCGTGACACTTTCTGCCGGCAGGGTCGCCGCAAAACTGATCGGTGATGCTGTTTCAAATTCCGAGACCGGGCTCCAATACTGGTCGGGCGTGGATTGTTCCCCTGAAACGCTTCCAGCCAGTTCGGCAGAATTTAGGCCAACGTTGATTTCTTTGGGAACCGTATTATTGTTTATCAAGACCAGTATCAGTTGATCTGATTCCGGGGAGATAAAAGCGGTGACCTGCAAGAGAGGGTCCCCGCTGAGGGCTTCTACACGAACTGCGCCCGGTTCTATCCAGCGCGCATAATGGCCGATCGCGTATCCCATGCCGGTGATCGATACCGTTCGGTGGGAATTGTCGATCAGGACAATTGTGCCTTCGGCGGATGAAAGGTCTTGGTTACCGAAGTGGGCTTCCTGTGAAAACGTATCCCACATGTTTGTCATGCCGAAGTACGCGGAGGCGTTTGCATACAAGAATTCATCATGAATATGGATGGCGCGGCCCCGAAAATCTTCGAATGAAAACGGATCGACATCCCCGTGGGAAACTTCGGTCATCCAGACCGGCAACCCGTATTGCTGGCTGAGCTGTCGGAGTCGATCTCGAATCTCCACAGCATTCGCGTCTGGTGCGCCTGCACCGGAGGTGTTCAAAATATTCGGGATACTCGCATAGGTTGAGCCATACGGGTAGGAATGATATCCGATAATGCCAGCGTATTTGCGAGCCGCCGGATCGGACAGGATCGCCGTAGCAACTTCAAGGGTGCGATGAACCGTTTCTTCGTTGGGCAGAACGAACTTCACATCGCTAAATCCCTCCTGTTCCAGCCGTGAGCCGATGGCTTTGACCAGATCCACCACCTCCTGCACGTTATCGCTCTGCAACTCCTGATTCCCACTCAACGGTTCATTGAACGGCATGATGTAACGCGGCACGGCGTCGTATTCATCGCGCCAATAGATATTCCCCGCCACAACCTGTTCTACGGCTTCCTCCAAATAACGATCATAATCACTACTGCGCAGATCGAT